>NZGD01000102.1 GCA_002690925.1 Rhodopirellula sp.
CAAGTCGGTAAAAAACAAGGCTGCCCACTTTGCCAGGTGGGCATCAAAAAATGCTTTTTGCGACGGCAGTCCGCTGTCGCATGGAAATTCCCCGGTGATGATGCCCGCCATGATTTCGCAGAGGGTGCCGATGTGATCTTCCGGCTCCTTTACGTCGCTGCGGGATTTGATACCGCGGGTCATGAGATCCGTACGCAGCTCCGCCAGGGGCTTCTCATTCAGGAAGCCAGTGAGGTAGTAGCTGGCATAGGGGAGCAGTTCTCCGCGACCGAGTCCGACAAACAGATTGTTGAACTCTCTCTCGGCGTCATATGGGTTGGTGCGTTCGGCGAGGGCTGCCAAGTTTTTGCAGGCCGAACCGAGGGGCGTCTCGTCGCCTTGTAATGAAGCCAGCCCCTTCAGCAATTCACTGGAGGGCGGGTCTACAAGCAGGACGCCAAGCAGCTGATAGATCTGGGCCCTGGCACGATCTTCTTCAGAGATCGAACGCGGGCACTGGATTTCCGCAGTGTTACTCAATTCCTGTTCCTTCTAATTATTATGTGCGGCCTGTCACGCTATTCTAGTACACAATCCAGAATATTGGCCTGACCGACCTTTAATTTGCTAATAGCTGAAACGTATTCTGCTAATAGTCAAAACGCATACGAGGACGGAATCGTGGTTCCGGCTCCTCTTCCGAGTAGGTCGCCTCTTCTTGGGCAAGCTGCTGCTCGGGAAGTTCCGTCGGCGTTGCCATATCTTCCAGTTCGGGACTGTCCTCAGAATCCGGTTCCTCGGCGGTTGTGGAATCAGGCTCTGCCAACGATGAGACTGCCTGCTTTTCCGACTGATCGTCCACGACGTCCGCGGCTTTTTTGGCTTTGTCGACGAGCCCCTCTCCAACCTTGTATAAAGTTTTCACTGTCTGTCCGGCCGTCGAGGCCAGTGTGTAGTCCTCATCGTAATCATTGAGGCCGTCCAGAACGGCCAGTACCGGGTTGGATTTCCAGAGTCCCCTCAGGGCCTTGCGGCGGAGGAACTCCGGAATTTCCTTGCGCATGAAACCGGTGATGTCCGTACCCAGTTCAATGTTTTCCGGGTCAGGCAGGCCATACTTCTCTAGTAGCTCGTGTTCCGGCAATGCTTCATTGATCGCCAGTTCCTGCTCCTCCGGGGCTGGCTCAGTCTCGATAACCGGAGGAGGAGATGGTTCCGGGCGCTTGGCGGCTTCGGCCTTCTTGCGAGCCCAACGCTGGAGTCTTGATTCGGCCATTACTGAATTCTCGGCTTTTTGATGTTCGCAGGGGCACGGTAAACGTCGCTTTCCTGGCGAATGCGCGGGTCGCCCTTGGCATCCTCGGCGCCATCAACGCGAACTTCATCGCGGCGACGTTTCTTGAACGGCTCCTCGATGTAGTGCATGTCGATAAATTCCTTGATCCAGGCCGCCATTGATTCGGGAATGGGAACCGCCTCAACAATGCTTTCGCCACTATCAAGGGCGTCCAGTGCTTCATGGGCGCTGGCGGTAATAGTGCTCACGACCCATCCGGAGGGCGACTGGCTCGTTACATCTCTGTCCATGATGATCCATACAGATGGAACGGCCATGTTCAGAGAGACCAGATAGCCTTCGACGTCGGCCCGAAAAAGCTCCATCGTAACGGTGCCCGCGTGGTAATCGACCACGTCTTCCTCGCGAACCAATTCTTTCCAGAATGCATCGGGTGCACCAGGTATGACGGCAACCGGCTTCCAGATTTCTTTTACCCAGCGAGTGACGCCCGGGGATCGACGAACGACAGCGCCAACCCTCAGCTCGCGTTTCCACTGTTCTGTACGACTACTCATGGTGCTTCTCATTTTTTGTTATAGCGTAAAACTAGCAGGGCACAAAAGATTATCCAATTGTCCAAAAGATAATGCCTGTGGCATGCTCGAAAAGCGATACGTAAGCGTATACGTATAAAAACAACGAAAGAGTCAATTTCCTGATGACGGCACATAAGACCTTATTACTATGCAGCTGCGACAAATCACAGACCTTCGATTCAGAGGCTTTGCGCAAAGCCGCAGGCGCTGAACAGGCGATTGCAGTTGATCAACTGTGCGGCAAGGAACTGAGCGTTGCCGCCGAGCATCTGGGCGCCAGCAACGATGTCCTGATTGCCTGTGGCCAGCAGGCAGCTTTGTTCGAGCGCCTTGCGGAGGACGTTCACGCCGAGATCCAACACGCCGCGCCACTCCAATCTATTGATATCAGGGATCGTGCTGGCTGGAGCGCCCCCGACGCGAAGCCCGAGCGCCTGCATGCGAAGCAGGCAGCCCTGATTGCCGCCGCCCAATTGCCGCCGCCCATGGCGCCGGCGAAAACCATTCAGTCCAACGGCGTGTGCTGCATCGTCGGTCCTACCGAGAAGGCAATCCGGATGGCCGGACTGGTGCAGGACGAACTGGGTGTTACCTGCATTGTTAATGATGCCGGCCCCATCCAGCTGCCATCTGCCGCTTACGACGTGGCCAAGGGCCAGCTGACGGGAGCCTACGGTGCACTTGGCAATTTCAAGCTGGAATTTGCCCACCTGCAACCCTTGCACCCGGCCGGTCGCGGTGAGCTGGGTTACGAGGCGGCCAAGCCCACCGCCCGCAGCGAATGCGATGTGTTTATCGATCTGCGGGGCGGCGCCCCGGCATTTCCGAGCCACGAGAAGCGCAACGGCTACTTCTGGGCCGATCCGGAAAAGTCCGGCGAGCTGGAGCGCATTGCCCTGACGGCAAGGGAAATGGTGGGTGAATTCGAAAAAACCGTCTATTTCAGGCTCGAAGAGTCTCTGTGCGCGCACTCCCGGGCCAACAAGCCTGGTTGTACACGGTGCCTGGATGTCTGCCCGACAGAGGCTATTTTTTCCTTCGGGGATCACATCCAGATTGATTCGGATATCTGTGCCGGTTGCGGCTCCTGCGCTGCCGTCTGTCCCACCTCTGCAGTGACCATGAATGAGACGCCGTTCGAGGCGATCACCAAGGCTGTGGAAGTGATGGCCAAAGTCTACCGCGAGCATACCCACGAATCGCCCCGCCTGGTCTTCCATACCCTGGAAGCTGGCACAGAGGCCATTGCCAACCTGGCCCGCTACGATAATGGTCTCGCGGATGATCTGATCCCGATGGGGCTGGAGCATGTCGACCGGATCGGCCACGCTGAAATCATGGCGGCGTTTGGTGCCGGCTACGCCGAGGTTCTCATCCTTGCGGACAACGAGCTGGATCGCCGTGCAGTGACCGCAGAAGTGGAGCTGGCCCAGGCCATGCTCAAGGGTACCCACAACTCGCCGAGCCGGATCAGGGTTATTTCCGCCATCGAGCTTTGCGACGCCGGGGACAATGCCGGTCGCGTGAGCGACCCTGTGCTGCTGGTGGGCGGTCGCCGGGATATTACCCGGGTTACAGTGGCCGCCATGTCGGAGAAAATTGAAGAGCCGATTCCGTTGCCTAAAGGCGCGCCTTACGGTGCCATCGAAATTGATTCCGATAAATGCACCCTGTGCCTTGCCTGTGTATCACTATGTCCGACCGGCGCCCTTGGTGACCATCCGGATCGGCCCGAGGTGCAGTTCACGGAAAACGCCTGCGTCCAGTGTGGTATCTGCGAGAGTACCTGTCCGGAAACCGCCATCACCCTGAAGCCCCAGCTTGATGTGTCCAAGGCGGCGCTCAGTGCCCGGGCGTTGCACGGTGAAGAGCCCTTCGAATGCATCAAGTGTGGCACCCCGTTTGGTGTAGCCAGCACGATTAACCGCATCGTCGAGAAGCTGGAAAACCAGCACTGGATGTACAAGAACTCTGATAATGTGCAGCTCATCAAGATGTGCGACGACTGTCGGGTCAAGGCCCAGTTCCATGGCAGCACAGCGCCCATGGCCGGTGGCGAGCGCCCGCGGGTCCGCACCAGTGATGACTATCTGGACAGCTAAAAACAACAGGACACACCATGGTTGAGTACACCGAAGTAGGAAAAAAGCCGAATCTGATCGGTACTGACGCTCCAAGGCCTCAGGACAAGAACCCGAAGGGCGTGGATCGCATCATTGCCATTGCGTCGGGCAAGGGCGGCGTTGGTAAATCGACCGTGTCGTCCAACCTGGCGGTGGCCCTGGCCTCGAAAGGGCTGAAGGTCGGCTTGCTGGACGCTGACGTCTATGGCCCGAGCCAGCCCCGTATGCTGGGGGTTTCCGGTCGTCCGTCCAGCCCGGATGGAAGCACCATCCTGCCGCTGAGAAATCACGGCGTAACGCTGATGTCCCTGGGCCTGATGGCACCGGAGGACGAGGCTATCGTCTGGCGCGGGCCGATGCTGATGGGCGCCTTGCAGCAGATGATGAACCAGGTTGAATGGGGCCGGCTGGACGTGCTGCTGGTGGATCTTCCGCCGGGCACCGGTGATGTCCAGATGACCCTGAGCCAGAAGTTCTTCGTGGCGGGTGCGGTGATTGTCTCAACACCGCAGGACATCGCCCTGATGGATGCTCGCAAGGGCATTGATATGTTCAAGCGAATGGACGTTCCGCTGTTCGGGCTGATCGAAAACATGGCGTCGTTTATTTGCGATGGCTGTGGCAAGGAACACCATCCGTTTGGGCACGGCGGCGCACGAGCCGAGGCGGAGAAGCTGGGCTCGCCCTTCCTCGGAGAGATTCCCCTGGATCTAGATATCCGGTTGGGATCGGACGGCGGTGTTCCGATTGTGGTCTCGAAGCCTGACAGCCCCCAGGCCCAGGCTTTCCAGCGCATCGCCGATGAAATTGTCGCCTCTGACGTCTACGCCCGGGCCATCCAATGATCGAATCACCCCAGTTCCCACCGTTACTCACGGGAGAAGTGGTGCCAAGACACATGGACCCGTTTGATAAAGCCGTCAGCCGGGCCATCGCGGGTGTCGATTCCGGCACGGTGTTCTACTCCGAGCAAGACGACACCCTGCGCGCAGCCCTGGTCCTGGCGCCCGAAACACCGCTTGAAGAGGCGATTCAGGCAGTCTATGTGGCCCAGATCGGCCTTGCCGAGAGTCTTGGCGCGCTGGCCCCGCCCGAAGTGCCGGTGTACTTTGAGTGGCCTGATCGCATCAAGGTAAACGGTGCGCTCTGTGGCAGTGTCCGTTTCGCATCGGATGTGTCTGATCCCAAGGCCTACCCCAACTGGCTGGTGATTGGAATTGAGGTGCCGTTTATTCCGAAGACGGACCAGCCGGGAGAAAATCCGGATGAGACCTGTCTGTATGAAGAAGGCTGCATCGAAATCACACCCATGGCCCTGCTGGAAAGCTGGTCCAAGCACACGTTGCTGTGGCTGACCTACTTTTTGGACAGCGGCTTTGAGCGGGTACACAACGAGTGGCGGCCAAGGTGCGACACCTTGGGCAAAAGGATTGAACGGCCCAGACCAGGCACCTTCGTTGGCCTGGATGAAAAAGGCCGGATGCTGTTGCGTCAGGATGTCATGACCGAGACGCTGAGTTTGATCGAATTCGCGGAGCACGTATGAAACTGGCCCGAACCCTTCAGTTGGATATTTCCGACGAAAACGTATTTGAAAAGCCTGCACCCAGCGGTGAGTGGGCGATCTCCGGTGGCTTCGAGTTTTCCAACTGGACCGAGGGAGACCTGAAAGGCAAAGCCCGTCAGGCGTTCAGTAACGGCTGGTACAGCATTGAATCAGGCGGGCGCGCCAGTTTCGTGGGGGTCTGCAACATTACCGAACCGGAACTGGAGCATGTTCGCCGGACTCTAGCGCAGACCTTTGTTGACCATTACGGCGCGCCGGATATCGACGCGGCCTACCCGGTTGCCTGTGAGGAAATCGACCAGATGCGCAGCATGTGCGAGGACTTCGAGGACAACACACTGTTGATGGTCAGCCGCACCCTGACCGAGCTGGGTGTCGAGGAAACCTACCGTTCCCGGGGGCCTCAGGATGCCTCACTGGAAGCCTTTGCGGTTCACGGCAGCGTCGACTGATTACAGACCGAAGCTGCCGTATGGAATAAACCGCACGGGAGTGCCCGGCTCGATTTGTTGGGCACTTTCATCCAGTTCCACCAGCCCCTCGGACCAGGCCAGGCCGGTCACCCGGCCGGAGCCTTCCGAACCGAACACCTCTACCTGCCCATCCCGAACCCGTGCCCGCAGCATCTCGCTGCGCCCGGGCTTTTTGTTTTTCGAAAAATTCGCCGGCATCACGTAGGCCTGGGGTTCGAACCACTCACCGCCTGCAAGTAATGCCATTGCCGGGGCACCAAAACGCAGGGCACAGACCCAGGCGGCGACCGGATTGCCCGGCAGGCCCACCACGGGCGTGCCCTGGAACATGGCGAGGGCCAGCGGGCGGCCGGGTTTGATGGCAATGCGCCAATTGCTGATGTCGCCGTGGGCTTTCAGGGTTTTCGACACGTGATCTTCGTCCCCGGCCGATACGCCGCCGCTGGTGAGGATCAGATCGCACTCTTGCGCCCCTGTTTCCAGCGCCGATTTGACCTCGTCAGCCCGATCGAGTGCATGGCCAAGGTCCACCAGCTCGTAGCCCAGTTGCGAGACCAGGGCGCTGAGCATCGGCCGGTTGGCATCGTAGATCTGCCAATCAGTGACCGGGGCGCCCACCGGTTTTACCTCATCGCCGGTGGACAGAACGCCAACCCGCAGCTTGTGGTAGACGTCGACCGACTCCACCCCAACGCTGGCGAGTACCGAAATCTGCGTCGGCGTCAGGCGAGTTCCTGCGATCAGGATTCGATCCTGGGCCTGGATGTCTTCACCGGCTTTGCGGGCATTGGCGCCCGCTTTCAGAGTGCCGTTCAGATACAGCTGGCCATCCCGGACTTCACAGTCTTCTTCGAGGACCACTGTGTCTGTCCCGGATGGAATGACTGCGCCGGTGAGAATCCGGATCGCATGTCCCGCGGGAACCTGGCCTTTGAAAGGCTCGCCGGCGGCACTGCGACCATCGACCAGAGGCAGTGTGCAGGGAACATCCGTTACAGGGCCCGCCAGTGCATAGCCGTCAACCGCCGAGTTGTTGCTTGGTGGGTGCGCCCGGGGAGCGTAGACGTCGCTTGCCAGGATACGGCCGTTTACCCGGGACAGGGGAACGGCGTGTTCAGTCTCCACCACAGGGTGCAACCGTGAACGCAAACGCTCAAGGGCCTCTTCGACCGGGGTCCAGTTGACGCCGGGGGGCAGGGCAAAGCAGTCGTTGCGAAGCGGTTTCATGGATCTTCGGCTCCTGGTTGTGCCGTTCAGGCTTGCTTGCGGTTCAGAATAAAATCAGCGATGGCGGGAATGTCGTTGATGTCGAAAACGGGGCCCGAGAATTCGGCAGCGTAGTCCGACGCCACAGCAACAATGCTCGGGTCCTCGGTGAACAGCGGTGACCTCGAACCCTCTCGTCGATGCACTTCGATCTTGGCGTGGGTGTGAGTTTTGAATCCCTCCACCACGACCCAGTCACAGGGGCTCAGTCGTGCCAGCAATTCATCCAGCGTCGGCTCCGCCGCTCCCCGGAGTTCGTGCATGATGGCGAAGCGCTGGCCACCAGCGAGGATGACCTCCCGGGCGCCGGCGTCACGATGCTTGTAGCTGTCTGTTCCGGGTTGGTCCACATCCACCATGTGGTGGGCGTGCTTGATCGAATTGACCGTTAACCCCCGACTGGACAGCTCACGAATCAGGGCCGAGGCCAGGGTGGTCTTTCCGGAGTTTTTCCAACCTACAATGCCGATGACGTTCACTTCAGGTTCTGCTCCGCCCAGGCCAGATCTTCCGGCGTATTGATGTTGAAAAAGTCGCCCTCGTTGAACACCACCAGGGTTTCGCCCTGGGCCTGAGTCCATTGGCGGATCTTGCGAACCCCATCGTTCAGGGCCGCCCGGAGGTTGTGGCGCAAGGATACCTGCCAGCGACCAAAAGTTGGTTGTGGCAGTCGGCCCCGCTCCGGGTCCGGCGTGGCTGCCAGTACCACCGGGGTATCATGTCCGGCCAGTCTTTCGGCCAGGTCCCGGGGAAAGGAGGGGGTGTCCGCCGCAACGCTGATCAGCCAGTCATGGCCCTGCTCGGCCGCCCAGTCCATGCCGGCCAGTACACCGGCCAGCGGGCCGGGAAAGCCCTCGATGGAGTCTGCGACCACTGGCAAACCCAGATCGTCAAACCGATGTATATCGCCGTTGGCATTCAGTACCACCGCGTCAACCTGCGGTGTGATTCGCTCAATAACCCGCTGGATCAATGACTGGTCGCCGAGCATAAGCCGGCCTTTGTCGCCGCCGCCCATCCGGTTTGCCTGGCCGCCGGCCAGGATGACTGCGCAATCGGTCACGCCGTGCCTCCGTCAATCATGCTTAGCCCCTTTTCGACGCAGCTTTTTGTCTTCATCGGGTACCTGCGAGAGGTCCTGATCGAATACCAGGCGGTGTTGGCCGCTCAGGCAGGTGAATTTCTTGCCTCGCATCCGCCCGATCAGGGTCAGCCCGACTTGCCGGGCAATATCGACGCCCCAGGCGGTAAAGCCGGAGCGGCTGATCAGAGTGGGTATGCCCATGAGCGATGTCTTGATCACCATTTCCGAAGTGAGTCGCCCGGTGGTGTACAGCACTTTATCGGCCGCAGAAATATTGTTCAGGTGCATCCAGCCAGCAATCTTGTCCACGGCATTGTGGCGCCCGACATCCTCCATATAGGCCAGGATTTTCTGGCCCTGGCAAAGCGCGGTGCCGTGGATGGCGCCGGTCTCCATGTACAGGCTGGGTGTGTGGTTGATCTGGTAGGAAAGGTCGTAAAAGGTGCTGGTGTGTACCGGGGTGTCTGGCAAAGATAGCCCTTTCAGTCCGGCCATCATGTCGCCAAAGACCGTGCCCACCGCGCATCCGGAGGTACGGGTTTTCTTTTCCAGCTTGTCCTCGACATCAGTAACGCTGGAGGTTCGAACCACGGCAACCTCGAGTTCTTCATCAAAATCGATCCCGGTGACCTCATCGGTCTCTTTCAGCATGCCCTGGTTGAGCAGGAAGCCGAGGGCCAGGTACTCGGGGTGATCGCCAATGGTCATCGCCGTGACGATCTCCTGGCTGTTCAGGTAGATGGTCAGTGGGCGCTCTTCGATCACGCTGATCGATTTGGCCTCGCCGTTTTCGTCAACACCTTCTACCGGCCGGGAAAGCCGGGGATCCGTGGGATCGGGAAGTATGGGATCAATCGTCATTTTTGTTATAGCCGTTTCATGAATGCCGCAGAATGGAAGTTGTACGGAGATTGGCAGAGATTAGCTTATTTGGCATTCGGGAAAAACAGCTGCTTTCAGCCAATAAAAAGCCCCGGCCATGCCGGGGCTTTTGCTTTGGGTAAAACCGGGTCAGGCCAGGGGCCTTAGAACTTTGCCCGATTTGTCCTACTGGGCGTTCGGGAAGAACAGTTGCTGCCCGTCTAC
>NZGD01000103.1 GCA_002690925.1 Rhodopirellula sp.
ACGCCGCCACCCGCCATCAACACACTGAAAACACGTGGCCAGTGGTCTCGACCACCACGGGTATTGAGTTTCGGAGTTCGCCCAAACTCTCCCATCACAACGACCAAAGTTTCGTCCAGCATTGCCCGCTGCTCCAAATCTCGAATCAATGCTGACAATGCATGATCAAGGGAAGGTACCAAACCAACACCAACCTTGGCCCCCGCAAATCCATCTTTCAGTCGAACCTGCAACTTTTCGTGAGTATCCCAACCACGATCATTGACAGTTACAAACGGCACACCTCTTTCCACCAAACGGCGGGCAAGAAGACAACTCTGACCGATCGCCTTACCACCATACTTTTGCCGTAAAGCTGTCGGCTCTTCTTTGAGACGAAACGCTCGCTTCGCATCCTCCGAAGCAATCAGCTTGTAAGCCCGCTCCAAATCGGGGTCAGGGGAATGACTTTGGTTCTCACCTTTGCGCTCCTCAAATGCATTCAGTGCCGCTACGAATTGCCTTCGACGATCAAGCCGGGTTAAATTCAAACCCTGAAAGAAATCAAGATCACGAACAGTAAAGTCTGGTTTCGACGGGTCACTACCAACAGAAAATGGGCGAGTTGCAGCGGGCAAGTATCCACTGCCCGTCAGCCGACTACCACCCACATTAAAACTCGGGACCGCAATATTGGAAGGCAAAACGCCTGATCCATGATGCAACTGGGAAACAACCGCCCCGTAAGCTGGATATTCCAGCACAGGTGTGGGTTTGTACCCCGTCATCAGATAATGCGTTCCAAAGTTGTGCTCCCCTAATGGCGACGTCATCGATCGGATAATCGCAATCTGATTCATGGCTGCTGCCGTCTTGGGCAAGCACTCACTGAACCGTATCCCAGGAATCGTTGTGGGAATCGTTCCCAGCGGTCCACGCACCTCCAAGGGTGCCTCAGGTTTAGGATCAAATGTCTCCAGGTGACTGGGACCGCCATCAAGCCAGATAAGAATACAGGACTTCGCTTTGGTGGCAGCATTGCCTTCAGCAGCCCAAAGTCGCTGATGCCGAAGATAGTCGCCCATCCCCAATCCCAACGCGGTCAGACCACCCACCCTGATGAGTTCTCGCCGCCGGACTCCATCACACGTCGCTTCGTGAGTCACACGTGTTTTACTCATGATCAGTTTGCCTTTGATGAAAAATCAAGACGGGTTATCCGAGGGTATTGCTTGGCAGGAAATGGACGAAAACATTTGGGTAATCAACGACGATTACCAAGGTCATCTTTTAATGATTGGTTACAAACTCTTTGCAGGTCAAAAGACTCCAGACAAAATCTTCGAGTAGATTCCGCCTTTCACCATTACTCTCGTTCAATTGCCGACTCCAAAATTGCTGTTCAGTCTCCGTAACTGACCTCGACAGCGCCGCACGATAAAAATCTTCTACAATAGCCTCGTTGGTCACCCCCGCTGCGATCAGGCGTGAGAGTCGCCCATGCTCGGAAGCAATCCGCTGGTTCAGAATCGGGCCATTAAAAAGATGTAATTTCAGCGGCAGCCCGCCAGTACCTGCCGAAGATGCGGGTACCTCGCAGCTGCTCTCACGCGCACATCTGCCAAGTGCATCAAGTGTCTGAGACGCAACTTGTGGATTGGTAAGGGCCACAGCCCTTGTTCCCAGAGGCTTGCCACCATAGAGCTCTGGTATTCCCAAAACATCAGAGATGGCATCCGCTAAGACCTCAGGTTCCATACGCTGAACGATCCGGTGAGAGTAATAGCGAACATCACTCTCGTTACCACGCACCGAAAAACGACTCCGTGCATAGGCATCGCTAGCAGCGATCACTCGCAAGGTGTGTCGGAGATCAAATCCATATTCAACAAAATCATCTGCAAGCTTCTGTAACAGCTTCGGATGTGTCGCCGGATTGGTGGCTCTTAAATCATCCGCTGGCTCAACCAACCCCCGGCCCATCATCGCTTTCCACAAACGATTCACAATCGCTCGCGCGAAGTAGGGATTTTTATCGGCGATCAACCAGTCAGCCAAGTCATTCAGCGGTTCCTCACTATCATCAACGAACTTCGCACCAGGAATCCGCGGGATAGCGTTCTTTCCAGTTTTCGGATGAATGACCTGTCCATTATCTGAAACCTTAACGACCTGCCCCGATCGAACTTTGGCAAAGACTGCAGCCAAACCATGGTAATCGTCTTGAGTCCAACGATCCAAAGGATGGTCGTGGCAATTGGCACAGCGCAGCCGAGTTCCCATGAACAACTCACTGGTAAATTCCGCTTGTTCTCTAGGCCCACTCACCGTGCGATAAAAGTTTGCTTGGCCAACCTGATGTGTATCCCCTTTCGCCAGCAACAGTTTCTTTGCAATAACGTCGTAACCGACATTTTCAGCAACCTGTTGTTGCAACCATTGATGGTACCGCTGAGCACCGACTTCATTGCCTGACTGAACGTGAATCCTGAGCAACTTGGCCAACTGCAAAGTCCAATATTCCGTGAATTCATCGGAATTCAATAAACGGTCAATCAAATTGGTGCGGCGATTGGATTCATCATCATCCAAAAAATCCTGTATGGTTTCCGCAATTGGCAATCTTCCTGTCAAATCCAAGGTAACTCGCCGCAGAAACACTTCATCTGCCGCATCGTTGGACGCAGGGATTCCAAGCGTGGCGAGCAACTCGTTGACCGACCGATCAATGAAATGATCTCGGCTGATAAATTGCTCCCGATCAATCACTTGTTTCTGATCATCAGCATCCCCATTCGCGGACGAGCGATGGAACGGCAGCATGATTTCGATTGGCTTGACCTGACTGAGGTAGCGGGCGATGACAACATGCCGTCCCTTTCTAAGCACCTTAACTTCAGCCGTTTGGAAATCGATTTCGACGGCGACCGGATCTTCAGGTGTAAATACTGTATGACGAGTCACATCTCGAGATGAGCCATCCGAAAAGTGGGCAACAGACTTCAATTGAAATCGTTCATCCGGATCACGTAATACGACTGAAGAAGGTGACACCACCAACCGTGAAAACTGTGGTCGCGGTTTCAATCCCTCGTACTTTGCACCGTCTCGAATCCACTGTCTCAAACGTGCTGCACCCTCTGATTCAGGATCGAGCCGAAAGCCCCCCCCATGTTCCATCGCTTCGGTAGGCTTCATCAATACCAAACTTTGTTCCGGTTCCTGCAAATTGACCCTGCGGCCTTTGAGTTCCAACGCGAGAACGCGATAGTCAGCAGCAGGATCACTGCCGTACAAAGACAATTTCAGTCCCCCGCGACCGATGGCTGCACCATGGCATGCGCCAGTATTGCATCCAGCCTTCGTCAAGACGGGGATTACATCATGGTCAAAATCAATAGCCGCGTCCGCCCCTGCGGGCAGCACAGCAAAAAGAACCATCCACCAGATGAACACCGCTCACTCCTGCTTGGACGATGATTCTGGCGTGGCATTGGGCTGCTCGCCATTAATACGAATTTCAGTTTTATATTCCTGAAACCAACTCTGTAACAGTTTTTGTGCTTCCGGATTTCCGTAATTTTTCAAACGGCCAGAATTCACCACGGTTGCTACGATGCGGGCCAATTCCTTTTTGGCATTTTCATTTTTTGCAACATACTCCTCAACCTGACTCGCGGCTTGGCGTACCTCTTCATTTGTGGCCTGTTTATTGATGACACCTCGCAACAATGCTGTAAGTTTTGGATCTCGGTTCGTGTTTCCTGCACCACTTCGGGACCCATTCTCGGGACGGTCGTTCTGATTTCCGCGTGTCATCCGCGAACGGCCGGCATACCGCGCTTCCAACGCATCCATTGATGGCACCTTGCCTCCACCGGAAACGGCTACAACTGATTCAAGAATCGCGGGCCCATCCACCTGCAATTGCGGCTGCACCAGCGCGAAGTTGCCGGTCACCTTTCCCTGGTTACCCACGAGCACCGTCACAATCACATTCCGGTTAAGGCCGTACGCACCGGGCCCCTCTTTGCCTTCCATGAACATCCCATATTTCACGTTGTCACTGAATAGACGTTGGACATTCTTTGACCACGTTGCTGTTGCCGTTGCATCATCTGTCAGAAACACGACACCAACATTCATTCCCTTATCTTTCCGCTCTGCTGCGAATTTCGTCACTGCTCTCATCAACCCAAACCCCGGTCTCGTCAATTCATGAATGAAGACCAGAACGATGGGCTGCCCCTTGGCATCAGCAACAGGATCAAAAACCTGTCCCTCTGATTCATCAACGAGCGAAGTGACATTAAAACCGGGCAATGCCTCTCCTACCTGCGGACCGGAAAACACTGAATCAGCTGCTTCCTTCTCAGTATCCTGAGCATGAACAGGCGGTGCTTGCGGTAAACACACGACAACAAATGGCAATAGAAAAGAAAAACAACGAAAGTTGGTCATTCGGAATTCCTTCAAACAAGACGGGACCTCGTAAGTTTCTACATTGTGGCAGAGATAAAAACATCTTGCTGCCCTGACGCTAAAGAAAGGTGAAATAGTTGTAACACACCGCTCGTTCCCGCAAATTTTGCTCAAATTTGAACATCAGAATTGCCCCCTCGCTTTGGGACCATTCCGAAATCCTCGGACAGCCCGAACGAGGCCAAAGCTGGGAACCGATTCACGCGGGAAAGCAACCCTGAGCACAAATCCACTCCCAGAACTCCACGTGGGATACCCTGGTTGGTCCGCGTATGTTTCCTCGAGCACCCAAGTGCCAGAAACCTTGCCACCTAGTGAACATCAGTTGACGCGGTCAGAATTAACTCGGCCAGCGTCATATGAACCATTTAGGACCAGCTTCCCAACGATTAGGTAATTCATGAGGGGTCACCCAACGTTCAGTTACAAAAAGATACCGGAAAGCCATTTTTCACGAGGCAAATGGCTGCGATAGTGTGTTTTGATCAAGGAGGCCTGCCCTGATCGTGCTGGACGAAGTCACAAAGCCTCTCACCCCCTGCACCAAAAAATCACCAGCGGCGACCACTGCTCACTGTACGCAAAACTGTACCTAGCACTGCACAACGCAACATGAGTTCCATCGATACGGATTTATGTTCCAAGTTAAACAGATGAATTGCACTTGGTAATTACGCTTACCTGTGCACCATCTCCACAGCAAGCCAATTCACTCATACAACCTTCCGAAGAAGGCAAAAGACCATGTGGATCAAAACAGCAATCGGCATCACGGCACTTGCGGCAATTGCGGCCGGAGCAATGCCATTTTTGCAGAAGCAGGACAGCAACACCGCTGACAAGTCGCTCATGACCTACAAAGTCAGCCGAGGTGACCTCAGCGTGACTGTCACTGAAAACGGAATGCTGGAGAGTTCCAACAACGAGGAGATCAAATGCATGGTCAAGGGTGGCAGCACTGTGCTTTGGGTGATTGAGACCGGCACAATTGTCGAAGCAGGAGAGGAACTGGTTCGTATGGATACATCCTTGATCGAAGATAACATCACTCAGCAACAGATCACTTATGAACGTGCAGTAGCAAATGAAATCATTGCGCAAAGCGAAGTTGATGTTGCAAAAACCAACATCGAAGAGTACGTCAACGGCACTTACCTTGAAGAACGCAATACCATTGAAAAATCCATTTTCGACTCTGAGGAAATGGTCAAGAAGCGTCAACTGGCATTTGAATCTTCCTTGCGGCTTGCATCGAAGGGTATGTTCGGCTCACTTCAAATGGAGAGTGAGCAATATGCAGTCGACTCAGCACGTAAAGATCTTGAATTGCAAAAGAGCAAACTTGAGACCCTTGACCGTTACAAGAAGAAAAAGACGCTTCAACAATTACAAAGTGCACTCAACGCTGCACAGGCAAGACTGGCGGCAGAAAAAGCATCTCTCAAACTAGCGAAAGACAGGCTGGACCGCGACAAAGAGCAGCTAACAAATTGCATCATCACAGCCCCAGCTGAGGGCATGGTAATTTTCCCCTCTGCCGCTGAGTGGAAAGAGACGCCCGACATCGAAGAAGGTGCGCGGGTGCGAGAGCAACAAACACTTCTCATGATTCCAGATACAAGCAAGATGCAAGTGAAGGTTGGCGTTCACGAATCGAAAGTGAGCCGTCTTAAGATTGGAATGACTGCCCAGGTTGCCTTGCAAGACTTGGAATTGACAGGCAAGGTGAACGAGATTGCGGAAGTCACCCGTCCAGCGGGTTGGTGGACGGGCAACATGGTGAAGTACGACACATTGATTCGCTTGGATCCCCAGCCTGGTCTAAAACCGGGTATGAGCGCAATCGTGGATATTGTCCTCGCAAGTTACAGCGATGTTCTCAAAGTTCCTGTGGCTGCGATCGTCGAATCAGCCGATGGATTCTTGTGCTGGATTCGCAAGGACGGCCAGATCGAAAGAAGAAATGTAACCTTGGGTGATACCAATGATGAGTACACCGTGGTTGAGTCTGGATTATCTGAGGGAGATGAGGTTGTGCTCAATCCACTTGCTCATCTGAAACAAGCCGAACAGGAAGCTTTGAAGCCGGGTAACTCCAGCGGGGCGAACAATCCGTCCATTGATACTTCGCCGAAGAAACAGGAGCAATCAGCAACCAAGAAAAGTAGTTCGACTGACTCGACCAAAAAAATAAAGACTGAGACAGAAAGCCAGAAACTACTAAAAGCAGGGGACAAGAACGGCGATGGGTTTTTGCAAAAGACGGAACTGCCAGCAAAAGACCAGGCAAACTTTTCCAAAATTGACGCGAACAAGGATAACAAAATCAGCAACTCTGAACTGAGTGCTGCCCTGAAAGCGGCCAAAGGAAAATGAGCAGTCTACTGGGACAAACTCTGGTACTGGGAGTCAAAAGTCTGCTACTGCAAAAGATGCGGTCGTCTCTGGCCGCACTCGGTATCTTCATTGGTACAACAACCGTCATCTGGTTGGTAGCTATGGGTGAAGGTGTCAGCTATGACGCACAACAGCAGATCATGGAATTGGGCGCCAACAACATCATCATTCGGAGTGTCGAACCGCAGTCGGCAGACAATGCTGCAGAAAGAGTCAAAACCTATGGGTTGCTGCGGAAGGACTATCGACGAATTCTTGCCAATGTTCCCACCATCAGTAGTGCCGTTCCCATGCGGGAACTGAAGCGACAGTTCCTTGTTGATGGCAGAACAGCGGATGTCAACTTGGTGGGATGCACGCGTGAGTACCTTGATCTGAATCATCTTCAGATTGCTCGTGGCCGATGGATGGCTCCACAAGATGATGGTGTCAACGTCATCATCCTTGCGGACCAAACAGCAAAACGGCTATTTCCCCTCAGCAATCCGATCGGAAAAAAGGTCGGTGTTCAAAGTGACGTTTACACGGTCATTGGACAAACGAAACCAAGGGCAGCTGCAGCCGCGATAGGTGGAAGTCTTGAAGCACGCGACTATGCCTATGACGCCTACATTCCCCTGAAAACATTTGAGCAGCGAGTTGGTGACCAAATCATGACTCGTCAGGGGGAAGGTTTCAATTTTCGCGGCGAAATCGTTGAGCTGACTCAAATTACTTTGACCGTCGACGACATCGAAACTGTCGATGCAACCGCCGCGATTGTTGAGCTGCTGTTGAAGGAAAATCACGAGCAGGAAGACTATGCTGTGGTCGTGCCCAAGGAACTGCTGGCCCAGGCCGCGCGCACCAGGGCAATGTTCAATGTTCTGTTGGTAGTGATCGCCGGCATCTCACTTTTAGTAGGTGGCATCGGCATCATGAACATCATGCTGGCCACAGTTACCGAACGAACACGAGAAATCGGGATTCGACGCGCTTTGGGTGCACAACGAAGTGACATCATTTCGCAATTCTTGACGGAAACCTTGGTCTTGACGGGTAGCGGAGGACTTCTGGGAGTTCTGTTTGGCTTGCTGTGCAAGCCGTTGTTCCAGTTTTTGCGGTACGTTGTGCTGCTGGTCGATCCTGACTTATTGCCGCCGACGGTTTTAACCCTCGAGCCAAGAATCGCATTCTGGTCCATTGGGCTTTCACTCTTCATCTCATTGGGAGTCGGTTTAATCTTTGGTGTCTACCCAGCTCGCCGCGCAGCATACATGAACCCAATCGATGCCCTGAGACACGAGTAGCGTACAGCATTCTGAAAGCTCAGTTTCAGAACGGACGAATGCTTGGATCTTCTACCGATTCCACAGGTGCTTTTCGATCACGCTATCTTCTTTGGTTTGGTTGCCGTGAAACGATAACAGCAGAAACGGGACGGGGCGTTTTGCAAAGTGTGGTCATAGTAATCAACCATTTGCTGTATTCATTTCGTTCCCCTCGGGGATACTGCCAATCGAAGGTGAGTCAGAACTCCTAAAACACCTTCCTGATGAATACCACCGCATACTGTTTCTATTTGTTCAGATACTGTTTGCCTGAACAGTGACTTGCGACTCAACGGGACCGGTCTGTTTCCTGCTCCCCAAAGCCAAACGGACACTGGATACATCTCAGAGTCTTCATACTGGGGCTACATGGCACCAGCGACACGGTCAACGCAATTCGTCGGGCAGATGGAACGTTAACACTCCCGTTGTTTTCCGAAGCCATCGAATCCCCCCGGGTTCAGACGCTGTGAACTACGTAAACAACGTCTTTTTCGCAGTCTTTTGGCCAAAATTTCATTTAACCACGGTCATGGGCGCAACAAACAACAAGACTTGGACTCTTTGCATCAACTGCCGCATTCCGGTAACGCCAAAAATGTCGTACCCATTGCAAACAAGTAAGTGGTTGAAATGTTCGAAATCCTTTTAGCAGTGTTAATCGCGTGGGCAACTATCACGCTTGTTGGACATGCAACCTGGGTCATTCTTGCGGGAATTGTCAGTTTTTTCACAGACAACACCGAATCTGACAACAGAACGCCTGAAAAACGAAACACAATCGCGAAATCGGTCATACGGGAACTTCATGCAAAGGGTCACATCGACGCTAGCACGATGAATCAGCTGTTTTCTGCCATCAGTGACCTTGGGCATCGAATACACCTGAAGCAGCAGAGCCAACAAGATGCCTCAGTGCAGGCGATGAAACGTCAAACACATTCGGTACAGACCACAGAGGAAGATTTAAGAAAAATCCAACAGACAAACACGGACCTGAGAAATGAATCTAAAGGATCAGAAGTTCTGGAGGCAATGCTGGTCGAGGAGAGCGTTCCAACAACGCTCAACCAACAAGTAAAAGAAACTCATGTTCTCGAATCTTCTGAAGCGAGGCAAAATTCAACACCTTCCCCCGAACGCCCCACTACGAGCAGCAACAAGCAGCAACTTGAGCGAACCACGACAAATCGACCACCACCGGGGGATACCGTCGCGGTTTCCAGCACCGCATCACCCCAACCACGCACGATGTTATCCACGGGTGAGATCATTCAATCATTCCTGTCAGCACATAATATTCGCTGGGGTGAGTTGATTGCCGGAACATTGATTGTGGCTTGCTCAATTGGCCTTGTCATCAGTTTGTGGGGACCTTTGGTTCAAACTCATCGTGCAATACCAACACTGATCTTTCTTGCTGCAAATGCCGCAATCTATAGCGTAGGGCTATACACACTCTCGCGTTGGCGACTGCGTCATACCAGTCGGGCGGTTCTTGTGATAGCTACCTTGCTCATTCCTTTGAGTGTACTTGCTGGTATCGCGGCATCAGGAATTAATGCTACTGAGTCAATCGACCTGAGCGATCCCATCACCTTGGTCACGATTGGACTGGCCGGACTCGTTTACTCAGTATTCCTGTACCTAGGTGGAAAAGCACTTACAAATCGCACGCATGTGTGGTCGATCTTCACATCAGTGGCAGGTTCAATCATTGCCCTTGTGTTTGCCCCTGCTGGCATCCGGGCATTCGAAAGTGACGCTGGTTGGCTAATCACGATTGCCACTTCAGCAGTGGTGTTCGCCTGTGTGGTGATTGAAAAATGGAACCGTCGCACAACCAAGACCATTGGCCCAGCGGGTGCGAGAGTTCGTCTGCTAGTGATGGGACTAAGCAGTTACTCTTTAGC
Organism: Rhodopirellula sp.; assembly: GCA_002690925.1. Classification (GTDB taxonomy): domain Bacteria; phylum Planctomycetota; class Planctomycetia; order Pirellulales; family Pirellulaceae; genus Rubripirellula. The sequence continues at coordinate 10,082 of NZGD01000103.1, forward strand.
GATTGCAACCCTTTCCCTGGGGTATCACCTTCGTGACTTTGACAGACAATCCTGGCTGCCCCTCGCGATGGCATCGATCCCGGCCTGCGTTGCACTGGCTGGCGTGGCAAGTTCATTGAGAAAACGGTCTCGCAACAGCACCATTTCCATGGTGGGTGCTGTCTGCAGCATTCTGCTGTTCGCCATCACACTGACGATGTTCGCCCCCGCAATGCTATCGCCCGCTTGGCTTTGGACTTGGGCAGTACTTTTGTCAGCAAGCCTGGTTTTAGGCCGACACCTATTCCAGCAACCATCGTGGTACGCGATCTCGACGATTCCCATCGGTTTGGTCGCAACTTGTACAGCACAAATTTGGCTTGGTGGTCAGACATGGCAGATCAGTGCATTGTGGACAAGATTTATCAATGGTGAGGCGATGGCTGCCTCACTGCTGATGTGCATTGTTGGCGGCTTCTTATGGTGGGCTTTATCAGCTCAAAACGGTGCAAAAAAGTGGTTGCGATATTCGAACATCGGCTGGTTTGGTGCAACGCTGCTGATAGCAGCCCTGCTGTCACTTGCACCTGGCTTCAGAATGGGAATTGTCCCTTCATGGGTTGTCACGGCAACGTTGTTCGCAGCAGCCCTTACCTCACTGATCATTTCACTCCGAGATTATCGAGTTTGTTATCTAACCGCGATTGCAACTGGCCTTGCCTTCAACTCAATCTACAAGATTCCACTATCGCTCGGCCTTGAATACCTACCCGAGACCATTTATTTAACACTGAGTGTTGCCGGCCTTTTGACACTTTTCAGTGAACTCTCCTGCCGGCTTAATACGCTTACGGGCAATGACTGTTCAGAAGCGGCCCTGTTGGTGCGAAAGATACTTGCGACTCTGGGCCTTGGCACGATTGGTGCTACAGCGTTCCTGGCAGTCATCGGAGGCGGATCCCATTTTCAACTTTCCTGCACAGCACATGTGATCTCGGTGCTCAACTTGATCTGGATCGCCCTGCTATTAAGCGATCTGAACATTTTCAAAATCGCGCAGCTCCCAAGCCTTCTGCTCACACTTTCTTTGAGCTTTCGTTATTTTGAATCTGCATTGTGGACCAAGGCTGGCTGGCTGAGTGGTAACGCAATGTGGGGATGGACTGCAGTCCTAGGAACTCTAGCGGTACTCTGGTACCTGATCCGCGAATCGATAACTTTCTGGGTGAATCGGATTACTGAACCGGTTGCACCATCCGGCAATATGCCTGACGCTGGTCGGGCTATCTCGCTGCGAAATCGACTTGTCTGTCTTTTCGGTCGGCCGATTCATCCCTTGGAGATGCCAGACAGTTGGTTTGGTTTAGCAGCAACCAGCATGACAGCTGTTGCAACAACCTACCTGTACACCTGCCTCAACCGCGCCACCGTTTCTCAAGTAGCGTTTGACTACAACACCTCATGGCTGATGCCCTTGCTGGGTTGGTTATCGGTGGGAGCATTCGCGGGGCTTATGATCCGTCAGAAGCAGCAGAAAGAAATCACTTCAAGCATTGCTGGAATGACCCTCATCTTTGCCATCCTCTGGTTCTCATGCCAGGTGACGGTTTCGAGTTTGTCAGACGTACGAACGAGGTTGATTGTCACCGTCAGTCTTGCCACCGTTTTGGTGTTCATGGCAAACACGATCATGCATTACCTAAAAGCATCTTTACTGAATAATCACTTTTTGAACGGATGCCGTACAACACAGTGCCTCGTACTTTTCACTGGATCAATTTCAATTCTTTACTCCGGTGTGATTGTCCCTATTGAGAAAGGGCAATTTGCTGAATTGGTTTCTGCGAGCAGTGTATCTGCTTGGTGGTTTATCGTATCAATCCTTGCTTTATGGCATACGAAACGTGCAGGGCCGACATGGGCCCTTACACTATCAGCCGTATTTTTCGCAGCAGCCGGTACCGTTTTTGCAACGCCATTCATCATTCAATCAACGCCTGCACAGATCCAAACAGGTTGTCTGCTGACATTTGGATGGCTTGTTCTAGCAAGCCGAGTCATCGGGCGGTTACCAGATGCAACTGACAAGCAGCATGGCAGCAACTACCTTCATGGTCTCTGGCGATTGATGGTAGTTGGCGGAATTATTACGGCAGTATTGACCACCGTCGTAATCCTCTTTCGATTCCGCGGATTTTATAACCAAATCAGCCCTGCCGGATGTGCACTTGCTTTGATTGCTGTCGCCAACCTTGCATCAGGTCGTGTGCAACGCTTCTTCTGTGGAACATCGTCTCCGAAGTGGACGACTTCCATTACTTTTGCGTCATCGCTTCTTGCTGGCCAAGTCGCGTGGATGCTTCATCAGCTGAACTTAACCACTGGTTTCCTGGGGAGTGTGCAGTCAGTTGAAATCATCAGTGGAATATGGATCCTGACGGCAGCTGTTTCGATGTTTATACCCCATTGCCGCCAACGGGGTGTTGACTTTTATCACATGGCGGCAGCCACATTTACAACACTGGTATTAGCAACCATTTACCAAGGCAAGTCTGAAGCACTGCCTTGGCTGAGCTTGATCGCGACGGTCACTAGCGGTGCCCAGATCACTCTCATGGCGGTAGGTATCAAGAAACTCAATGTTCCAGCGATTGCTACTCGTCTATTAGGGTGGCAGGTAGGACTTGCCGGAATTGTCCTGCCGTACCTCTTCAGGGAATTCAGCCCCAACTACACAATCCTTTGGATCTCAACCTGGATCCTGATCTGGCGATACTTGGGCAGAGACCGAGTCGATACGGATGGCAAATTGAGTTTGATGAATCAAATTCCCATTTTGGACTTTTCGATTATCATCTTCGCCACATCCTTTGTGGATTTTACGCACAGCCTTGGTTTCATTGACAACGCCCAGTCAAACCTGAACCCATTTTTGTGGCTAAGGTTGACCTGCTACTGCTTGGTAGCAGTCTCCATTGTCATCCGTCCTCGAACCATTATTGAATGGTTAATCTCCCTCACATTGCTGTGTACGACATTTTCTCTACTGGCGATTGCAATCACCAACATGCTGGACGGATCTACCTCTCACAAATACACAGCAGCGATCATTAGTTATGCATTCCTTCTAGTTGTGATTACATCTTCCCTTGGGAACCTTGCAAAGCTGACTGGCTGGTTAACTTCAAGTGCTTCTGTGACGCACTTCACCCGATTGGCTTCCACTGCAACGTCAATGCTCACCATTTTTGCCTGTGTAAGTGTCGCCAGTCCAATCCTGATGATGATTGCCAGAATCCCCTTGATCGAGGTGCAGATTGCGATTGCAAGTATTGCGATGACTGCTTGGGCCTTCACCGAGATCTCAGAGCAAGCATCCGTTGCGAAACTGAGATACGTTGCAGTTTCGTTAGGCTTGGTTGCTATCGCACTATGGGCTACTGCTAACAAGTTGGACACCGAGTATTTATTGCTTACAGGCTGTATGCGTTGGTTGGTTGCATCGGCTCTGATCATTCCCATCCTTCTCTTCGTCTTGCCCAAGTTAATCGGCGAAAACATGAGAAATCGCTGGATGGATGCGTTTCAGATGGGTGCAGTTACCACGGCGATCGCTGCCCTGTGGGCCACATTGACCATGATCACATTTGAGTTTCTGTTGCGTGACAGCAATGGAATTTCGAATTTATCGTTGGTAGCTGTTATTGGAGCAGCATTAACCTTGGGCTCATTGAGCCTGATGGGTGGAGCAACTGCACTGCTCACTGGCCCGAACGGCCACCTGCGTTCGATGATGACCCTTTCAGATCAAAAACGCGTTTACCTTATTTTAGCGACACAAGCGTTTGGATTCCTGACTTGGCTGCACATTTTCTTATGCAAGCCAGAATGGGCCTTCGCAGGCCTCCAAACCTACTGGCCCTACCTAGTCATGGGCCTGTCTTTTCTGAGTGTTGGAATCACAGAATTTGCACGCCGCCGAGGTGATGCTGTGATGGCTGCGACCATTCGCAAAACATCACTTTACCTGCCGTTGATTCCCCTGTTGGGGCTATGGCTAAGTGCTTCTAATCAAGGCAACACAGTCCTGACCAACATAATCAACACTCACTACGAGATCCTGCTAATCATTGCAGCCATCTACTATTTTGCAGTAGGCACAATGTGGAAGGCAATCCTACCACGCGTGACCGGCGTGATTCTTGGAAACGCTGCATGGTGGTTTGTGTTGGTGCAATTACCAGGCTGGGGATTTCTAGCACATCCACAGCTTTGGTTGATTCCACCCGCAGCTTGCATTCTTATCATGACCCACATTTACCGAGAGCGTCTTGAACCGCAAGTAGCATCTGGCATTCGCTATGGAGCGACCTTACTCATCTATATCAGCAGCTCCGCTGATATGCTTTTGCAGCAGATTGGCAACACACTCTTAGGACCCGTCATTTTGATCCTGCTTGCACTAGCCGGCATGTTGCTGGGAGTGGTCCTTCGAATACGTCCTTTTCTCTACTTGGGTGCAACGTTTGTGTTCATAGGTGTCACCAGCATGGTTTGGCATGCTAATCGAGCATTTGAGTCGACATGGCCTTGGTGGGTATTTGGCATCAGCATGGGGCTTATTCTTCTGGCTGGCTTGATGATGCTGGAGAAATTCAAACCACAATTGCAAGCACATGCAAAAAAGCTGTCTACATGGGAACCGTGATCTTCAATTCCAATTCCAATTCCAAAGTCTCCGACCGTTACGCTATCGATCACGAACCTAAGTTCATTCCCAAATTGCAGCCCTGCGGCAGCCAGACATCAGTCCACTCGTTCCGCTTTGAATTTGATGACGTAGTCACGATCAGAATCCACAACTCGCGGATTTGGCACCAAAATAAAGTCATCTGTAATCACAACTCCAAGATCATCACCCGACAACAGCGAAGCCTTTTGAATGCGATGATCAAGCAGTTGTACAATCGGTCGCCAGCCCCGTTGCGCACCATTCGTGTTGACAGGCTCGAAGGACTTGGAAGCCAAATGGGGTGTGATGGTAAGCGTATAAGTATCGCCCTCAACTACCAGCTTCTGTCCATAAGCCTTGGGCTGGGGCGGCAACCGTGCTTCCCATGCAGGGTCACCATAAAAGGCAACCGTATCGCGATCCCACAACAACCCTCGGCAATCTGCCGCTGACAGCCCCAGTTGCTTGCCGACCGAGTTTGGCGGCACAACCGGCAGGCGTTGCGAGCCAGGTTCCAACGACACACCAGTGACTCCATCGAAACAATGATCCAAACGGTGAATCAACGCATGCTGGTTGGCATGAAATGCTTCTGTCAGTGTGTAACGCCCGGGCTGTTCAGTAAAGTAATCCAGAACACCCCAACCGCCATAGCCATACCAAGTGACCACGGTGTAACCCACCATTTGCCGTACACCCAAACCATTCATCCATGCCAAAGCCATCGCGTCCGGCCCATCAATGTGTCCCATAAGACAATTCCCGATTGCCATATAAATCCGCGGCTCTGATGAAGAAATCTTAAACGACTTGCCCTCTAGCGGGAAACCAAACATCTGCCCCTGCTTGGATCGAAACGTTCCATTTTTGTATCGGAAGCCAATTTGCCAGTTACGTTCCGTGGCGTGACCAGAGGTCACAAATAAATCTGCAGCTCCCTTAGTCAATGTGTCGGCAAGAGCTCGTGTCGTATCAGAGGGCCCTTGTTGCTCAGTCGGAACGCCACCAATCTCCTTGGTCACTTTCTTGTTTTTTACTAACTCATCGTACCAGACGCCCTGTTCGCAGAGTTCCAAGGCTAATTCTGTTCCTGACGCAACTTTCTTCACAGCCAACGGTTTATCTGTCTTAGCAATGGCCAGTGCGTTCTCAGCATCGTATCCAGTGAGAATACCCCAAAGAGTATCTGTGTAGGGATCGCTATCATATTGACGCGTCAACCGATGCACCGCAGCCACAAAATCCCTTCCAGCTTCCTCGCGACGGGCGACAAAGCAGGTGTGGCGAGGATGCTGTTTTTGCAGAACGGGAAGGACTTCCGAAACGTCTTCGTGCCAAACCAGCACGACCGCTTTTGAGTGCCGTGCCAGCAGCGCATCGACGACAGCCTGCCAACCAGGCTGTTCTTTTGTTTGGCGGGATACAACGACCGAGTACTCTGATGCATCTGCACCCGCCACGAAAACGAAGCATGCAATGCATACCGCGAGAATATTTTTATTCATTATCGATGGACTTCTAATCGAGATAACTTTTGATAGCGGGCAAGGAAGCCAATCCAAGCCAACTTTGATCGTAAAATTGGTAGGTAACACAATCATCCTGCGGTACCGTGAGAATGAATCATGCCTAACGCAACCGGACGATTCACACCAACTTGTTTATACTAACCGGGCAGACGACAGCGTGCCTCCCCGCCAACAAGAGTTTCCGAAGATACATAACCCTCACACAGTTCCGTATTTTCGACTTGGGCTTCACACTTAGGGATTGTGGAACGCAGTCATAGGTAATTTATCCCGAAGGTGCATCTCTATGCTGCCGCCGTTGGTTAGCAACAGCAAATGTGTGCAGACCTGTCGGTCAAATCACTTTTTGATCCCTGTCAGCACACCGCCTGAAGACTGATGACTCAGTCTTCCTACTCAGGCTTAAGCGTCATCACAACGCAAGCTGACCCAGTCTCGACCTGTAACTGTTTGGCGTCGCTGGAAACCAAATGAATGGTATCACCCTCGGTCTGTATTTCAGTCAAGACACTCGTGAAACCCTCTTTTGCACTTGCAACCATCACTTTTGTTGTATGCCCAACGAGCTGATTCACCACACCACCAACGATGACAGAACGTGTCCTCTTTACAGCATGAATCGCATGCGTTTCGGCACTGATTACGGGGCCAGCATCGAAAATATCGAATAGATCTGTACCAGTAAAACCTTCAGCCTTCAGCATAGCCACTGCCGGCTCTGTTTCTTCGTGGACCTTCCCGATACCCTCGCGAACACCCTGCTCGAGAAGCTCAAGATAGATCGGATGTTGAGGCATCATCTCTTCGATAAACTGCTTTGAGATTGTTGACATGGCATCTGCCGTAGCAAAGTCCACTGGTATGAATCTTCCCGCAACAGCATCCCAAAAGGGCACACTTCCATCCGGGTTGGCTCTCCCTCTCATCTCCGCGATTACCCGATCCGCAAATCGGTGGGGCAACATGGAAATCAAGGAAAAACGAGCAAGGGATAACCAACGCCCCCGCCCTTCGCCACGATAAATTCCTCGCAGAAACAGGCTACCAATCTCGGTTGGGCCATCATGAATTCGCTCCAAATCCAAACGTACTCGGTGCTGGCGAACCCCAAGCAACTCACTTTCGTGCTCCGACTCAACGCGACGATAGGCATAGAGTGGTTGATATCCACCTGTCTTGGCATAAACGGTCGAAGTACCAACCAGTTCACCGGACTCAGTATTCACCAACACCAGCACATAAGGTTCTCCTCGAGGAGAAAGCCCAGTACGGCTGAAAGCAAAGGTAGATTGCTCGACACGATCGAGTAGTCGAGCTCGATCCAACTGCAGCGATGTCAGTCCCTTGGTTGCAGACTGAGCAAGCTGAAAAAGCGCATCCACGTCTTCGATGCGTACCGAGCGAACAATCCACATGACTTGAATCCTTACCCAACCTGCTCTGAAAACTTGATCAACGACGTTTCCAGCAGCACAACGGCTGCATCAATGTGTTCGACCGTTGTCGTTGCTGGAGGAGGTAAAAACCGGATGCGTGTTGGATCCGAACCACAGACAAATCCCAGCAACCCCACTTCGTACATCGTCATCATCAGCTCTTTTGCTTGCTCAGCACTACCATCACCAGGAGTAAAGGCAATCATCATTCCTTCACCAAAGGGACCGCGGATCAACGCAGGGTATTTTTTGGCAAGAGAGGCGAGTTTGTCAGCAAAGTACTGATGCCTGACTTCATTCTGGCCTCGACTTCCAAAACACTCACCAGAATTCAAAAGATCCAACATTTTCAACCCGGTTGCGATCGAAGATGAGGAGCCAGTAAACGTCTGACTCAGAATCGGTCCTTTGGGTTTGAACGCGTCGCCATATAGCGTAGCGCAAACCTGTGTGATCTTCCCAACCGTGACAATATCAGCAAATTGCTCCAGACCATAATGCTGAAAGGCGTACGGTTTGGATGTGCGTGAAAATGATTGCACTTCATCAAAGATGATTGGCACGCCCGCCTCACGGAGTGGTTCACAGAGCGCCTTAAAAAAATCATGACTGCCGGGATAGTATCCACCCTCACCAGCAATTGGCTCTGCCCAGAATGCTGCATACCTACCGGGATGACGATTCAGCAATCGATGTAATTCATCGACTGCCCACCGCAAACTGCGTTCAGGATTGGCAGCATCCCTAAATGGCAGATAGTCGACATTAAGCGCCAAAGGCAATCCCATTCGATAATTGGGACGATCAGTCAATGCCGCCATCGCTAAGGAACGTCCAGCGAAAGCATTGTCAAAAGCAATGATACGATCGGCGGGAGACTTATGGTGCAGTGCTATCTTCAAAGCATTTTCATTTGCCATCGCACCGCTGGTGGACAACAGGCAATGGTCAATCTCAGCTCCCCCGACCCTCGCCATTTCGATCAAACGCTCAGCCATTTTGATACTAGGGGGATGTTGTTGCAGGTTGCCTTGCATGACCGTGTCTTCCAATGCTGCTTCAACCGCTGCATCGATCATCGCTTCGTGGCTATGACCAGCACCGTGAACACCGATTCCACCAATGAAATCAAGTTTGACGCTGCCATCGGCCAACTCAACATAGGGTCCGTTACCAAGCCCTGAGGAAAGATAGGGCCAGAACGGTGGTCCACCACGAGTATCAGACAAGCGAACCAATAATCGCTCATAGGCTTCTGACAAATCCGGTTTCGCAGCTCGAACATCTTGAATCCCGCGACTGTGGTCAGCCACAGCCTCAGCGATCAACCGGCGTGCCTCGACGATTCGTGAATCGGCACGCAAATCTGCTGCAACCGAGGTTGGATGTGATGAACCAGATGACTCCGAAGGCTGTCCCACGAGATATGACTCCTGTGTAAAAAAGTTTGTTCTGCACGCCCTTATAGTAACGCTTCCTCCCAAAAAGGTTCAGCCTTAACCCCATCCCGGTGAAATCCACAAACAAAAATGACACATGGGTTGTCAAGCAGGAACGCGAATTCAAACCTGCCGCTGGCGACGAATGTGGAAGCTCAAAAGGCGACAGGAGAACTGAGATTTTTAAGGCAGCGTGATCGTTCCTGCTCGGAATCGCACCCACCAGCCCGAGTGAGAGCGGTGCTTCAGGGTGCAAAGTGAGCACCGTGATTGATCCTCAGGGGGACACACCCTCCACTCGAAGGACTGGTCGCCCAAGCACACCAAGCCCCAAAATGTACTGCTCCAAAGCGGCCAGTACGTCAGTACCTTGCAGCGGCCTGTCAGAGGCGGCAGGACTGATTGACAAACCCGACCGCCCTGCAAAGAGGATGGAATCATGCCATTTGGGCATCTATATCACCTTTTCATCGGCAAGAGACCCGTTTGACACGCTTCTCAGCCCCAATCGATTCGATATGCTGTAGGGGGAATTCTTTTCCGCACAAGCTAACGAAAGCACTTTAGTATCTGCCGACTCAGGCTCTGCTTTGATTCTCATGGGCGAGATTCTTCTAAATTACGAGCGTCCTCAACCTGCGACTTGGGTCTACCTTTCGTCGTTCTTGACGATTGGACTGTACTTCGTCTTCCATCGGTTCTGGAGTATTCGCAATCTGGACCTCGTCCTTCTGATCCTGCTGGCGCCGGGACTGCTAGTCGTTTATGAGGGAAGACAACTCGAACAAGAAGAGCGGGCCAACCGAAGTCAACAAATTGCGCTGCAGTCCGGAACCCAGACCAAGTCACTGGTTGAAAAATTCCTGACCTTGGTCCAACCATTACCGATGTACGCACTTTCGCCCCGTGGTTCGGTACAGAGTGAATCTGTCGCGAATAGCCTGACCGTTCTTCAAAAGACACCATCTTTCGTTTCAGAAGAAGTGTCAGGCACAACGACTGAGTTGGTGGAAGCGAATTCTGGCATTCCTCCCGAAGCCATCGAGGGTGGCCCCGCTGAGCTTGACTCACCTGTGGACGAAGACTTCACCTCGGATGAACTACAACGCATCGGTTTTCTATACCTACTAACCATTCAGGCCTTCATTCTAGTGCGAATGATGCTTGATCCGATCATGAGTCGCCGTCCTCTGCTGGATCCCAATCTCACGGCGGGTGGTTTGATGTTCCTGGGGGTTTCCCTGTTTGTGTTTATGATGGCAAACGTTGTTCGCAGTGACCCGCAAACCCAATACACCCAAGGCCCTGAACTGGGTCCGGGGTACGCCCTGATGCGAATGCTGCCCTCGATCCCAACACTGCCAATAAACAATCAGCTGGAAGGACTCCCAGCCGACATTCGACCAGAGCCAACCGCAGGCGAAAAGCAACTCGCAGTCGTTGCCAAAGTACTGGCGATTTTGGCACACTTGGGGATCGTGTCCGCAATCATCCTCATCAGCAATCGACACTTTGGAAACACCCGTGCGGGAGTTGGATGCGCGACGCTGTACTTGATTCTTCCATATACGGCACAGATGACAGGACGTGTTGATCATGCGTTACCCGCTGCATTTCTGCTTTGGGCCATCCTCACCTACCGTCGACCACTGATTGCGGGCATGTTCGTCGGCCTCGCTGGTGGTCTCGTTTACTACCCGCTTTTTCTGCTGCCGCTTTGGATCAGTTTTTATTGGAAGCGTGGGGTCAGAAAATTCATTTTAGGAACCGCCTGCATGCTGGCACTCTTGATGCTGGCCCTATGGTTTGATGACTCATCGACTTTGGCCGACCATCTGCAGCACATGTACGGTGTTCTGAGCCCCTTACGGGACGCCGAGACGCTTCAAGGACTTTGGGCTCTTGGCTGGAATCCTTTCTGGCGTCTTCCGGTCATTGTTGCGTACGTGATTCTGAGTGCATTTTTTGCAATCTGGCCCGCTCAGAAGAATCTGGGAACCATTCTAAGTGGCTCAGCTGCCTTAATGATTGCGGCTCAGTTTTGGCATGGTGAGAGTGGTGGTCTTTACATTGCCTGGTTCCTGCCGTTGTTACTGCTGACTATCTTTCGACCCAACTTGCAGGATCGCATTGCAACCAAAGTGGTTGCTGGCCCCAACTTGGTTCGAGGATCAAAAACGGAGCTTGAAACAGTTTGAATGAATCTGCACCGGATCAGCCCATGGAGGGTGCCTCCGCAGCCCTGGAACGCTATCAAACACAGCTGAAGTCGATTGATAATGAACGGGAAGCTTTACGAATCAAGGATCGACAATTCAGCAAAATTCGAGCGATCCTGTTTCTTGTATCCATAGCCTTCTTGGTCGTTGGCTACGGATTTGATGGACTTCCCTACGTGGGCTGGTTTGGCTGGGGTGGCATGGTGCTGTTCCTGATAGCGGTCACAGCAAATGAACCGGTGCGAGAGAAACTCGAAGAGCTGGGGCGACATCGTAGTGTTGTTCGTCGACTGGTGGCCCGACTGGAGCGTGACTGGGACCGTCTCTCCACCAAAGTACTCTCTAAAAGTCTTGCGGAGGTTGAACTACCCGGACACCGCCGCGATGTTGCCAGTGACCTCGATTTACTGGGCCATGCGTCCCTGTTTCATCTTGTCTCAATGGCCGCAACTACGCCGGGCATTCGTACACTCGCAAATTGGCTGGCTGGTCCAGCAGAAGAAAATGACGCTAAACAGCGTTGGATTGCTGTCAACGCATTAGCACCCATGCGAGAGGAGCGACTGCGTTTCTACACTCTTGCCAAGCAGGTTGCCGATAGCAGCGGTGACCCGGAAAACTTCATCAAATGGGCAACGGGTCCCGCATGGCTCGCCAAACGAAATTGGCTAGTTGTGTGGTCCCATGTGTCATTGGTGTTGGCGGGTATTTTCCTGCTGCTTACTGTGATCAGCGGTTTTGGCCTTTTGACTGCACAGGTTTTCATCGGAAGCCTAATCGCAATGGGTTGCTTGATCGCGATCAACATGGCTTTGACCACTTTGATGTTGGGGCCAGCACACGCGATCTTCGCTATCGCGATGTCGAATCGTCGTGCCGTGAGTGATTACGAAGAGATTTTTTCGTCTGCGGAGTGGCTTCCCAATTCCGAACAGGATTCGTCCCAGAAGTTCCTGCATCGGATTAGTGACCGGATGCTGAACAATGATCGATCAGCTCAAGCAGGGATGCGGGCGTTGCAAAAGGTTGCCACAGCCGGTGGCCTAAGGCAATCAGCAGGCACCTTCCTGATCTATCTGCCACTGCAAGGTCTGATACTCTGGGATGTTCGTGTTCTAAAACGACTTGAAAACTGGCAAGCTGAATACGCAAGCGAAGTCCCTGGCTGGTTTGAAGCTTTGGGTGAACTTGAATCACTGATCTCCGTTGCTGCAATGCGTGATGAGTATCCAACATGGTCACAACCCGAATGGGTGTCTGCTTCGGATTCTCCCGCCATTGCAGCCACTGCCATTGGACATCCACTGCTGGCTGATGGATCACGTGTTTACAACGACGTTCAAGTGGGCCCACCGGGAACCATCCTGCTTGTTACTGGAAGCAACATGTCCGGAAAGAGCACAATGCTGCGCAGTGTCGGCTTGAATGTAGCGTTGGCTGCCGTTGGGGCTCCTGTTTGCGCTGACAAGCTCTGCTTACCCTCAACTGAGTTAGCTACAAGTATCCGCGTCAGTGACAACGTTGCTGAAGGTGTTTCATTCTACATGGCTGAACTAAAACGCTTGAAGAGCGTGGTTGATCATGCCAGGGAGATGAGTCGCACCAGCGATCGTGTTTGCCTGTTTCTGCTGGACGAAATTCTTCAAGGAACCAATAGTCGTGAACGCCAAATTGCAGTGGTGCAAGTCCTGCGTCACCTGATGGACTACCAGTCGATTGGCGCAATCAGCACGCATGACCTTGAATTAGCTGATGAACCCGAGTTGCAATCCGTAGGGCACGCGGTTCACTTCCGCGAAACTATCCGACCTGATGCATCAGGAAATGAACAAATGACGTTTGACTACAGGATGCGTGAGGGAGTTTCGCCAACCACCAACGCACTGCGCCTACTCGAAATGGTCGGGCTGGGCGAAGAGGCTGATGAAAACCATTCGCCAGGATAGTCCATTGAATTTCGCAGATCTGGTTTCAACTGACGCCAACAGACAGATGGTCATTTTAACGGATGGGCACTCCAATCCTTTGACTGCCAAAACTGCTTGCAGTGTGCTCCGTTACTGCCAGCATGAGGTAATCGCCGTTCTAGACACAACGGCTGCCGGACAGACAGCAGAAGAGTTACTGGGAACAGGTGGCAAAACACCTGTCATTGCTGATCTGGCCTCGGCTCCCGATGCAAAAACCTTGCTGATTGGCATAGCCCCTCCAGGTGGAAAAATACCAGCACACTGGCGTCCCATCATCCTTGATGCGATTGCACGCGGTATGAACATTCTGTCAGGCCTACATGAGTTCCTGGCACAAGATCCTGAATTTGCTGCCGCAGCGGCGACAGCTGGAATCGAATTGATCGACGTCAGAAACAACAACGAACACGACGTCGCGAACCGGATTGGCCTGCGTCCAGACTGCCTGCGAATACTCACCATTGGCCAGGACTGCTGTGTTGGCAAGATGGTGGTTTCCATCGAATTGACACGAGATCTGACGGCAAGACAAAACCGGGCCAAGTTCATTGCCACTGGACAAACTGGAATCATGATAGCCGGTGATGGTTGTCCCATTGATTGTGTAGTTTCAGACTTCATCAGTGGTGCTGTGGAAAAACAGATTCTGGCAGGGCAGGATCACGATATCCTTTGCATCGAAGGCCAGGGCAGCCTGGCCCACCCACGTTACTCCGCTGTGACGTTGGGCCTGCTGCACGGTTCGATGCCCCATGGCATGGTGCTTTGCTATGAAGCAGGGCGTAAGGCGGTACACGGCATGCCAGATATAGATCTCACCAGCCTTAAGGTATTGAAAGACGCTTATGAATCGGCCGCCAACCTGATGATGCCAAGCCAGGTCATCGGTATCGCCATGAATAGTCGCCTGCTCTCTGCCCAGGCTGCCGAGGATGAACGCAATCGAGTCCGAGACGAATTTCAACTACCCGTTTGTGATGTTTTTCGTCACGGTCCCGCGGAACTAAGCGAAGCCGTTTTGCAGCTCAAACAAAAGATTCAAAATAGGTAATTCAGTGGCATTAAGTGCGGCATTTCGACTATCGATTCATCTACGAGATTTGCCATTGAAGCACCCCTTCACGATCTCCCGGTCCACAATCACCACACAACCCACAGTCATTGTGGAATTAAGTGATGGCATACACTCCGGCTTTGGTGAAGCAACCACCAATGATTACTACGGCATGACCAGCCAGCGAATTGTCGCTGCCATCGAGTCTGTACGTGACGAAATCGAATCGATGCCCTACCTCAACCCAAGCGAATTGTGGGCTCGGTTACATGACAAATTGCCCGATGAACCATTTGGATTGTGTGCCATCGATCAGGCTGCCTACGACCTGTGGGGCAAACAATTAAGCACCCCTGTTCATCAACTGTGGGAACTCGACATCAACCATCTGCCTGTATCGAATTTCACGATTGGAATCGATACGCTTGAGAACATGATCCACAAACTTCAAGAGGTTCCTGATTGGCCTGTTTATAAGATTAAGCTGGGAACAGCGGATGACCTAAAAATCATTACCGAATTGCGACAGCATACAACCGCAACATTTCGCGTTGACGCGAATTGCGGTTGGACCGTCGATGAGACGTTGGTCAATGCACGACAACTCCGCGAACTCGGCGTAGAATTCATCGAACAGCCCCTTCCAGCCGAAGACCTAGACGGTTCAGCACGCGTTTATCAGCATTCGGTCTTACCAATCATGGCGGATGAAAGCTGCATTACCGAAAGAGATGTGAAAAGCTGCAAAGACCGGTTTCACGGGGTCAACATTAAATTAGTCAAGTGTGGCGGGCTGACTCCGGCGCGTCGCATGATCCAACAGGCACGTGAACTTGGCCTGAAGGTCATGGTGGGCTGCATGACCGAATCAACGGTTGGCATTTCAGCAATCGCACAACTGCTACCGTTACTGGACTTTGTCGACATGGACGGTGCCGAACTGCTGGCTGAAGACATCGCCAGTGGTGTACGCGTTGAAAGAGGATCCTGCCACTATTCACCACTGCCTGGTTCAGGCGTCGCACTGCTGCCACCAACTTAACAAGCAGATCCAGAAAAGAAACCAAGTCGTGTACTTGGGATCCAAAAAACAACTGACTCAAAAGAGCCAGAGCAAGGCCTCGTGGTTAGGTTTTAAGCGGGTGAAGGGAATCGAACCCTCGTATTCAGCTTGGGAAGCTGATGTTCTACCATTGAACTACACCCGCAAGCCAAACTGCTGGTAGGACTGAAAAGTCTGGTCCACGGTTGGGCACCTGTCAATGCAACACAAGCTGAGAATTGCAAATCAAACCGTCATCAGGAACGGTGTTCCATCTTGAACTTGTCTCTATTCAGAGAACAAATCCGCCGGTTGTCAAACAGAATGCCAGTAGCATGCACAGCCAAACAATATCAAGGAAATGCCAGTACTGGGCGGCGAAATCAACTGGCCAATGGCGTTCGTGGTCATAACGACCCAACCATGACCGGACAGACACCAATGTCAATGCAACGACTCCCCCCGCTACATGAGCCGCGTGCAGCAACGCCAAAACAACCACCATTCCCACAACCCCTTTACCAGTGCCTCCGTCCAAAGCAGGTCCGGCCAACATTTCACCCATCGCGTTGAATTGAAGCCCCATAAAAATGACGGCAGTCAGACCGCTCACAAGCAGTAACACGCTGGTGGTCAAACGCCTTTCCCGGCGAATGGCTCGCGTCGCGGCGTGGACAAGCACGCTGATCACCAACAAACAGGCAGTACTGATCAAAAACATTGATGGCAAAGGAGCCGCCGACTCGGGATCACCCCGGCGGGAATAGGCGTAGATCCCGTAGAGCAAAATACTACTTAGAAAGAAGATAAGCAAAGAAACTAGGAACAGCGTACCACCAAGATGGTGCTGCTTATCGCTTGGCAAAATCGCCTTTGGTTTTTGAAGTCGCGAAGTCATGGAAAAAATCATCGGTCACCCGTAGCTCGATCGAGACGTTGGCGATAACCGCAACGAGACCAGATTGGTTAACTGATGAAAATTGCCCCTCTTGCTAGTCGAATGGGTTCACGTAACCTGGGGTATCACCGAAGCAAATGCCCATCGCTCGTGCCGTTTTGACAGCAGAGCCATTGGGATCGACCGTACGAAGATCACCCACAGCAGCCTCAATGGAGGCATCAAGAATATCTGGCGGGTCATAGCAGACCATCTGACCGAATTTCTTTTCGACAATCAGACGCACTGCATGAGCACCGTACTGACTTGAAAGAACCCGATCAAACGTCGTCGGCCCCCCTCCACGCTGCAAGTGCCCCAGCACAACACATCGGACGTCTTGATCAATTCTATTTTCAAGTTCGGCAGTCACGATCTGGCCAATGCCACCCAACTTCGTTTGCAGGTTCTCTGAGTCCTGCCCAACAACAGCTCCACTGGGCAACGCGGCCCCCTCAGCAACGACCACAAGGGTGAAATTCTTTCCCATTTGGGTTCGTTCATCGATTTTCGCCAAAATATTTTCGTAAGTCCAAGCAACCTCAGGTATCAGGATCACATCACCCCCGCCCGCAATACCACCGTGCAAGGCAATCCATCCAGTGTGTCTCCCCATCACCTCCAAAACCATGACCCTGCCATGACTAGCCGCTGTTGTGTGCAACCGATCGAGCGCCTCTGCGCAACACAGCACTGCACTGTTGAAACCGAATGTGTAGGCCGTGCATGACAAATCATTGTCAATCGTTTTGGGCACTCCAACGACAGGCAGTCCTGCTTCATGAAACTGCAGAGCGGTAGACAGGGACCCATCGCCGCCCACAACGATCAATCCCTCAAGCGAAAATGTTTTGAATGTTTCACGTACCTGATCCAAAATTCCATCCGCAAGTTCTGCTCTGCCATCTTTTCCGACGCGTGCTCCAAAACGACCTTTGTTGGTCGAACCTAGAATAGTGCCACCTTCAACCAGAATCCCAGAAGTAATCTCCGGGGTCAGATGTTGGCACTGAATCGGATCGATCAAGCCTTCAAACCCGTTGTTGAACCCGATTACTTGGTAACCAAGCCAATGAGCAGATTTAGTTACGCCACGAATGACCGCATTCAATCCTGGGCAATCACCACCCGAAGTCAAAATCCCAATTCGAGGCCGCTCATCAAGTTCGGCAGCAATCACACTTGTTTTCAAATCATTGCCCATGGGATCCCTGACTTGGTAGAGAAACTGTTTAAAGCTTCACGTGACTAATTGTAGCGGAACAACTTTCTTCCATTGTGAAACTCAACTCAACCCTTGACATCCGCAACGATGCCGTGCAGTGGATTGACCACCGAACAAGTTAGCCGATCTGCTCTTTATCTGGCCATGATCTTCGATGCCCCACGTCACACACTACGCTGAATCACACGATTTGACATCGTAGTTTGGTTGAGTTCTTCATCGATGGACAAGAGGGGGGACAAATGATTCAGGGAAGAGAAGCTGGCGTTTGAGCCAAACGGCATCGCAAAATCCTGGAAGAAACGAGCAAATCAGGCCAGAAACATCATCAAAACCTGCTCTGTAGCAAGTTCGTCAACTGGATCAAAAGCTCTGGTTCATCTTGACCTTCGTCGCACAATCTGGGTACGAAATTCAATCATGGAGGTGAAAAAACCTATCACCGTGCGCCGTCCTCAGAGATGGCGTAAACCGATGGATGCATTGATGGACGATGCAGATGTCCTATGGCTGCGCTCTCGTGAGCCATTTGCCAGCATGGACGCCAAATCTTTTCCTCCCTCGATCCCACTGGAAGGTATCCTACGAAACGACTGTCGGATCAAACGCTGCGAGCCAGGCGAAATCATTGCTCGAGAGGGCGATTACGGCAACAGTGCTTTTTTGGTCATCGCTGGCTGCATTAACGCGATGATCGACTCGCTGACGCCCAGACAACTGGGACGAACCAGCCCCAAGAAACTCTCATGGTTTCAGGCAACTCGCCAATATCTCCGTCGCTCAGGAGTGACCGAGGCACGCTCGCCCGAGGAGGTAACGACGACCACCACCGGGTCAGAATCTTCCGGCAGTTCGATCCGTCAGATCGACGATCGCCCCGCGATTTTCCTGCAGGATTTCAATGCCGTCCTGAGAGATCGATCGAGTGTGGAACTGGGGCCAGGCGAACTATTCGGTGAAGTTGCAGCTATGTACCGATCCCCACGTACGGCCACCGTGATCGCCACCACCGAAGCAACCCTGCTGGAGATCCGTTGGCAGGGGCTTCACGCCCTGAGGCGAGACAAGCGTTTTGCAACCAGTCTGGAAGAACATTATCGCACACATTGGCTCAATGTTCATCTGAGTGAAGTTCCGTTGCTGCGTGACCTACCGGAGGCGAGCTTACAGCGAGTCGCTAAAGCGACCCAACTGCGTTCCTTTGGGCGCTTGGAGTGGAACGCCGACTACAACCACACACGCACCCTCCCTGTTGCCCAGCAAATGGATGCGGAACAAATAGTTTGTGAAGCAGGTCGTGTTCCTACCGAATTGGTGATTGTACGCAACGGGTTTGGCAGACTGTCCCAGCAAGATGGTGCTGAACACCGCACCACAGCTTATCTCGGGAAGGGTCAAATCTTCGGCTTGGAGGAATTGTCCTACAACACTTTACGACCACCCAACACTCCCCTGGTGAGTTTACAGAACACACTACGAGCGGTTGGGCTTCTCGATACTTTATTCGTACCAGTAGAGATCTTTGCAACTGATATTTTACCCCATGCACGTCGAACAGAGTTATCCGAAAAGGCAGCCAGACTATTACTACAGCCAGTAGAACAGCGAACAGCAACGGCTTTAGATCGACTACCGAGTACGCGGAAACAAAGTACGGTCAACGTAGAAAACATCAATGCAGAAAACACTGAAACCGAGAGTAAAACGGAACCTGAGAATAAACGGAGCAAACAGGTCCAACCAACTGCATTATTGGACTTCGTTGTTCAAAGTCGCCTGAACAATGGACGCCAAGCCATGGTAATCGACCTTCATCGCTGCACTCGCTGCGATGATTGCGTCAAGGCCTGTAGCAATGCACATGATGGCAATCCCCGATTTGTCCGGCAGGGTTTTTCCCATGACCGATTGCAGGTTGTCGAAGCATGCATGCAGTGCAGTGATCCTGTTTGCATGATAGGGTGCCCCACGGGATCCATCACGCGAGACGGAGCAGGAGTGGTCCAGATCCATGAAGCCATTTGCGTAGGCTGTGGCACATGCGCCGCCGCCTGCCCTTATCAAAACATTCAAATGAAAGAGGTATTTGATCACCACGGCCGTGCCTACAGGGACGCGACTACGAATTTGCCAATTGTAAAGGCAACCAAATGCGACATGTGCAGCAAACTTCCATCCGGACCTGCATGCGTTGCAGCCTGCCCTCACGACGCTCTTGTCCGAATTGATCTAAGTGAGTCCAAATCACTCGAAGAGTGGCTCGACCTACGGAACTAGATGCATGCCAGTTTTTTCATTTCGCCAACGTCGCTGCATCGCCATCACACTGACGTTGATTGCGATCTTTGCAATGTTTGGCATTGCTCGGATCCAAACGGGTCGATTGGCAGACGTCGCCGTGTTGACCGGTGGAACACTTCTTTGCTGCATTCTTCTGCTGGCATTGTTTGGCATGCGTCGTCGCATACCGATTCTGCCGTTGGGAAGCATGAGCACATGGACCCAAGTGCATATCTACATGGGATTCTTCACGGCCGGTGTCTATTGGATGCATGTGCCCCATCTGATCGGGAGTGGCATTTTCGAGCGAGTGCTGTCAATGATTTTCTTGCTTGTTACCGGCAGCGGTTTCTATGGACTGTACGCTTCTCGCACCTTGCCAAAGCAGCTAACTGCTGTCGAGGGAAAACACCGCTTTGACCGAGTCAAGTGGCATCGCCGGGAAATTGCAGATCATGCAAGAAAGCTGCTTGAAGACCGCAGTGTGCATGTCGGCATGCCGGTTCTCGGTAGTTTTTACACGCAACATCTGAACCCCTTTTTCAATTCACGTCCTTCCCTGGCCTACATGCTGATGCCGACCAGCGGACGACGACGCAAATTGTTAAGTGACCTGAAGGACCTAGAACCTCATCTCGAAAACGAGGTGAGAAAAACAAGTGAAAGATTCGCTGCATTGATAAGACGTCGAGACGATTTGGATTACCTATTCGCTTTGCAGCTGCGGTTGCGACTGTGGGTTGCTTTTCACAGTATTTTGACATTGGCATTGGTCACAGGTGGACTTATCCACAGTTTCTTAGCCTTCCGTTTGGCGGGATAGACATCCAGCAGACATACCACAAAGTCTTATACGCATGACGGTAAAGAACGAGCTGGTAAACAAAGACACGACAAGAGGATCTGCTACTACGGCCATATCCCACGTACGGGCGTCCTCTTCGTTCGTCGCTGATTGCAACGATCACTTTGATTATGATTTGCCATTCATGGTTAAATCGCTGTACCAGATGGTAATCAGTAGCCATCTGATGCCTCAACGGCGATGAAGAAACAGACGCAATTACAGTGCTCCAACAGACCTACAATTAAGATCCCTCATCGAGCTTGCTTTTCATGAGAATCCTTGTGATTCAACATAGTGCTGCGGACTCATTGGCTGCAGCGGAAAAAACGATTTTGGAGCTAGGCCATGAGATCACGACGATACGAGTTGATCGTCAAGACCCGATTCCGAAATCCGTCGACTGCGATGTGATGATCATGCTGGGTGGTCCGTATCCACTGACGATGGAAAATCGTCCAGACTGGATTGCTGACGAACAAGAGTTGGTACGGCTTTATATGAATGGCGGCCGACGTATTCTGGGCATTTGTCTGGGAGCGCAAATTCTCGCCTCTGCATTGGGGGCACCAGTGCGTCGTAATGCACAAGCAGAACTGGGTTGGCACCAAATTCGCCGCACTTCGGTTCCATCCTCGATGGTAGATAAAAGTCTGCCGTCACAACTAACCGTCTTCCAGTGGCATCGAGACACTTTTGAAATTCCAAACGGCGCGCAACACCTCTACGAATCTGACGGATGCCGCAATCAGGCCTTCAGCCTGGACGATCGAGTTTATGGTTTTCAGTTTCACTTGGAGGCTGACGTGCGAACCATCCGAACATTTCTCACAGTTTCGAAATACCGCAAACTGGCAGGCAAGGGAATTCAAAACGAAGCGGAAATCATGGCAGGAATCGACCGGCACCTGCCTGACCAGCAAAAGCACCTGAATTTCTTCCTAGCACACCTGCTACCGTCCCCTGATGCCGACACGACTCGTGATCCAAATCATCTTTGAATCACTTTTGCTACGAATCGCAGATACATGAGTTTCGTCCTGACAATGAAACACAGTCTCTTGAGCCAATGAATCATTTACTGGGCGAGACGACGACAGGCTTGAGGAACACTTCACGAAAAAAGCTGACCACCGTTTGATAGGTGGTGGGGCTGATAAAAGTCAGCATGTGTCCCTGTTTGGAGATCACAACAAGGCGGCTATCGATACCAGCCTTGATTTGCGATTTGTGAAAATCTCGCGTGCCTGACAGAGGCACCAAAGCATCACCCTCTCCATGAAATAATTGGGTGACCGGGTCATCGCCCGACACATGTGCAGCAGGCGAGGCGGCAACATAGGCTTCTGGTTTTTCCCTTCGGGAGCCACCCAGAAAATACGCCATGGCGCTGTTGTCGATGGGAAGTGATCGAAAATCACAGGGAGGCCCTCCTGCACAAACAGCACAAATTTTTGGTAGCTGCTTCCACCTTGCATCTGAGACTGGCCAGTTACTTGCTTTCGCCCTGACCACCATGGTTTCATCTGCCAGAGAAGCCAGCAATGCTGACAAGTGGCCTCCAGCTGAATAACCAAATAATCCGACCTGCTTTGAGTTCAAGTTGAGTTTTGGACCATTCTGGTGTACCCAAACCATCGCCGAGCGTACATCGTCCACCTGTGCTGGAAATTTATGAGTTGGTGCCAAACGGTAGTTGATCGTTACAGCCACGATGCCTTCTTGGGCCAATAGCCTGGAATAAGTCGCGATTGTCCACTTATCGCCAGTCGCCCAGCCACCTCCGTGAATCACGATCACGACTGGGTAACCGTTCTCTGGCGGATCTGAAGCAGGGAAATACACATCACACAGCCCTGCTTTTCCTGTCTGTTCACTGAATCGCTGATTCTGTTCCACTCGCAAAGGTTTGGCAGAGGTTGTTTTACGGCTGCTGTCAGCTCCCTCGTTTGATTCTTCTGCCACCCCTGAGACAGCCTTGGGCGGTCGTTGCGGTTTGGCTGAGATATCGCCACTTGGATTGTTGGTAGCTGTATCCTGTGTCACTGGGTTCTGTGTCACTGTTCCTTCCTGAGCTGAAAATTCCCCCCCATCGGCTGCCACAGCACCGGCTGAAACGGCCCAAGTGAAGATCACGAGCAGCGAACTGCGGGTGAAAATTCCAGCGGAAAAGTGGGGGTCTAAGTGCATGACGCAATTTTTCAGGGCAAGCGGGAGGTGGGAGAAATCTAGCCTCGGCGTATAATACTCGGTTCTTTCAAATAATAGGACGGTCGCCTAGGCCAGTCACATCCCAATCCAGTGGACTCTCCATCTATGTCAGTCGAACTAAACACCGTACCTGAGGCAGTCGAGGCGATACGCCGCGGTGAGGTAGTAATCGTTGTGGATGCAGAGGATCGCGAAAACGAAGGCGACTATATCTGTGCAGCAGAGAAGGCTAGTCCCGAGGTCGTCAACTTCATGCTGGACGGGCGGGGCCAGTTGTGTGTGTCTATTCTCCCCGAAGTCGCAAAGCGGCTCGATCTGGCTCCAGTTGTGGTTCAAAATGATGCGCCTCTGAAAACAGCATTTTTGACACCAATCGACATCCGCGATGCAAAGACCGGGATCACTGCCAAAGAACGCAGCGAAACGATTCGTCGACTGGCATCGGCAGAATGTTCTACTGAAGACTTTGTTCGCCCGGGGCACGTCTACCCATTATTGGCGAAACAGGGTGGTGTGCTTCGTCGCGCCGGCCACACAGAGGCGGCTGTCGACTTGGCGCGAATGGCGGGTTTGGCACCTGCTGCTGCTCTTTGCGAAGTTTTAGACGCCAAGGGTGGACGCGCAACACGTGATGGGCTTGGTGAAATCGCGGCAGAAAAGAACCTCAAAATCATCAGCATTGAGCAATTGATTGCCCACCGCCGCGTGAGTGAGAAGCTAATCAGTCGCGACGCGGAAGCGCAGTTGCCAACAAAATACGGCGACTTCAAAATCATCGTTTTCGGCGTTCAGTATGAAGCTCAAGAACCGATCGCACTTGTGTTTGGAGACCTAACCTCTACGGGGCCACCACCTTTGGTGCGAATGCACAGCAGTTGCTTCACTGGCGACTTGGTGGCTTCACTGCGTTGTGACTGTGGTGATCAACTACACATGGCGTTGAAAATGATCAGTGGTGAAGGACGCGGCGCGTTAGTTTACCTTCCTCAGGAAGGGCGTGGAATTGGTTTGGCGCAAAAGATCAGGGCTTACGGTCTGCAGGACAATGGCTTAGATACTGTCGAAGCAAATCATGCCCTGGGTTTTAAAGCTGACATGCGTGACTACGGAATCGGGCTACAAATCCTGAAAGATCTGGGACTTAATGAAGTCCGGCTTCTGACCAACAATCCCAAAAAGACCGAGGCGTTCAATCTTCGCGGCTTCGACCTCCGGGTAGTCGATCAAGTGCCGATTGTCCCTCCGGTGAACGAGCATAATCAGCGGTACCTTGAAACGAAACGTACGAAGATGGGTCACCAACTGCCCGACATGTAAGCATCGATCCACCGCTGAAGTGGAAAAAGGTCGGTACGAAGATACGCGTGCCGCCAGGCGTTGGTAGAACACGTTTGGCGGCAAGATGCCAAATCAAAAGCCAACGGCGACTGGGTAGAGCGGCGTGGTCGGGATAGAATGGGGCAAGTAGCAGCCGATCAATGCGGGTGCCCCCTCTCACCTCACAAAGTCTTCGGTACCACTCGTTCATGTCCACAACCGCTGAAAACGAATGGCTGCGACAGGTGACTGTCCTGGGTGTGGGTCTGTTGGGTGGCAGCGTTGCCCTATCCTTGCGGCGTGCCCTGCCTCAGACGCGACTGGTCGGTTTGGCCCGAAACGCAGAAAAGCGTCGTTTCTTGGCATCCAGCGGTATCGTTGATGTAACCGCTGAAACGATCGCGGAAGCCTGCCAGCAGAGCGATGCAGTGGTTGTCGCTTCACCGGTTGATCGAATCGCAGAAATAGCCATTTTAGCGGCTGAAAGCTCACCAGCGCACTGCTTGATCACGGACGTGGGTAGTACCAAACGGCAAATCGTGGCGAGCGTGGGTGAGGAACCGGAGGCCAGCCGAAAATTCATTGCGGCGCATCCCATCGCTGGATCTGAGAAATCGGGGCCTGAAAATGCGATAAACACATTATTTGACGAAAAACTGGTTGTCATAACGCCCACAGAAACGACCTCCCCGGAACTGCTGGAAAAAGCCCACCAATTTTGGCAGCTCACTGGTGGACAAACGTGCGAAATGACCCCTTCTGAGCATGACACCCACTTGGCAGCGATCAGCCACATGCCACACTTGGTGTCCGCACTGGTTGCGAAAATCGTGTCACCCGAGGCTCTGCCAATGGCAGGGAGTGGATGGCGGGATATCACTCGAGTGGCAGCGGGCGACCCAACAATTTGGGCGGCTATCTGCAGCGAGAATCGAGCAGCCATCGGGAGCGAATTGAAACAAGTCGCAGAAGAATTGGAGCGGTTGCGGCAAATGCTGCAGGATACTGATGATGCTGCCTTGTACCAATGGCTCACTGAAGCCAAAAAGATCAAAGAACAGTCTCCCTGAGACGCACTTGCATTGAATCACTGACAGGGTCTGAGAACATGCCTCTCTGGCAAATCGATATCTATCCGGCAGACGATCAAATCGACCGTGAAGCCACAAGGACAACTGAAGAAATTTCCGAACTTGGTCTTGGTGACGAAGTGCCGGTGGCCTTTGCACGAAGTTTTCTCGTGCAAGGGGATTTCGCGATTTCAGAAGCGAATCGTCTCGCCGACAGCCTACTTTGTGATGCGGTCAC
This sequence comes from Rhodopirellula sp., assembly GCA_002690925.1. Taxonomy (GTDB): domain Bacteria; phylum Planctomycetota; class Planctomycetia; order Pirellulales; family Pirellulaceae; genus Rubripirellula. The sequence continues at coordinate 35,604 of NZGD01000103.1, forward strand.
CGAAAGGGCTGTTGTTGCTATCGCCGGACAGGACGCGCTCAACGAGCCTCCGGGAACACAAACCACACTTGTCAATGTGTTGCCCAAACCCGGTGTCATGGATCCTGTTGCAGCCAGCACGATTGGTGCTGCACAAGATGCAGGCTTCGATGTCCAAGCTGTCAGAACCATGCGGAAGTATTGGCTGGGGGATGTTGCAGTTTCCGCGCTCGATCCAATCTGCCGTCGAGCATTGTCCAATGATGCTATCGAGCAAGTCATCGTCGGACCGCTGGAAATGGACCAGCTTGATATTGGAGCACCCTACGAGTTTGAACTGGTCACCATCCCGATTCGTGAACTCGATGATGAAGGGCTGGAGCGCCTTTCTCGAGAAGGGCAACTTTATCTGACTTTGGTCGAGATGCAAACAATCCGCGCCCACTTTGTTTCATTGGGTCGAGATCCAACCGACATTGAGCTGGAATCCGTGGCACAGACCTGGTCCGAGCACTGCAGTCACAAGACCCTTGCAGGACGTATCCACTATCGTGGCCCAGGCCTTGAAGAAGATAGCCCGCTGGATGAACGACAATATGACAACATGCTCAAAGAGACAATCTTTGCTGCAACACAATCCATTCGACACTCACTCGGTGACGACGATTGGTGCGTCAGTGTATTCAAAGATAACGCAGGCGTAGTGACGTTTGATGATCAGTATCATGCCTGTTTCAAAGTTGAAACGCATAATCATCCGTCCGCTCTGGAGCCCTATGGCGGTGCCAATACAGGGATTGGTGGAGTGATTCGCGATCCGATGGGAACAGGAATGGGGGCCAAACCTGTTTGCAATACTGACGTATTCTGCTTCGCTCCTCCAGAAACTGATGTTGAATCGCTGCCACCCGGTGTGCTGCACCCCCGAACCGTGATGAAAGGTGTGGTTTCAGGTGTCCGTGATTACGGAAACCGAATGGGCATCCCAACCGTCAACGGTGCCGTTTACTTTGACCGTCGCTATCTTGGAAATCCCTTGGTTTACTGCGGCAACGTGGGAATGATTCCCGTTGGAATGGAGGAAAAAGAAGTCAAACCCGATGACCTGATCGTGGCACTTGGCGGCCGAACCGGTCGTGACGGAATTCACGGTGCAACATTTTCGTCAGCAGAGCTGACAAGCGAGTCCGAATCTCTTTCGGGAGGAGCGGTCCAAATCGGAAATGCGATCACCGAAAAAATGGTGCTGGATGTATTGCTGCAGGCCCGTGATCGTGGCTTGTTCAATGCCGTGACCGACTGCGGTGCTGGAGGCTTTTCAAGCGCCGTCGGTGAGATGGGTGAAGAGGTTGGTGCGGAAGTTTGGCTTGAAAAAGCACCTCTAAAATATGAGGGTCTGAACTATACCGAGATTTGGATCTCCGAAGCTCAAGAACGAATGGTGCTGTCAGTGCCACCTGAAAGCTGGGATGAACTCAAACAACTTTGCGAAAGCGAAGGAGTCGAGGCAGCAATTCTGGGACGCTTCGCGCCAACAGGAAGATTACAACTTACCTATCACGGTCAGGTTGTCGGTGATATCTCCATGAGCTTCTTGCATGATGGGCGGCCACCTGTGGTCCGCGATGCGATTTATTCGCCTTCACCTGTGGAACCACTAGAAATCCCCGAACTTTCGGCAGAAGGAAATCGCGAGGCTTTGCTGACGGTGATGGGCAGCCTGAACGTGGCCAGTAAGGAATGGGTCATTCGACAATATGACCACGAGGTACAGGGTGGCAGTGTTGTTAAACCGCTGGTTGGTCCTCAATGCGATGGCCCGGGTGACGCTGCGGTGATCCGACCGCTGCTGGAAAGTAAACGTGGACTGGTAATTTCCTGTGGTATGAATCCACACTACGGCGATTTTGATACCTACCACATGGCAGCCTCCGCCATCGATGAAGCGATGAGGAATGCGGTGGCAGTGGGAGCCGACCCAACCAAGATCGCTATTCTTGACAACTTCTGCTGGGGATACACCGATCGGGCCGAAACTCTGGGCTCACTTGTGAGAGCAGCAATCGCTTGCCAGGACATGGCAATCACGTTGGGCACCCCCTTTGTGAGTGGCAAGGATAGCCTGAATAACGAATTCAGTTTTGACAATGCCGATGGCCAACGTGAAACCATTTCGATTCCCCCGAGCCTGCTGATCAGTGCCATGGGACAAATCGATGATGTTTCCAAATCCATCACCATGGATGCGAAAAATGCTGACAATGTTGTGTTTCTTGTCGGAGAAACCAACAATGAGCTTGGCGGTTCACACCTGTCACTGGTTCGTGAACTTAAAGGCGGCGATGTACCTCAGGTGAATTCCCTGATGGCAAAACAAACCTTCCTGCAGATCCATGAGGCAATTCAGAGCCGATTGATCCGTTCGTGCCACGACCTGAGTGAAGGTGGTCTTGCAGTAGCCGCAGCCGAAATGGCAATGGCAGGTGGCCTTGGAATGACGATTGACATTTCTCAGGTCGCCGCCGAACTCAATGCCACGCAACTGTTGTTCAGCGAATCGAATACGCGATTCCTTGTGGAAACCACTCCGGCGAACGCAGATGAATTTCAGCAATTGTTGCAATCTGCGGATGTCCCTGTTCGTCGTCTAGGTACAATTGAGAACAGCGAACAACTCATCGTGACCAGTAACGAGCGTGTCGTGATGGAAGTCAATCTGGAAGACGCAAAAGCTGCTTGGAAAAAGCCGCTTGATTGGTCCTGAGCCCTATCCGATATCGTGCATTAAATTTGCAAGTTCCCACCTCCCCTGAACACGAATCATGATTTCAGCAGTCCAAGATGCGACCTGCACGGTCGTGATCTCGAGAGGCCAATCACGTAACCCTCAGAAGCGTGGACTTGAGCAGGGGATTGCAGACGAAATCGGTAAACTGACAGGTGTGAATGTACTAACGATTCCTCACCTCTACGACCTGCCAAAGACGAGTGATTCGTACCAAAAATTGTCTCAGATCGAAGGCGACCTGATCGTCGTTTCGTGGATCTACTCGCGGGCCGCTCACTGGGTTCTGGATCGTAATGGAATTCAAGGGCAAGTTGGAATCGTTGAACTTGGGAATTCCGACGATGATGATTTGGAGGAAGTTGGTCTGGAGCAAGCCAACGCGGGAACCGCTGATCCTAATACCGAATCTGCTGAACCTGCGATCGACCGTGTCACCGATTTGTATCCCAGACCTGATCGAAAAGTACACTGTATCGATCTGAAGGTGGAAAATGATCCCCAAGCTTTCATCTCAGAAATCAAACGCATCCTCGGTGTCGATGTCAGCTCTGCCGATACCTCACTGCCAATTGTGGGCGGGCAACTTGTCCAGGTCGAGGAACAAACCTCAAGACGCTGGTATCCAGTAATCGACTTCAGCCGCTGCACAAACTGCATGGAGTGTGTCGACTTCTGCCTGTTTGGTGTCTACGGGGTCGATGGCACCGAGAACATCCTCGTCGAACAACCAGACAACTGCCGAAAAGGTTGTCCCGCATGCAGTCGTGTCTGCCCCGCAAATGCTATCATTTTCCCGCAGCACAAAGCCCCTGCAATTGCTGGTGCGGAAACCGAAGGTGATGAAGGCTTCAAGATCGATTTATCACAATTGTTTGGCGCACCAAACAAAAGCGAAGATCCGATCGAGACAGCCGCGCGTGAGCGGGACGAACAACTTTTGTTGGCGGGCCGTGACACCATTGGAATTGATGAACAGCTGAAGAAAAGACAGGCAGACCTTACTTCTTCTCCAAAAGATGGCCTCGATCGTTTGATCGATTCCCTGGATGAATTCGACCTTTAATCTATTGCTGAATTTTCCAAGCCCAGCAATCCGTGCTCTATGTTTTTTCGATGTAAACTCCAAGCCGCTGATGTCCGATAGCACATGTAGGTTTTACTACATGGGAGCTAATTGTGCAGCAACGTCGATCCTCACCTATCTACCGTCGCTGCTGCTTAGCGATCTTCATTGCTTCAACGGCTACATTAGCTAGCAATGCAACGATCTCTGCTGTTGAGCCGACCGTCCCACCAATGTTACGGATTCCTGAGGAGACCTCGGGAACAAATGTTCAACAGAACTCTACGTTGAAGCTCCGGATCGCTCGACGTCCCTGGTTGCTGGAGAAGCTCACGACACCAAGCCCGAAGCCATCGATCAAGATGACTCCGCCAAGACCGCCGGCGGTGACATCGGACCCACCATCGATGTCATTGGTCGTTCCCGAGAGCGGAAGCGGCTGGGTGACTCGTGGTCGCGTCAAGACTCAGGTACCCAACTACGCTGACCTGAAGATCAATCCAAAGCAGACCGACGCACCATTGGTTTCGAATGAAGAAGCGGTTTCGAATGAAGATCTGGATGCTAAGCCACTGACGCCGCAAACCAAATTGCAGGGTGTCACGAACAAGCCTTCCGCTGCAACTGAGAACAGTGCTCAATTTGGGGGAGTCGAAGCAACAACACCCACGCTGCCGAGCACCGCTTCCGCGAAAGTAGAAACGGAGAATGCAGGAACGATCAGCCCGGCTGATGTGAGTGAGACGTCTCAGCAATCCGCGACCGCCAAGAAGTCCAAGCTGGAACTTAAGGCCAGCGACTCCAGCAATAGCGAGTCACAGATCGGTGAGAAGTCGACTGCAACACTCAAAGGCGGCCCGGTGATCGTCGGAGACGACGAAGCGCCAGCAGAAAACAGTGCTGCAATTCGCCCGGAACAGTCGAATGGCTCTCCCTCGAAAAATATCGTCTCCCCCGGTGAAAGCAGTGCATCAGCGGAAACAGCGGACCAACCGGTGGATGATTCGCAATCGAATGATGCAATGGTGTCTGGTAACAAAATTGCAACAAGCAACGCCAGCTCACCTGCTACTGACCAGAATCAAGCGGCTGAAACGAAGGTCGACGATGTTACCGATAGCAAGCTCGAACAGGAGAGCATCGCAGGGGCATCAGGAACGGAGATAGAAGCGTCCAAGGCGACCGGCGATACGACTTCCAAAGAAGACGACATCGTAAAGGTCCGCAAACTGCGGTTGCAGGCAGACGGGACTGTTACAGATAAGTCCGGCTTGGCAGACAGCGAGACAGCGTCACTGAAGGCAGAGGAAGAAGCGAAGAAGAAGCCGACATCACAGTTCGTGAGCAGCGATAACCCACGTGCTACGAAACTTGACTATACAGGTCGTCCTGCTGAACCAATCAAGCTGACGCGTTCTGTTTCTCGTATGCGTAATACGATCAAACAGGGATTGCTGTATCACTACGCCAGGCCAGAAGCGGCCAACGAGCGAAGCAACTGGGGTATGTTGCACTCGATCATGGTATTTGGTGCGGATACAAAGATTCGTGTTAATAATCGAAAATACAGTGCAATCGCCTGGATTGCTGGGAACAACGCATGCCGAGGGCAGCGACTGCTGACAACTGAGAACGATGCGATCGCCGCCCGCAGCGGCGTAGGACTGCAGGGTCACCAAGCTCAGTTTTTGGCGGTAATGTCACTTTGCGATGTGCCATTGGATTACCCGGTTTATGCCTCAGACCAGAAGTTCTCACTTCGCGAGATGGTTGAGTCCGAGATGCTGGCTTGCCGTTCCGGAGAAGAGCTGACGTTCTCACTGATTGGTCTATCTCACTATCTCGACACTGATACCATCTGGTTGAACGCCGATGGTGAAACGTGGAGCTTCGAGCGTTTGATCAGAGAAGAGCTTTCACAGTCCATTGTGGGGGCAGCTTGTGGCGGAACCCACCGTCTGATGGGTTTTGCCCATGCTCTGCGGAAGCGACGTGCTGCCGGCAAGCCAATCACCGGTCAATGGAAACGAGCTGAAATCTTCATGAATGATTTCGAGAAATATGCCTATCGCCTGCAGAATCGTGATGGCTCGATGAGCACAGACTGGTTTGAGGGTCGTGAGGACAACGGCGATATGGATCGCAAGATCCAGACTACGGGTCACATGCTGGAGTGGTTACTGACAATCACACCCGACGCCAAGCTTCAGGAACCTCAACTGGTTAATGCAGTGCGTTTCTTGGCCAATACCATCTACACCGAACGCGGGCATGACTGGAAAATAGGTCCCAAGGGGCATGCACTGCGATCGCTCGCGATGTACTACGAGCGTGTTTACGGGGGTGACAGGGCATGGCAATCGAGCGCAGTGGCAAAATCGGGCAGTCAATCTCGCCGTTGATCATCTTTTGAGTTGTTTGCCTGTCCGCGACACGCACCATCGATTAAAATATTGACATCCTGTCCCATTTCTTCCTAGGGCTCGGCTGTCGATGGCAACGCAACGACTGACCAAACACAACTCCGCCATGGTTTCCTCAGCCATAGCTTTGCTTCAGGCAAGGAACGCGGATGCGTTGCTCATTCTTCTCGATGGATCAACTGACTGGAAGCGAATCGTTGAGCTTACCAGTGAGATAAGCAAGCCAGTCATTGTCGCTTTGGATTCACAGGAAGATCTTGAAGGTGCCTCGGAAGCAGGTCTGAAAACGGTAGCTCTCAACAAGGAAAAAGCTCCACTTCTTGAACGCCTCCAGCATGCATTGCTGGAAGCTGCTGCTGACGAATTGATCCGCACCAACGGGGAAGTGGTAGCGGTATATCGCGGTTTCCAGCAGAATCGACTCGATTCCATCAGTCACTTGCAGCTCGATGAGCGCATGCGGCGACTGACCAGCCGTGATCTACAGATGCTTGAAAGCCGCGTGCCACTGCAGACAATCAAAGTGGTCGTTGACTTGGCGGCCCAGATTGGACGAGAGGGCCGAGAGGGCAAAGCGGTAGGCACCTTATTCGTAGTCGGTGACACCCGCAAAGTTCTGGAACATTCCAACGACAGTGGTGTCGATCCCTTTCGTGGGTACAACAAGAAACACCGGAACCTGCTGGATGCCCGTGTTCAGGAAGATGCCAAAGAAATCGCACAGCTCGACGGTGCTTTCCTGATTGGAAGTGACGGAATCATCGAACGCAGCCGGCAAATGCTGGAGGTCTCACATGAAGACCTGACCATGACGAAAGGCTTGGGTGCACGACACTGGGCAGCCGCAGCGATCACGCGAAAAACCAAAGCGATTTCTGTTGTTGTCAGCCAATCAACCGGAACGGTGAGACTCTATCAAGACGGCAATCTGGTGATGCGAATCGAACCAATGGATAAAGCAGTGAAGTGGCAGGAGTTCGCATTCGAACCGCCTCCCACACCGCCAGAAGCCTAAGCGAGTTTCCGATCCTGCCCACTGTTGCAAACGGCTGGGCACGGCCGCCAACTCGAGGGTACTACTGCAAAGCAATCGCGTCCAGCATCGCGCCGTCTCCCAGACAAAAGACACCTGACCTACTGGGCAGCTCACCTACTCGGCAGTGCCCAACAACTGCCGAGTCGCAAGACCAATGTCAGGCTGTCTCATCAGTGACTCACCCACAAGAATCCCCTTCACGCCGCCTGCACCCAAGGCTTGAACATCTTGATGAGTGCGAATTCCACTTTCACCTACTAAAAGTCGGTCCTGAGGAATTTTGGGGCGAAGTGTCAGAGTGTGATCGAGAGATGTTTCAAACGTATGCAGGTTCCGATTATTAACCCCAACAAGCCTTGTGCCCGTTGCGAGCACAGCTGGCAGATTCGCTGGATCAAACAACTCAATCAACGTCTGCATTCCAAGCTCAACGGTCTGATCATGCAAGCTGAGAAGCTGTTCGGGCGACAAACATTCAGCAATCAGTAAAACACAGTCTGCTCCAGCAGCACGTGCCTGCAGCAATTGGTATCGATCGATAATAAAATCTTTGCGAAGAAGTGGCACTTCGACAGCCTTACGGATCTCGACGAGATAATCGAGCGATCCCTTGAAGAAGGGTGCATCGGTCAACACGCTAATACATGCGGCGCCAGATTCGGCATAACTACGCGCAATTTGAACCGGGTCAAAGTCCTCACGAATCAATCCTGCGGAGGGACTTGCGCGTTTGACTTCAGCGATCAACTGAACGGCTGACCCCGCGTCCAGAGCCGCATGAAAGTCGCGGCATGGAGGCAAATCGCGAACCAGCGACTCGAGTTCATCCCCAGGCTGCCGCCCGCGATCCGTCTCAATCGTCTTGCGAGTTTCTACGATAATCTGATCGAGAATCGTCATTAGTGCTTAAAGTGTCGTCTTCCGGTGAACACCATTGGCATGTCATGTTGGTTACAGGCGTCAATTACTTCCTCATCTCGTCTTGACCCACCTGGTTGAATGATGGCGACGATTCCAGCATCTGCGGCCGCCTCAATGGAATCCGGGAAGGGGAAGAATGCATCTGAAGCGAGCACTGATCCGGGCGCCCGTTCTCCTGCTTTTTCGATAGCGATTTCAACGCTGTCGACGCGGCTCATTTGGCCAGCTCCCACACCAATCAGAGACGTGTCTTTCCCCAGCACAATGGCATTACTCTTGACGTGTCGGACCATTTCCCATGCAAAAGAAACATCATCCCAGAGATCATCTTCAATCTGTTCTTCTGTGACCGTTTTCCATTGTAGCGATGAGCTTGTCATCCGGTCAGCATCCTGCACCAACATCCCACCGCTGATGAATCGCCTTTGAATCTGCGGTGCTGGCTCGTCTAATCTTCCAGCCTGCATCAGCCGAACATTTTCTCGCCAACGAGGCCGTGTAGTCAGCAAACCCACAGCCTGTGCTTCGAAGTCCGGTGCAACAATCGCCTCAATGAACAAACCAGGCTCGCAAAGTAATTCCGCGGTTGCCGTGTCCACGGTTCGGTTGAACCCAAGAACCGAACCAAAAGCACTCAGTGGATCACCGGCAAGAGCTTTCCGGCAGGCCTCCACAAGCTTCTCGTCAGTAGCAGCTCCACACGGGTTGTTATGCTTCATTACAGAAACGGCGGGACCGCCGAAACCACGAACAATCTCCAACGCGGAATCCAGATCCAACAGATTGTTGTAGGACAAGTCCTTACCGCTAATCTGCCGGGCGGAAACGACATTGGCTGACCTGCCGTTTGGATCGCTGTACACGGCAGCGCGTTGATGTGGATTCTCACCATAGCGCAGCTGCGTCTTGCGTTTCAACGAAATGTGCAAACTGGCTGGAAATTCACCACCAATATTTTCACCACGCATGAAATCAGCAATCGCACGATCGTAACTGGCTGTGTGATCAAAAGCATCAGCCGCAAGTTTTTCACGCAGGGCAAAACTGGACCCACCAGCGGAATCCAATTGCTCCAGTAATTCTCCGTATTGCTCCGGACTGGTAGCCACAGCAACGTCATTATGATTCTTGGCGGCGGCTCGGACGAGACTTGGGCCCCCGATATCAATTTGTTCCACACACTCAGCGCGAGTCGAACCAGCTCGTGAGGCGGTTGCAGCAAACGGGTACAGGTTCACTACCACGAGATCAAACGGCTCAATGTCATGATCGCTGATTGCATCCATGTGATCATCACGATCTCGAATCGCCAGAATACCGCCGAAAATCTTGGGATGAAGCGTTTTTACCCTGCCATCGAGCATTTCCGGAAATCCGGTGTACTCAGCCACGTCCAGCACATCAATGCCAGACTGTTCCAGGTGTTTACGAGTTCCGCCCGTACTGTAGATGCGGACTCCTGCTCGCTGCAAACCAGCCGCCAGATCGGCAAGGCCCATTTTGTCGCTGACGCTAATCAGAGCAGTTCGAATTGGGACGACGTCGGACACGTTCGTAATCTGGGGTTGAAAGGAAAGATTAGCTAAAACCGGGCAGCAAACACCACGAAATACAACTGAAACCTCCCTGCTTCCAGTTCTTGGTGCGACTCCGCTCAATCAGTGCTTTTCCCTGATAAGCTACTTCTACATCCTTGCAGGCACTGTTTTATGAGGTGATAGATAATGGTCAAGCGGGTACAAGCCAGGAACCGATGGCTCGAGCCTTTTTCATTTGTCGCCAACCTGATAACCGCCAAGGTAAGACTAGCTGACTTTACGGCATCTAGCGGCACAACGCCAAAATCCGGCTGAACTGAAAGCTCTGGTTTCACCAAAACACTGGCTGAAAAAAGTTAAGCTGCGACCAAATTTTTTGGCTGACCATCTCAGAGATCACCATGAAAAAACTCACCAGCACAAACAAAATGATCCTATGGGTTGGAATACTCGTCCAACTGCTGACAATCCATTCTTCGAAAAACGCGACAGCTCAAGCTCCATTTGAATTCAAAGAGGATTTTGACAACTTCGATCCAAGCCGCTTCCGAACAAAAATTCCAAACAGCAATACCCGGATTCGAGAAGGAGTCCTTTGGACCCGTGGGAAGACTGGTGGCAAATATCCACCTATGGTTCATCTGGACCTTGCACCTCTTAAGGTTGAGACCAAAGACCCGGAAATCTCTTTTCGCTTCCGGTTCTTGCAGCCAGGCAGCTTGATCTGGTTTTTCATTGATGGCGATGATGGTTTTGGTGGTGTCGATCATCTGCTGCGTGTCAAACTGCTGCCCACAGGCGTTCAACTTCAAATCGACAACCACTCACTGGATCCCAATCACCCCCAACGCCTGAATAAAGATCGTGCGGCAGACAAGGTCAGTGGTGCCTATCGCCTCAGCCAAAAGCTGCCAAAAGAGCTGATCGAAATCAAACCCAATCAGTGGCACAACGTGAAAGTGACCTTCCGAAATCGAAAGGTGACGATTTCAGTCGGTGGCAAAATGTGGACCAAAACCTTACAGCACGCCTGCTTCAACGCTGAGAAGCACAAACTGTTGTGGATGCAAAGGGGTGGAGATAACGGTATTGAGATCGATGACATCAAAATCACCAAGGCAAGTAGTCTGCGTTGACAACTGACTTTCAAGCTGCAGTAATGACAGGCAACTTATGAGTCATGACCAGATTCCAGACGCACAGGAATTCCCGCATCCCGCATGATCTGTTTTGTTTCTGAGATTGTGAACTGCCCAAAGTGGAAGATACTAGCTGCCAAAGCTGCGTCAGCCTTTCCTTTTTGAATCGCGTCGACGAGATGGGCAGGACTACCTGCCCCACCACTCGCCACCACTGGAATGGAAACAGCCTCGCTGACAGCGGCTGTAACCGGCAGATCATAGCCATCGCAGGTCCCGTCAGCGTCCATACTGGTCAGCACGATTTCACCTGCACCAAGAGCCTCGACTTCGCGAGCCCAATCCACTGCCATCAGCCCAGTGGGTTTCCGCCCACCATTGATGTGGACCTCCCATACTTCATCACTACCTTTGACAACTCGCTTGGGGTCAATATTGACCACAATGCATTGACTTCCGAATCGGTCCGCCGCTCTGCGAACAAAGTCGGGATCTTTACATGCAGCAGAATTGATCGAAACTTTGTCGCATCCCGCAGACAACAGCGAACGCACATCATCAATGGTGCGAACCCCGCCACCAACTGTCAGTGGCATGAAAACCTGTTCGGCCGTGCGTCGCACAACATCAAGAATAATATCACGTTTTTCATGACTCGCAGTGATATCCAGAAAGACCAACTCATCGGCACCCTCATCTTCGTATCTACGTGCGACTTGAACAGGGTCACCGGCATCTCTCAAATTGACAAAATTTGTACCTTTGACAACCCGGCCATCATGAACATCAAGACAGGGAATGACACGTGCAGCAAGCATGATTCTGATCTGGCTTTGGGGTGAATTCGATTTGCAAAAGTAGCGGTAGTGAAGACCTCTGTGGCTGCGTGCAAGTTCAGACGCAACCTTCGATTCAGAAGCGAAGAATCTGTTCAGCCATCTGCTGGCACTGCCCATGATAACCACTACCAAACAGATTCAGATGGTTCAGCAAGTGGTACAGAACATAAACATTGACGCGACGTTGCCAACCGGAGTTCATCGGAAAGACTTGCTGATAACTGTCATAAAACGAGTTGGGGCACGCCCCAAATAGCAGCAGCATGCCGAATTCCGCCTCCCGGCATCCGTAATAAACTGCTGGATCAATCAGCACGGGCCGGCCTTCGACATCACAGAGATAGTTTCCACTCCACAAGTCACCGTGCAACAGTGAAGTCTTGTCCGAGCGTCCATCGAGCCATTGATCCAAGCCAGCAATGACTCTCTCGCAATCTCGACGCAGTGACTCGTCAATCAATTCCTGATCGAGTCCCCATCGAAGCTGAAAACCAAGCCGGTTCTCAGCCACAAAATCAATCCATCGATCTCCGGAACCATTGACCTGCTTCGCTGCCCCTAAAAAATTATCACGATCCAGACCAATGCGAGTCCCTGAGGTGCAGCGATGCATTTCCGCCAAGCCGGCTCCAAAAACACTGAAAAAGTCTGGTCCTGAGGGTTTTTGATCGACCCAGTCCATGATTAACCAAGCTTGATCACATGAGACGCCCACAGTCTTGGGGCGAGGTATTGCGATGGCAGGCACCGCTGCCAAACGCGTCAGCCCATCAGACTCGGCCTGAAAATTCTCCAGAAAAGATTGATGGTTCGTTTTGGCAAACCAGATCTGCTGGCGTCCTTGAGCATCCTCAGTCACAACGCGACAACCTTTACTGATACACCCACCCGTCACCCGCTGCTGATCAACGACAGTCAAATCATTCGACACCAGCGCTGAGAAAGCTCTCTGCAAATCATCCATCAGCTTCAGTGGGTTAACGGGACAGAACACAAAGGTGATTACTTCATGTCATAGTCAGCGGGTTTTTTTCCTTTGATGTATTTTCCAAAACCGAACTTGGTAGGAACGTACTTACCGACCAGATCGACATTCAAATCTGGCTTTATTTCGCTCTCCATCCCAATACACCAGTACGCGGCATTAACCAACATTCGTCGAACCCCTTCACTAGGAAGATCATCTGCGGACCCCATCGTTGTTGTGAAGGTACGCCCATTTTTGTAGGACCTGGTCCAACCGATAGGCATCATGGGATCGTTTTTCTTACCTTCGAGAGGCTTATCGTCAGGGCTCATTCCAACGAGCACTTGCCCTTGAATGATTGTTTGTGCATCACCACTGAGTGGTAAGCGAATACCGTAAACATCTGTTGGTCCCCAAACATCACCGTCCTTGATCCCGATCGAAATCGGATGCGTCTTGTCAGCAACAATGCCCCGCGTCGATTGTCGACCGTGCTTACCATGATGCGATACCCATGTTTCACCAAAAATCTGTTTTCCAAAACCACCTTTGTACTCTGGGTTACCGTAGTTCCAACTATATTTCGCGAACTTACGATTACCGGGAATATTGAAAGAATGTGTTGATGTGCGTAAAGCCATCATGGGGCGTCCAGCCTCGGCATAGTCAACAATCCGCTTCATTTGGTCATCCTCAAGATTTCGGAACCTGAGCCCGAAAATCACCAAGTCAGCATCGGCCAGTGCTTCCAAACCTGGAATATTGCTCACGTTCTCAGGGTTGATCTCACCAGTTTCAGGATCGATCGCAAACAGCACAGTGCACTTAAAACCGTGATGCTTGGAGAGGATTTTTCCAAGCTGAGGGAAAGCTTCTTCACTTCGATACTCATGATCGCCTGATACAAGCACAATATGTTTTCCGGCCCCCGGTCCCTCGCCGCCCGGAAACTCCAGCCAACGCTCATCAGCGAGAGCCACGGCTGCGAACAAAGACACCAAAAAGGGCACGCAAAGACGAATCATGTGAGTTTCACTCAGAAAGGAAGGAAATTCGGGACAACAAAACCAACGGTGCTGACGAAAGGTTGGGTAAATCTCACCACCCGATCACACACCTCTGTCGACAACGGACTCTTATGTCATTGTCTGCAAGTTCAGCAATTTACGGGTCGACCTACCAATAAACAGCGAACTTGAGAACCATATGATAGCTGCGCAATGCGGTTTACTCCAACGTTCCAATGGTTTGAACGCTGAACAGCAGGACCTTGCGGCTTCCGACTCCTGCACGACCTTACAGCACTGAATCGCAAATCGCGACAATTTGTTATCTTGTGGGGCATAAATGAACCTGGCAACCATCCATCGAGGAGCCTACCCACGTGTCGACCATGATCACCGAAGCAGCCCAGTTACAACGCGCAACCGGGTGGGACCGAAAACTGGCAAGAAGTCCTCAAGAGCGTGATCGACTCCGTAATTACATCGCTTTCCAGATGGCATCTGCGGGTCTCTCGACCCCAGACGAAGCCAACAATTCGGACTCGATGGCAAGTTTCTCAACGGGCATTCTCAACAGCCTTCGAGAAAAGAATCGCCTGCTATCTGAACATCGTGCACCCATCGACTCGCGAATCGAAACTTTTTTGCAGGAGTACTTCCGGGGCTGCACCATGGACAGCCCCCTTCGACTGCCCAGCCGCTCATTGACCCTCGATCGGCACGGCATGGCAAGGGAACTGAGCCTGCCTGTGAATGGACATTCGTTCCAGAACGACCTGGTCAACTCATACCGCTGTTTGAATGGCGTCCTGAATAACCCACGTGCCGATCGACGCACGACTGCAGGCACCTTTCACATTACAGAGGATGGGCTTTCGATTCCGCGGGACAAGCGAGCAGTACCACGGAATGCATTCGTAAAACTGTTCCATGCGGCGATGCGGCCTCCGAAGGAAATGATGCTATTGCCTTATACATCGGAGTCTTCGAGTCCTGCAGAGTCATGGGTTTCGCTGTTGCTCCGGCCTGCGGTATGCCCCGAAGTGCCAGGCTACTGCGAAGCACAGTTCATGGAAACACGCTTCTTCGCACCAGGAAGTCTTGTCAGTAATTTGGATTTTGTGGAGTCAATTTTCGGAAATGCGGGTGATCCGCTAACTGCAGCCAACGACGCTGCACTGGATGTAAAATCGTGGAGTGGACACACGGGTTGCGTTATTCTCGCCCCACATCTCGTGCACTTGCGTAAAAAAGATCTTGGTCTACCACACTGGGATGACGCAACAGAGCGTCAACGTACGGACTCGATGTGCTGGAAAGACGAGTCAGAGTGCTACAACGATGGCAGTGCTTTCAAACTGTCTTGCCGTGATGCTTCCGGTGTAATGGTCACTCTGATTGCCGACAACTACTACGGCTATTGCAAAAAGGAAGTCAAAACACAAATCAGTTTTGCAGCGAATCTGATGGGCAACACGGAAGAAGAGCACGCGGGTGGCGCGTTGGCTTTTGCGTCGTATTCATTGGGCAGTGACTTCCTGGTCAACAGCAGACGCTACAACGGAAGAGCATTCAAAACCATCGCGAGGGAGTATGAATCATTCATTGATGTTCATCCCGAAGGCTACGGGGTTGATCGCAAAGACCCCAGCGTGATCTACATACCAGAGGATGCCTACGCCACGTTGGAAGAACGCTGCGTTCGGTGGACCCTGAACGGTGAGGAACAACGCATTCCTTTAACACCCAAGAACATTTACATCGCTCCCAGTGGATACAAGATTCGTCTTGAAAAGCATCCAGCAGCTCCATCATGGCGTTTGATTGGTACTGCGGCCGAAGGAATCTTCTGCCACAAACCATGCACGGTCAGCGGCGGTGGCAAGAGCGAAATCAGCAAGAGTCTTCGCGACTATATGCTCTACGGTCCAATTTTTGTCGCGGATATCGATCGTGACTTTGAAAAGCTGGATGAGATTTTCAGTCGTTCTTACGAGGACCGCTGGCGGGATGACATGCCCGACAAACCGGATTACACCGAACGGCCAAGCCGTGGAGTTCTTGACTCAACACGTAGTCTGGGCAGCATGATTCAATTGCTGACGCCGCAGCCAAATTACAGCAGTGAATACACTGCATGGCTGGAAACCATTCCAGAACACGTCTATGCCCTCGCACTGATCATCAAAAGATTTGTGCAACCGGGGATGGAAAAGGACTGGAAACAGTACTTCGGCGTAGACATTGTCAATGGATCACCGGGCCACGAACTGAAAATCGGTGATCGAGCACTGGTTGGCACGTATTTGCGAGTTGGCCTCGACGATCGCAGTTGGCGAACATTCAAGCTGCGGCAGGACTTCATCGCAGCTGCCAAAGTTCAACGGGAAGACGATATCAGCTGTAGCGTCGTCGTGCCGGCCGACAACGTAGCCGAGCTTGGTCCCGCCGTAGCACCAGCATTCAGCTACAAATTTGTCGAGAATTGTGAATATCGCTTATTCCAACGTCCCGATGATGCTGTCCACCGCGGACTGGACAAGCAGACAGAACTGGACCTGTCCCAACCAGGCAATTTCATTAGCAACTTCGAACCGCTTTCCACTCAGAAAGCGAGGGACATCGTCGATGATGCCGTTGAATTTGACAAATTCAGTGGTCCCATGGAATCGCTTCTCGAAGAAGCCGCGCAACAAGCGGAAGGCTTTGTGGTAAGCACAGCTGAACCCAGGATTGTAAACGGAT
Source organism: Rhodopirellula sp. (assembly GCA_002690925.1). Taxonomy (GTDB): domain Bacteria; phylum Planctomycetota; class Planctomycetia; order Pirellulales; family Pirellulaceae; genus Rubripirellula. Next base: position 52,046 of record NZGD01000103.1, read on the forward strand.
CCCGAACCAAGAACCCCCGATATCTGCAAGATCGGCCGGACATGGTGAACTCCCGCGATACTTACGTAGCAATGCGGGGTATGCAACTCAGCCGCTGCCTTCCCGCAGACTCACCTGTGCTCGCTCCAGTGGGTGCCATTCTCAGTGGCCGACGAAATAATCCGCCAGATACGAAAACTGGAATCCGCTCACTTGCTGTCTACTCTCCGTTGCACTTTCAGGAACTCCCTGAATTGGTGATGGATTATGTCTGCTCATTGACCGGCAAAAGTCCCAGCACCACAGGTGCCGGCAGCGAAGGCGCACTGACCAAAGGTCCCTTCAACGCCCTGCTGCCCTCAATCGACCTGAATGCTATTGTCACGTCGATGATTTTGACTGAGTTGGGTGGTTTCAGCACACCCGCCGGCCACATCGGTCCCCGCTTTGAGGTTGGGCATGATATTTCCCTGCTGATCCCCGAAGTCTGGTGCCGTATGGGGCCGGAGGAAAGGGACCCCGAGACCCTGATCAAGACCGGAATGCTGGAGCCAATCAAGGACTTTGAATTTGAGGGCAAACAGATTCCCGCCAGTCGTCTCGGCTACCGCATCACACGCAAATTTGTGCGGCAGTATCTTGGTCGTGTTTTCGACAACCCGTCCAAGGTATTTACGGAAGATATTCTCAAGCCAGAACTACAGGACCTTCCCTCCTTTGCAGATGGAATTCTCCATATCGCGGAAGCGCAAAAGCGGGTTTCCATGAACTACATGCAGGATGGGGGCTATGAAAATGCATGCCCACCACTGAAAGCAGTGCTCGATATCATGGCCTACGGCAATCATGAAGGAAAACAAATCACCGACCCAGAGATACGGCGGCTTTTCTCGAGAGAAGAATTACTGAAGAGTGAATGGTATCGTCGCCGATTGGTCGCAAAACAGTTGCGCGACATCGAACACTGGAAAACCATGGAACGAAAGGTTCGCAACTATCTGGATGATCCTACCGAACAGGATATCGTTCGTGATTTAAACATCGAGGAACGACTTAACTATGTTCAGGATCAACTGTCAAAAACCCAATCACCAGACTATCAGGAAGCACTGATAGGAACGCTGGGGGTCGATCCCATGCAACCTACTAACAGGGAATAGTCACTGACCTCTGGTGTTCTGTGGTTCAAGTAGCGACTCGTGCATCATCAGTGCATCATGCTTCCGAGTGAATCATTCTTGATCAGCCAACCCGTTGCTTCCATCAAAGACTGGCCGGCAACGGGTGACTCGATCGACCACGATTTGCCAAACCGGATGACCAGTCTTTTCACTTGCAGGCAGCCAAGTCAACGGACGAACCAGCTCGAAATGGGAAAGGTCAACGCGTACCAAATCGCTGGTTGATGCCATGGCAGCGCTTTCTGCCGCGACAATACCATCACCACGACCGTGAACCAATTCATCAAATCCACTAAGCAGTGGCTTGATACGCGGACGAATCAACCGAATAAAACCATCACCACTTTCGAGTTCGCGGAATGTGCGTTGAATTCTTGCTACCGTTGTGGCATTTACCGGACTCCCAACACCAATCACTGACGTGTATCGAACCGTGGGTCGATTGTCTCGTGCATTAAGTTCTTCGAGGAATGCTGATCCCGGCGCAATGTCCCGTAACTCCGGACTCGTAGGGGCATGCAGGATCACGTCATTCACGTCTGCCACCCCAAACTCGCCCTTTGCGAATAGATTCATCAGTGGAGGTAATGTTGCCCATGCGGATCCTTGATGCGGGGTTCCAATGGTTATCAAACCGGTGATCGCCTCGTTTTCCAAGGTGGCATTATTGGTCCATTCGCGGGCAATCAGACCACCCATTGAATGTCCCACAAGCACTAATTCGTGCTTTTGAGGTGAAGACGCCAGGCAAGTGGCTATCTTTTTGGATACCTCACGCGCTAGCGTCGCTAGCGAGCGTTGCGGCTCGTAGGACATCGCGGCTGTACGGTAACCGTGGGAACGAAGTTCCTCTCGTAGACCATCAAAGGTTTCATGCGTGCCATTCAAACCATGTAAGCACAAGACCACAGGTCGTCCGTCATCACTCTCAAGCCAATCTTCATCGCAATGAACCATGACATTACTGCCTCGAGCATCATGATGCTCAAGCCGCAACAACGATGGATCACAGCGTATCAGCAACGCAGGTTGCTGACCCACCTCACACGTCACAGAAAAATTCAGCCGATTCCCGGCAGCCAAGTTAATCGCCAGCAATGAAAGTGAAACCGCTGGTGAATCCAACTTGATCTCCCCCCTCGGCAACATTTCCTCAATGGATACTTCGTCAAGCTGCAAAGCTTGACCAAGAGAAGCCGCAACATGCTTCCAGCCAATTCGTCCATTCGTTGCCGGAATGATCAATTCAATCATGATGAAGTTTGAAATCCAGAAGTGTTAGAACGGTAAAACAGACGCGATTGATTTCAACCACTTGGATGACAGACACCTGTGGCACGATGCGAAACAACAATCCGCCATACTCCATCTTCACTTAATTTAACTGGTGCTGATTCAGCTACCCAATCAAGCCCCACCATCGACAGGCCCCATAGTTGTCATCCGTATTCAAGGCGTCTGAGTGGTAACACAACTAACCATCTGGGCCAGTCGTCTGGAACATGGCATTTTTCACGCACACTACAAAGGCACAAAACTTTCAAACTCGGGTCGGAATTAGCAAAATTCACCGTAAATCACGAGAATGCGCACACATAGGAACTGGGATTCAACGATTCCCAAATCTCGCCTCTGATCTATAATGAGGCATATGAGTGGTCGACGCTCAGTTTGCCTGTCTAGCAGGTCCCGCCATTTCACATAGCCTGAACAAAAAGTGTTCTCTGGTCGATGTTATTTCGTCTTGTACCCATCTGTCTAGTTCTTTGTCTTTCGTTTCGCGCGATAGCTGCGTCACCATTGCCCGAGGATGCAAGGAATTTTCTTGAGAGCCACTGCATCGATTGCCATGATGGACCTGATGGGGAAGGCGGTTTTGACTTGAAATCGCTAAGGCAGGACCTGGACAGTTCGGCATCGTTGGCAAAGTGGTCGCGAGTGCTCGACCGAATCACCAATCAGGAAATGCCTCCTGCCGACGCCGATCAGCCAGACCGCGCAGCAGCACAACATTTCGCACAAGTCGCAACTGACTGGATCACCGATTTCCAAAAGGAAACCTTCTCTAAATTTGGACGGGTCCGCTCTCGACGTCTGACCAATTTACAGTTGGAGCGAACACTTCACGATCTTCTCGGAATTGACCTGCCACTCGCAGAACAACTGACAGACGAATTACGTTCATCCGGCTTCAACAACCTTGCTGATGCTCAATCGATGTCGCACTTTCATCTTCAGTCACACTTGGCAGTAATCGACACGGCTTTGGAATATGCAACTGCAAAGGTGATCGGCCGGTCTACCCCGAAACCTCAAAACCTGAATGCCCAAAAACTGTGCCGAGTCAATCCAAGACGTCGCTGCCGCGAGCCTGAAATGTTGGATGGCAAAGCAGTGGTATGGTCCAGCGGGGTGACGTTCCATGGTCGACTTCCGTCAACCACAGTCAATGAAAGTGGTTGGTATCGTTTTACGATTACGGCATCTTCCTTGAACGAACCGGAAACCCATGGCGTCTGGTGCTCCGTACGAAGCGGGCGCTGCACGTCCGGTGCACCGCTCCTATCGTGGATCGGTGCATTTGAGGCGACGTCAGCAGCACAGGAACGAGTGTTCGAAGCGTGGATTCCCAAGGGCCACATGCTTGAGATTCGTCCTGCTGATGCAACCATCAAACGTGGCCGTTTTCAGGGAGGACAAATCGGGACAGGCGAGGGTACACCACAAAATGTTCCCGGCTTGGCGATGCACTCCATCGTGATGCAAAGGATCTATCCAGCTGGAACCGCAGCGGTAACTCAACAATATCTACTTGGCGAACTCAAGGCTGAAGCTGATCTACAGGAAATTCGCCTCAGTCAAAGAACCACCCAAAAGGATCTGGAAAAACAGATCATGAAGTTCGCGAACCGAGCATTTCGCCGACCTGCGACGACGGCACAAATCCAACCATTCCTAAATTTGGCCCGGACAGGCTTGGAAGCTGGAGAAACGCCATTTGAAGTGCTCATCACCTGCTATCGTGCCATTCTGTGCTCACCAAGATTCCTGTACTTCATCGAACCCGTTGGAAAACTTGATGACTTTGCAGTCGCCAATCGTCTCAGTTACATGCTTACGAACAGCATGCCTGACGACGAGTTGATGGAACTGGCCCGCAAGAAAAAACTCCACCAAAAATCTGTTTTGCACGAACAGACGGAGCGGATCCTGCAGGAGCACGGTGAATTGGAATTCCTTTCTCGCTTTGCCGACCAATGGTTAGATTTGGTGGACATCGGCTTTACGGAACCGGATCGAAAAACGCATCGTGACTTTGACCCCATCGTTCAGAATTCAATGTTGGATGAGACGAGGTACTTTTTGCATGACCTGCTGAAACATGACGCGAGTGTTTCACGCCTCATCAATGCAAATCACACTTTCGCAAACAGTCGCCTTGCTCGCTACTACGGAATCGATGGTGTTGCGGGAGAACAGATCCAACGAATCGATCTGGAACGCAGTTCGAATCGTGGTGGCTTACTCGCGCAGGGTGCCATTCTGAAAGTGACTGCGAATGGTACCAACACCTCCCCCGTCTTACGTGGAGTCTGGGTTTCCGAACGCATTCTAGGGAAACCGATTCCACCCCCGCCTGAAAATGTACCCGCGGTCGAACCTGACATCCGCGGTGCAAAAAGCATCAGGGAACAACTTCAAAAGCATGTGTCCGATACATCCTGTGCCGCCTGCCACGCCCACATCGACCCACCGGGTTACGCACTTGAAAACTTCGATGCTGCTGGTAGATGGCGTACTGTCTATGCAACTTCGAGGCAGAAAAGAAAACCTGTGGAGGTCGATGCAAGCTTCACCCTGCCAGACGGCCAGAAATTCAGCGACTTCGGACAATTTCGACGGTTGATCGCTGATAATCCTAAACCCCTTGCCCGAAATTTTTGCGAGAAATTAATGATCTACGGGACAGGATCAGACATTCAATTCTCTGACCGGTGGGAAATCAACAAGATCGTGGAGCAAACCGCCGATTCCGACTATGGGATGCGTTCACTTTTACATGCAACCATTGCCAGCGATATCTTTCTTTCGAAGTAGTCCCCCAATCCACCCAACAGCTAATATTTTCGTGTGTGTGAAATGAAATCCAACACAAACAGAACATCCTCACCCCCACCTGCTGCTGTAGGTCGCTACCTGAAGCGTCGGGTGATGCTTCGAGGCACGGGAGTTGCCATGAGCTTGCCATGGTTATCTGCCATGCAGCCGGCTGTTGCCCAGACAGAGCCGTCGAGCAGACCAAAACGTTTTGTGGCCATGACACTTGGCCTGGGTCTGGTGGGTGAGAACCTATTTCCATCCAATAGCGGTTTCGATTACCAACCCTCCCGCTACCTGAAAGGACTGCAGAATCTGCGAGACAAAATCACGGTCGTTTCTGGAACATCGCACCCTGGTGTTACTGGAGGACACCGTGCAGAAGCAAGTATTCTTACCGCTTCGCCAATGGGATCCTCTGGACGTGCGAAGAATACGATTTCCGTTGATCAGATGATGGCACGTCATCTCGGTGATGCAACACGATTTCGATCTTTGGTTCTCAGCACAAACGGCAGCACCAGCCCCTGCTACACCGAAAATGGCTCCATGATCCCGCCCGAGGATCGCCCGTCTCGCCTGTTCAGTCGACTCTTCATTGACGATTCCAAACGCGAACGCGAAAAGCAAGCAGCACGCGTTCGCCAGGGTCGTAGCATCATGGACATCGTGAGTGATGATGCAAAATCGTTGAGTCGTGAACTGGGTTCTGGTGATCGAGACAAGTTGGACGCTTATTTCACGAGTGTTCGTGACCTTGAAAAACGGATGGCAGAAGCCGAGCAATGGGCAAAACGTCCCAAACCCTTGGTCACGCAGCGGGCCCCCCGCGACATCAATGACCCAGGTGACCTGGTTGGTCGCCAGAAAACGATGTGTGATGTCATTAAATTGGCATTGCAAACTGATTCAACACGTTTCATCTCGCTCCATATCCCAGGAGCAAGTGGGTCGATACCAATCGCAGGAGTCGATGATAGCCACCACTCCCTGAGCCATCACGGCCGCGACGAAGAAAAACTCGACCAACTTGCGTTGTTAGAAACGGCCGTGATCAATCAATGGGGTGGATTCCTGAAGGATCTACAGAGCGTCGAAGAATCCGAGGCAAGCCTTTTGGACCAGACGTCTGTACTACTAACGAGTAATTTGGGAAATGCTTCCAACCACGACAATCGCAACATGCCAGTGCTACTAGCGGGAGGAGGATTCCGACACGGTCAGCACCTGGCGTTTGACCAACGAAAAAACTATCCGCTTCCGAATCTTTACGTCTCACTATTGCAACAAGTCGGGCTGGAAACAGACAGATTTGCAAGCAGCACTGGAACCATGGCCGGACTGCAAGCAAGCTAATCTGCGAAACACTGAGCTCAGTCAGCCAATTCGGGAAAAACACCTTCATCGAGTTCCATTCGCTGCACGATGGCCCGCAGTCGAATCTGAAAATCACTCTTATAGTTTGCGACTTGCTGTTCAGAGATATCCAGCTGTTCGGCAACATCCTTATTTGTTCTTCCCAATACGAAGAGCAACTCGATGACCTGCAACTTTAACCAAGCGCCAGTTTTTTTCCAACGATCGACCTGCTCAGCAATAGCATCGCGAACGGCTTGTTCTTCAATGGCCTTCCGTTCCACGCTTCGTGCAATCGAACTGGCAACCCGATCCACACCGAGTGGCTCGATCTGTCCAGCCGAACTGCTTCGACCATGCATTTGGAGGGCAGGCCGGCGTCCCTCACGTCTCAAATGATCTGTTAGCTTATAAGCGCAAATGGAAAACAGATAGCTTTCCAGTGGTCGACTACCGTCATAGTTTGGAAGGCTGACCAAAAACCCTACAAATGCTTCCTGAACAATATCCTCACTACTGGCTCGATTTCGAATCCGGCTATTCGTAAACGCCATAAGACGTCCTTCGTAGCGGTCAATAAGATTTTGCCACGCGTCGGAATCTCCCTCTCGAATCCGTTCGATGAGGTATCGGTCAGCTTCCTGTTCCATGGAGCGATCAGTATCAGATTTATTGGTGTCGGCCATATGTTCAAGCTAGCCAGCATGGAGACAACTTCCCAGACCCATTCACAGAATTCTCGGCTCTACCCGCAAACAAGCATTGGAAAACTCGATAATCGTCCGAAAACGACGCGAAATCGAACGAATGCGAAAAAACCATGCGAAAAACACCGGGCTGCACGTTTCTTCTCACCCACAGGCTGGGTTGCCAAACAATTAGGGCGCCGCCACCCCGTCTGGCTCACAGCTTCACCTTCGGTACAGGCTGAGCTCATCGGTCTTCTCGCCAAACCAGCCACGATAACCAGTTTTTGCCAAAACGGCTTGCTAGGCTCAGCTTGCAAACCACCAATTGCTACTTATCAGGTGAAGACGATTCCGAAAATTGATCTCACACTTGCTTTTCACTAGCCAAGAAGGTGGACGCCCGCAAAGCCCTCATGAATGAATCAAAGTCGGTTTCTGGAAATTGCATCTGAAATTGCTTCCGTAAACCTGTCTAACGGAACCCTGTCGCTACCTGATACAATCCTGCTTTCTATTGCCGCCCCTTCAATAACCGCCCATAAGCGAAGCCTCTCGCTCGATGACCCCCGAAGATTCTTCAGCGACAAACGCAACTCAGGTGCATGATGGGTATGACTTGGAGACAGGTCTGTTAGCCCGACTGCGTGAATGGATTGATGTTTTCCCGTGGCTACGTCTCATCAGAATCCTACGCGTGGTGGGATCACCTCCATTGCTGGGGCTTGTCGCGTTGACGCTTGCTGCCTGGAAAATTGGCATCACATTGTTGACACTGGATCAAATCACCTCCGACGTTCCGGCAATGGCATCCACTGCAAATCAACAGGTCAATTTTTTCATCGAATATGTTCAGCATCTTAATCCTGCATCCGTCTTCCGTCATGATTCGGGAATCGTGTGGTGGAAAACACTGTTGGGAATTTGCTGGTCTGTTTTTATCTGGACACCGGTGGTAATCCTGCTTTTGCGACAAGGCGGACTCCTCACAGCGGGACGCCCACTGATGCCTCTGTCAGCGGCTCTTTCTCTTTCCATGTCGCGCACACCTGCTGGCTGGCTGGTCGCTGTTGTTCCTCTGGGATGCGTGAGTGTTTTTTCGGTACTCATCATGACTATCGGATGGGTCTCAGGTTTGGCTGGTGAAATCATCTGGCTCAATGTTCTCTTAGCAATCGCAACACTCCTATTCGCTATCCCTTGTGGCTTACTGGCCTTTGGCGCGAATGTGGCAATCCCATTGGGCTGGGGAGCCTTGGCTAACGAACGTGAGCCAGATGCCATGGACTCCTTGAGCCGCGGCTACGAATATCTTTTTCGTCGACCACTTCACCTGGCTGTTTACTTAGTCTTTGGTGCAATCATCGCAAGCGTCGTTTCCGTCTTGGCCATTGGTGTTACAAAAACTACTATCGAGATTAACAGCCAGCTTCTGAAATTTGTTGAGGCCACCGATGGCATGGTTATCACAAGTACCTACTTGCTTGACCACCTTCCGGTTGTCGTTTTACTGACCGCAATCTGGAGCCTGCTCGGTGGTATCTACCTGCTGCTGCGTTACGATGCAGGCGGACAGGAAGTTGAAGACTTGTGGCAAGCCGATGCTTGCCCTGAGCTTCCCCTCCCAAGTATTCCGGGGCAGGCCACCGATTCGAAAAGCTGAGTTGCGCAACTCTGGATTGAGAATCAGGTTTTCTAGCATTTCATTGAATTCTTCAGATGGTGACAGCAGGAATTTCGATTTGAAATCCCCCTGCTGCATCAGTCGCTCCGCATTCGGCATTATGACCTGAGTGTTGTCGGAGCCGGTCTTCTTGTCTGTCTTCATTTTCGTGTAATCCAGTATTCCTGCAAGATAAACCGTGTTTTGCCGAACCCTCGTTCCCCCATCACTGCTTCATCGCAGGTATTCTAATAGAGCGCTGCTGGCACGCCTGATGTCCCGCGTACTCCATTTGACTCGCTCAGACAAAACCAACAGCTCACTTTGAACAGGTTCCGCCACGATGATGACCATGCTTTTCGTTCTGGCTTTTCTCACAATGTTGGCCATCTGGTTTGGCAACAGAAAAGTGGTCTTCGCGCTGGCGCTGGCGACTCTCATGGCAAGCATTTTCTGGTTCAACCATCACATCACCGATCCACTGAAGCTCAACTTTTGACAGCCATAAAAAACACAACCGGCGAGTGGATACTGATGCTCTTGACCACCGGAATTTGCATTCCGTTGATCGGGGCCTATTGGATTCAATTTATTGAGGGCGAGTTTCCCTGCCCCCTTTGTCTTTTGCAGCGACTGGCGATGCTTGGCGTCGCGGTTGGCGCAATGATGAATCTTCGATTCGGAGTACGCACATCGCATTACGCAATTACGGTCTTCAGTGCCATTTTCGGCGCTGCCGTCTCAGCACGTCAGATTTTACTGCACATCGTTCCGGGCAATCCGAATGGACCTGGTTATGGATCCCCAGTACTCGGATTGCACTTGTACACCTGGGGATTGATTATTTTCATGGCGACAATCGGCGTTGTAGGTCTGTTGATGCTTTATGAAAAACACTTTGACCTCAGCACACCGGCATCACCGCGCCCGATGAGCAAACCAGTCATGGCAGTGTGTGCATTAGTCATCTTTCTTGCCGCCGCAAATATCTTCACGACTTTTTTGATGTGCGGGCTGGCGCCTTGCCCCGATAGTCCGGAACAGTATCTCTTGCTGAGCAGTGTTTAAACGAGTTCGCTTGCTAACCCCCACGCTTTTCCAGCTACAGGAATGCAGATTACTGCCAAAACGCGTGGACCCGGATAAAATGCAATCGGCTAAGAACATGACCTTGGACGACTGATCGACAACCTCGGCAACCATGACAAGCACCAACGATGAGGACCAATCATGAGAAATGAAACACACGATATGGACGACGCAAAACTGGTAACGGTAGCCGAACGGGAGCTGGAGAGTACCGCCTTGATTCTTGTCTCCGTTCTCAAGGACGCGGGGATCCGGGCGATTGCAACGGGAGGCTTTACCGCCGGTTTCCAAGCGGAAGCCCCCGGCGTGGTCAAAGTGCAAACCTTTGAAATAGATGCCGAGCGTGCGCGACAAGTGATCTCGGAGATCAGGGAACTGCCTGACGATATCATTGCAACCGGCGAACCCACTGTGGAAAATATCGACGAGGCCGCCAACGTCGACAACCCTGCTGGCGGTGACCAACAGACTTGAATCATCGGGAACCAACCCGATGGTACTCCGTCAACATTCCCGAAAGGTGGACTCAAAGATCCTGACGCCCATGTTCCACTTCAAGACTATCCGGGGCTCTTAAAATGAGCGCAATCAACAAGCAATCTGTAGTATGGGCTCTGGAAGAACTTGCAAGTCGTGAAGAGCAGGAAAGGCTCTGGCTTTCCGATGGATCGTCGGGCCAAGTGTCCTCGTTTATCGAAGCAATTTGTGGGGTTTATGATGATGGTGGCGTTTCAAGAGCACTGAATTCAAACGGGCTTCCAATCGAACTTGCAACACGTTTCAAAGATTTGTCGATGTCTATTGACAAAGTACCTCAAGAGGTACCTCCTCAAGAACAAATTGATCATCCTGCGATGATAGAAATAATCCGACTTTCTAAGGAGTTGATTGCAAAAAAACAGTGATTAGTTGCCTGTCCAGTAGCGGTAAGCTCTCATCGTTTGCCGAGCCGCCTCATGCTGATCGGGATACGGAAACGCCTCGGCGCAAAGATATCCCTCATAGTTGATCTGCTTTAAGGCATCAATGATTGGGCCGTACTGCATATGTCCGAGTCCCACAGGCCGACGATTACTATCAACAAAGTGAACGTGCCCGACCCATTTCCCACCTTGCAATAACGCTGCGGCTATATCGGCCTCCTCGATATTCATGTGGAAAAGATCGCATAGCAGACGCACATTGTTGGTCGAGAGTGACTCAAGCATGCCAACGCCATCTTCGACGGTGCAGCATTGGCGTGTTTCATAGCGGTTCAAAGGCTCATAGATAAGCGGCACATCATATTGGGCTGCATGAGCACCGCCATCTTCCAATGCTTCGCACAAATAGCCTCTCGCAGTATCGGGGTCGCCAGTGTGGCCGCTTGGGCCCTGCATCGAGCCGATGATTGCGGCAGCGTTAAATTGACCAGCACAATCAATAATACTTCGTACAAAGGCGCGAGCTTGCTCTCTTTTCCCGGCATCAGGGTCAGCCAACTGCAATCGGTGCTTCACCCAGCCAGCACCAGTGCCAAGAGCGGCCAACTTCAAATTGGCTGAATCCAGCATCGAACGCAACGCGTCTACATCGATCACCTCCGGCCCCGGCGCAAATATTTCAACAGCGTCGTAACCCAGTTCCGCTGCAAAAGCAATCGATTGCTCGAGCCCATCCCAAAGTACGAATGGACCGCCACGCGCTTCCTCAACGAGACTGATAGTGATGCAAGATTTCATGATGATTCCCGGTATCTGGAAAGTAAATCGAACTGAAAGGATTACCTGCCGACATCGTTTCGATTTCCAACGAGTCAGACATTGAAAATGAGCTGGTTTCAGGCTTAACCACTGAACCCCGTCAAGCATTTCGCTGTCGAGAGCGACCTAATGACATCACTCGACAGCAATATTTTGAATGCACATTATCATGCAAAAACCCGTTTTCTGATTGTCATCAATACAAGTGAGCGCACTCAACCGTCGTTATTCTCCGGCCTTCCTTCGGTATAGACCCAGTTGTGAATTGGTTTGAGGATTTCCTTAACATCAGCAACAAGTCTTTCATCCATCGGCTCTTCAAGCCAATCACACCACTGCGAAACACGCTGGGGATTTGCTGAACCTGTGACACAACTGGTAAACGCCGGATTAGCCACTGAATACTGCAGCGCTAGCTTGGCAATATCACTGCCTTGATCTGAACAATATTTCGCTGCTTTGGCAGCTACCTCGCGGACCTCTGGAGTCGCTTTGTGCCACTCAGGAAGCGCTGCACTGGTTAGCAGGCGGGCAGAAAATGGAGCTGCATTAATCAGACCGACATTTTTCTCTTGGCAGGGTTCGATCAGAGACAGCGCCATGTCATTCTGAAGGGTGTAATGATTGTAGGAAAGGACAACATCAAGATCGGCACGCTCCAGCATCTCGGTAAAAATCTTCATTGGATATCCACTCACCCCAATGAAGCGCACCTTGCCTTTCTCGACCTGCTTTCTGAGCGCGGGAATCGTCTCTTCAACAATCTGATCCAGCTCAACAAACTCAATATCATGACAAAACACAATGTCCAGATGATCGACACGCATCCGCTCCAACGAGATATCGATACTTTCAGCAACACGTCGAGCACTAAAATCAAAATGCTGTGGTGCGTATCGACCCAACTTGGTGCTCAACGTGTAAGAGTCTCTCGGAATTTCAGGTAACACCTGCCCCAACATGACCTCACTCATGCCACGTCCATAATAGGCAGCCGTGTCGATGTAATTCATGCCACGATCCAAGGCCACTTTCACACATTGCAACGCTTCGCCAACGTCGATACGCCGAAACTCTGCACCTATGGACGAGGCACCAAACGAAAGCACGGGAAGGTCAAGGCCGGTATCGGCCAGAGGTCGGGTTTCCATAGTCAAACAGAACGAAGAATGAATGAGTTATTTACTGGAACACAATTGTTCCCTAAGCGGGACCGCAAGCTTACCAGAAATCAACCACCACACACCCCGACCACTTGTTTCCGGTCACCATCATGGGACCGATTTCTAACCTGTTACGGTGGATTCCAAACCAAAACGATCAGGCAATGGTTGCAAAGTTGCAACTCCAACAACAATGTAAAAGTGGCGGTGAATCAGCTATCATGCCGTCTGATCTAGCCAGCGGTACTAAAACACTCCACCAATGAATCCCAATTCACATTGAGCAGCCACTCAGCAGACAATCGCAGTCAGAACAATTCCCACCAGACAGCTTTTCACCATATCGCTGAGACGATTCCTCAGGACTTCCCTCGGTATCCTACCCCCCCGACCACTGAAGAGTGACGCACAGCTGTTACGAGACCAATATTTTCCGACGCTCATGCTTCCAATGCCGGCTCCTGAAATCCAGATTCCAGCAATCTTGGACCTGAATCTCAGCTTGACGTTGGCTGCATCGAAGGCTGCCCATGCTACAATAGATGGTTTCCCCCACTACAAGCAATTTCCCCAAAACACATTCAGATCACGAGCCAATCCCAATGCAGATCACACCTTTTTGGCGACCGACTCTTCTGCTGATTATGCTCGGCACACTGGTGCAACTGCCAGCGTTCAGTGACGAGCAAACGGAACTGGCAAATACTCTACTGAAGCAGTCAGGATTCACCGGTGGTTTCATCGTCGAATTGGGCAGCACTTCGGGGGATCTTGCAAAAGATCTTCGCCAAAATGAGGCGACCCAGATTCACGGCCTTGTCCGTAAACCGGAAACGCTTTCAGCCATTCGTGAGAGTGTTCGTGAATCGAGCCAATACGGCGACATCGCATTTGATAATTTTTCCGGAAGCGTTCTCCCATACACCGACAACCTGGTCAATCTTTTGATCACAGAAGACATCGGTGAGGTACCACTGGACGAAGTATTGAGAGTTCTCGTTCCCAACGGTGTTGCCATGATCAAATCTGGCAACAAATGGGAAAGAACCGTCAAGCCACGTCCCGAGGACATCGACGAGTGGTCACACTATCTCCATGACGCAACCGGCAATTCAGTTGCTCACGATGATCAGGTCGCCCCACCCCGACACCTTCAGTGGGTCGGCAGTCCTCGTTGGTCACGCCACCATGACCGCATGGCGAGCATGAGTGCGTTGGTGTCCACTGGCGGACGCATGTTCTACATCATGGATGAAGGCAGTCGAATTTCCATTCAGTTGCCTCCCAAATGGAAACTCATTGCTCGTGATGCGTTCAATGGATCTGTGCTGTGGAAACGTGATATCGAAAATTGGCAAACTCACCTGTGGCCGCTCAAGAGTGGGCCAACCCAGTTATCGCGACGCCTCGTTTCTTCCCAAGATACGGTTTTCACAACACTCGGTTACAACGCACCCGTAACAGCGATCAATGCAGCAGACGGAAAGACGCTTCGTGAATACGAAGGGAGCGATGCAACCGAAGAGATCATTCACACCAACGGAATGCTATTCCTTGTGGTCCGAAAAGGTGAGGCTGAACTTCAGAACTATGTTCCACTGAATGGCCGAGTGGGTGACCAGGCACAAGTTCGCTCCCTGTTTTGGAATGAGGAGCCTCGCGTCGTAATGGCATTTGATGCGAAATCAGGCGAACAACTCTGGGCGCGTCGCACGCAAATTTCACCTCTGACTTTGGCTGCCAATGGATCACAACTATACTTTCATGATGGCGAGCGGGTAGTCGCTCTGAATCAGAAGAGCGGGGAACCAGCGTGGCAGACGAATCCACTGACGCGCCGTCAATCATTCACGTTCAACTTTGGCCCACGGTTGGTTTTGCACGATGATGTCGTGCTGTACGCCGGTGGTGACGGCAACCTATCAAGCTTTGATGCCAAGAGCGGTGAAAAACTGTGGGGATCGAGTTTTCCAAATAGCGGCTACCAATCTCCCCAAGATCTGATGGTCGTCAACGGTTTGGTTTGGCTGGCACCCCTGACATCTGGAAAAGATTCCGGAGTCTACACGGGACGTAATCCGCGGACAGGCAAAGTCGAAAAAGAGTTTGCTCCCGATGTTGATACTTATTGGTTCCATCATCGGTGTTATATCGCCAAAGCAACTGACAATTTCCTGATGCCATCTCGCACTGGAATTGAGTTCGTGGACCCCGATAGCGAACACTGGGACATCCATCACTGGGTCAGGGGAGGTTGCCTGTACGGTGTGATGCCATGCAACGGCTTGACCTATGCTCCTCCGCACAATTGCGCCTGCTACCCGGAAGCGAAACTATTCGGCTTCAACGCTCTTGCGGCGCCCTCATCAACGCGTCCAATTCCAGCCATTGTTCCCGAGGCAGGCCGACTTGAAACGGGGCCTGCAGCGGAAACACCACTGACAACAACCGATGATGCACAGAATGATAAAGACTGGCCCACTTATCGACACGATGCAACTCGCAGTGGGACCATGGGCGAACCGATCCGTGGAGAAGTGAAAACGAAATGGACTACTGAATTGGGCGGAAGACTGACGGCTCCTGTGATTGCAGACGGCACTGTTTATGTTGCACAAATCGATGAACACACACTCGTCGCGCTCAATCACGCGGATGGCACTGAGCGTTGGACCTACACGATTGGTGCTCGAATTGACTCTCCACCAACGATTCACCGAGGTCGCGTTGTGTTTGGTGGAGCGGACGGTTGGGTTTACTGCCTGTCCACCGATGGTGAACTGGCATGGCGTTATCGTGCTGCCCCCATGGACCGTCGCACCATGGCATTTGAGCAACTTGAATCGCTATGGCCTGTGCATGGCAGTGTCCTGATTCACAACGACATTGTTCACTGCGTGGCAGGACGTTCCATTTTTCTGGACGGTGGACTCCGTTTGTTGCGACTCGACCTCGCCACCGGAGAAAAACTGTCTGAAACTCTGATGGACGAAAAGAATCCGGAGACAGGGAATAACATTCAGGAAAAACTGCAGGTACTACAAATGCCGGTTGGCCTACCTGACATTCTTTCCACTGATGGCAAACACATTTTCATGAAGTCGCAAAAGTTTGACATGGAAGGCAACCGGCTTGAAATCGGTCCGAACTCGGGTGACTTTGCTGGGCAAGCATCAAAACAGCGAGGTGAAGATGCTCATATTTTTGCTCCCATGGGCTTCTTGGATGAAACTTGGTTTCATCGGTCTTACTGGGTGCTCGGGCAAAGTTTTGCAGGAGGGCATGGTGGCTACTATCAGGCGGGGAGATTTGCACCTTCCGGTCGTTTGCTTGTCAACGGAAACGGTTACGTGTTCGGCTATGGTCGCAAGCCTGAATATCTGCGTTGGACAACCACACTGGAACATCAGTTGTTTGCTGCCGAACCCAATCCTCCTGAAATCCCCAAGGACTTTGGCAAACGTAAAGCTGGTCCTACAGGAACCTATACCCAATTCCAAAAAACACCCAGCCTCAACCCAGCGAATCAACCAATCACTGTTGAAGCGTGGGTGACTTCGACACGCCCGCAGGGAGTCATCATCGCTCGTGGTGGCCCTGCTGACGGATTCGCTTTGTCACTGAAGAATGGTCGTCCCGAATTCCACATTCGCTCCAATGAAAAACTGACCACGGTCACGGCAAAGAAACGAATCATCGGTGGCTGGCATCATGTCGTCGGGGTACTCGAAAAGGACAAGAGCATGAAGGTCTATGTTGATGGTGAACTATCTGCTCAGGGTACAGCGAGCGGCTTGATCAAGACGGATCCGATACAACCCATGGAAATCGGTACCGACGGCGCATCGGCGGTGGGTAATTACACCAACGCACAATTTACCGGGGTCATCGACGAAGTCCGACTCTATTTCCTGGCGGCCAATGCTGAGCAGATTGCCAAACGCCACAAAGATGGATCCGAGATTTCCAGTAATGCTGCTCTGGCGGTCAGCTTTGACGATGGTACGGCACGCGACTTGGGCTTGAACCGGAATGATGGCACTGTCGAAGGAGCCAAACTGGTCGACGGCAAAGTAGGAATGGCCTTTCAATACTCCGGCAAAAAGAAGGGTGGCAACGCGACCGCACCTGGGAACAGCCTCGTTGACCCCAAGTGGACCGAAGATGTGCCTATCTACGTGAGATCCATGCTACTTTCCGGTGGCAGACTTTTCATTGTCGGGCCCCCCGACATCATTGATGAAGAATCAACCTTTCAGAAACTGACCGAAAAAGATGAACAGGTGCAAAAACTGCTCGCCAAGCAGGACCAGGTACTCAATGGAACCGAGGGATCATTGCTTCTTTCAGTGAACATCGACACTGGCAAGATCGATGATCGCATCGAATTGACGTCGCTGCCAGCATGGGACGCACTTGCTGGTGCCGAAGGAAAGTTGTTTCTTTCGACCCTGGATGGTTCTGTCATCTGCTTTGGAAGTGAGTCCGAGTGATCCGATGACTGAACGAGTCCCCTTCCAAACAGTTGCTTCGGTCGCAAAGGTACTACTTGCGTTTTCCATCTTCGTGATGTCTGGCTCTGCTGCAGTGGCTTGCAACATTCCAGTGTTTCGATACGCCTTGGAACGCTGGCAACCTGACAACTGCGAGTTGATTCTGTTTCACCGAGAACCATTGACGACAACTCAGCAAACAATGCTGGACCAGTTAATGGAACAACAAATATCGCGAAACGAAGATACTTCCAGTTCCTTGACCCTGAGTGACCTTGCTTCACCGACACCAGCGCACGCTCATTTGTGGAATTCAATCCGAACAAACTTCAATCAAAAGATCACAGAACCTTACCTTGTCGTCCGTATGAAACTTGGAAAAGGTCGCGTCGTTAACGGATGGCATGGGCCACTTTCCGATGCAATCGAAGTCGGCATCCTTGATTCACCCATCAGACGTGAACTATCCAAAAGACTGTTGTCAGGTCACTCAGTCGTCTGGGTCGTGGTCCGAGCGGATACAAAAACAGATTCTCTGCCCGCAACTCAGAACTTCAATGCAAAAGCTGACGCTGCTTTGAAAACCAGTTTTTCATGGCTGACCAACAATCTTGAATTACCCGAAGGAATCGGGCTACCGGGATCAGAACTGCATTCAGAAATTCCCCTCCTACTAAAATTCAGCACATTGGAGATCAGTCGTGAAGATGTGAAGGAGAGCTTTCTGATCAATTTATTTTCTGAGTTACAACCAGCAGCCACCGCGCGAGGCGAAAATTTGATCGTTCCCGTATTTGGACGTGGACGTGCATTAGAAGTCATCCCTGCTTCGGTCCTGACGAGTTCACTCATCAGAGACCTGACCGTCTTTCTAAGTGGTGCCTGCTCGTGTCAAGTAAAAGATCAGAATCCTGGCTTTGATTTACTGATGTCAGTTGACTGGAATACCAAGTTGTTTGGGAAAGGAAATGCACCACCGCCCGTGCGATCAGATCGTGATCGCCTCAATCAAAAACCGGAATTGTTAACGATTCCAACTGGAAACTGAACTTTGCCCAAGAAGATGCAGAGCTTCTTCTAATGCAAACGCCGTAACGTAGGTAAGACATGAACAAAATGCTCGTAGTAATGCTGGGATCAATTGTCGCACTCGGCGCCATGATCTGGATACTGCAAAGTGGCGCCCAGCGAAAAAACTCGCCTGACGTGACAGAAACCAACACAACAGACCCTCTCATGTTCTTCTGCGCCGCCAGCAACCGCGCGGTCATGGAAAAGATTGTTTCTGATTACAAGGAAGAATATGGACGCGAAATCGATCTCCAGTACGGTGGCTCCCAAACGCTACTATCACAGTTGGAGGTGACAGGCGCCGGGGATTTGTACCTTCCTGCTGACGACAGTTACCTCAATACTGCGAAAGAAATGAAACTCATTTCGGAAGTGCTGCCCATCGCCAAAATGGAAGTTGTTGTGGCTGTACCAAAGGGTAACCCGAAATCGATCCAGAAATATGAGGATCTGCTGCGGGAAGATGTGAAGCTGGTTCAGGCGAATCCGGACGCCACTGCGGTCGGTAAAGTAACCAGACGAATGTTGAAGGAATCAGGACAGTGGGATGCGCTCGACAAAGGCACCACCGCTTATCGCACGACCGTGACAGAAGCAGCGAATGATCTACTCGTGGGGGCTGCAGATGCAGCGATCGTATATGATGCCGTGTTGCACACCTATCCTGATTTGGAGTTTGTAAAGTTACCTGAATTTTCCGCAGGGACATCGCTCGTTGCTTTGGGAGTGACCCGGCAAACCAAGCAGCCCAGTGCAGCCTTACACTTTGCCCGCTATGTGACAGCCCGAGACCGCGGCCTTGCAAATTATGCAGAACATGGTTTCCAAGTTGAGAAAGGTGATGCCTGGACAGAAACTCCCGAACTCAACTTGTTTGCCGGTTCAATGCTCCGCCCCGCCATTGAAGATACGGTCAAAAAATTCGAAAAGCGGGAAGGAGTTCGCGTCAATACTGTGTACAACGGATGTGGCATCCTGGTTGCTCAGATGAAAGCTGGGCAAGTACCGGATGCCTACTTTGCCTGCGATACAGAGTTCATGGAACAAGTTCCCGACCTATTTCCTGAACCGACCGATGTTTCGCAGAATGAACTGGTCATCATTGTCAAGAAAGGTAACCCGCATGGAATTGCTGGTTTGCGAGACCTGACCAAGGACGGATTGCGAGTGGGCATTGGTCATGAGAAACAGTGCGCGATGGGCTGGGTCACACAGAACACCTTTCGAGAGGGTGGTGTCCAACAGGAAGTGATGGAAAACGTCACGGTCCAAACCCCAACGGGTGATATGCTTGTCAACCAAATGCGAGCAGGATCACTCGATGCCGCTGTTGTTTATCTGAGCAACACCGCAGGTTCAGGTGAGTTCCTTGATGCTGTCCGCATCCAGGGACTTGATTGCAGCGTCGCGACGCAACCCTACGCAATCACACCCGACTCACCAAACGCGTTGACTGCCAGTCGACTGTTCCAGCAAATCTGCTCAACCGATTCTCAGGACAGCTTCATGGCTGAAGGCTTTCGCTGGAAACTTGACACGGAGTCCAGCGCAGAAAATGACTGAACCGGCAATCCAACGAACAGCTGAATCAAAAAGCAAGCTTAGACGAAGATGCTCAGACCTGCCCTTTTTTCTGGTCATGAGCGGCATTTCCTCATGCTTCATTCTGCTTATCGTCTTACTAATCGCTGCCGACCTGATGTTCACCTCATTTGAGGATTTCAGGGCCGCAGTGATGAAACCGGAGATACAGTCGGCATTTCGCCTGACCATCCTTTCCTGCACCATCGCGGCGTTGCTCTCCATTTGGGTTGCCACACCGCTTGGATATCTGCTTTCGCGATACCGATTTCCGGGACGTCTGCTGATTGATACGATCGTCGACATTCCGATCGTGCTGCCGCCACTGGTATTGGGGCTTAGCCTCCTCATCCTTTTCCACCTTCCCTTCGGGAACTGGGAACTGGAGGCATGGCTTCGTGACGACATCGGGTTTCCTATCACCTACCGTTGGCCAGCGGTGATCCTTGCACAATTCAGTGTTTCCTGTGCATTCGCTGTCCGAACCATGCGAGTTACTTTTGATCAGATCAACCCGCGTGCAGAGGACGTTGCCCGAACGCTGGGCTGTACTCGCGGACAGGCATTCCTGCAGATCGCTTTGCCGCAATCGTGGCGTGGCATGATCGCGGCAACTACCATCGCGTGGGCACGAGCCTTGGGTGAGTTTGGCCCAATTCTTGTATTCGCTGGGGCGACCCGGATGCGAACAGAAGTACTATCAACCACCGTGTTTCTGGAACTCTCGATCGGTCAACTCAACGCCGCCGTCGCCGTCTCTCTGCTGATGGTCGCGATGGCTGTCGTCGTGCTTGTGGTCCTACGTGTATTGGGGACCGGATTGACGTCATGATCGAGTTCCAACAGGTATGTATCCGTGCTGGTGACTTTCACTTGAAGGATATCTCATTTGAGATTGGTAGTGGCCAATACGCCGTTTTGATGGGGCGAACAGGGCGGGGCAAGACCACCATCCTGGAATCCCTTTGCGGACTAAGACGCGTACAAAGTGGAAAAATCATGATCCGTGGCATGGATGTCACAGACTGGGCACCCGGAGATCGGGAAATTGGCTACGTTCCGCAAGATCTCGCTCTGTTCCCTACCTTTTCAGTCGCGGAACATCTCCAGTTTGCATTGCGTTTGCGACGATTTCACGCAACGCAAATTGAGCACCGTGTGAATGAATTGGCAGAAATGCTGGGCATTACCCATCTGCTGAAACGGCAGATCGAGGGACTTAGCGGGGGTGAGTCTCAACGTGTCGCGCTTGGTCGTGCACTTTCTTTTCGTCCCACTGTGCTACTGCTTGATGAACCGTTGAGCGCACTGGATTCTGAAACCCGTGAGGAAATACAGACGCTTTTGCGTACGCTGACCGACAACACCGGTGTCACGACATTACACATCACCCACAACACCGCCGAGGCAACAGCGCTCGCCGATCGGCGTTTCCATATTGCCGATGGTCAAGTGATCGAAGAATTTGTGAAGCAAAGCGGACCACCCAGCCCAACAGATTCAGCCGCAGGCTGACAGCCTGTGCAATCAGTTCCTAATTCTTGACTGCTGCTGGTTCAGGCTTCTTCTCTGCAGCTGCCTTCTCTGCAGCTGCCTTCTCTGCAGCTGCCTTCTCTGCAGCTGCCTTCTCCGCAGCTGCCTTCTCCGCAGCTGCCTTCTCCGCAGCTGCCTTCTCCGCAGCTGCCTTCTTCGCAGCTTCTAGCTTGACTTTCTTCGCCTCTTCCAATTCCTCTTTTGTGGGATAGACCGGAAAATCACCTTTTGCCAAGCCACGGTCGACTAACCAGACATTTCGGAATCTCACTGGGTCACCGTGATCTTGAAATCGTGTCGGCAACAGGGTTGGTTCCTCTTGCTTCCCAGCACCCGTTTTATTTGGCAACTCGACATCGTCCTGCACTTTTACTCCATTAATCCATGACGTTATCCGTGCGTTTCGCACTTTGGATCCGTCAGCGGCCCATCGTGGTGCAGTGAATTGCACGTCGTAAGTTTGCCAACTGAGAGGCGGGAGGGCCATGTTCACATCAGGTTTTTTAAATCGGTAGAGCGATCCCAGGCCGTTTTGAAGTCGCTCCAGCCCAAATGAATCGAGTACCTGGCACTCATAACGGCTTTGCAAATAGAGTCCACTGTTACCGCGACTCTGCCCCTCAGCCTTTGGCATGTATGGGATCCGAAATTCAACATGCAGGTTGAAATCCTGAAACATGGGTTTCAGGTCAGCACCCTGCATCAGAAGTCCATCTTTGGTCATTTGAGCATTTGTAAACTGATCAACATTTTTGCCGTTGAACAAGACGATGGCTTCTTCCGGGGGAAGCGCTCCCATGCTGGGGCTTGAACGTTGCAAACGATTCAGCTTGCCGATCTTATTCCCTTTCCGATCCAGTAAAAGACAGTGTTCTTTCTCAACAATCATGACCCACGGTCCACCTGAAAGGACCACAAAATCATCTGAACGTTGACCGATCATGCGAAACGCTTCTGGCTTGTGCTTTTCCTGACCGGGCAAACCACCGAGGAACGATTGTGCATCAAACGAACCATCTCCGAGAGCACGCAATTGCAAGCCGAGCTGTTCTTTCTCTCCTTCAACAGGCGTGATCTCACCGAGGAACTCACCCATCAAGGCAAAGTCCTTGTCACCTTGCGGTGGCTCGGTAAAGGCTGGGCCCTTTCCGTTATCAGCCGCGGTCAGAGCAGAAGTGCAAGAAAACGCTAGAAAAATAGTAGTGAGCAGGTATCGCATGAGTGCAAAAGTCACGAGCAAGGGGATGCGAGGGGTGGGAAAGCCAACGTTCATAATGTAGTTCAACGTCTGCCAAATGCCACTGGATGCTGAGTTGTGAGCTGCATCTTGGGCTGCCAGAGCCGGAAAATATGCTACGTTCCGTTCGATCATCGCCAGATTTACCCGCTATCATGGAAAAGTGGGCAGACAGCCCAACTTTCAATCTTCTCACCCCCGTTCCCTTTTGAGGTTCCCAAGCAATGCAGCGACTGATTCTCAATCCGGCAGTGCTGATCATTCTGCTGTCGGTC
Source organism: Rhodopirellula sp. (assembly GCA_002690925.1). Taxonomy (GTDB): domain Bacteria; phylum Planctomycetota; class Planctomycetia; order Pirellulales; family Pirellulaceae; genus Rubripirellula. Next base: position 75,193 of record NZGD01000103.1, read on the forward strand.
ACTTCATGGTCCCAAGCCGCTGATACGCCACCAAACATTGTCTTCATTTTCACAGATGATCACTGCGAACAGGCACTCAGTGCTTACGATCCTTCTCGCATCACAACTCCCAATCTGGATCGCATTGCCAATGAAGGCATGCGTTTTGACCGTTGCTATGTGACGAATTCAATTTGCGGCCCCAGTCGCGCTGTTATTCAAACTGGCAAGTACAGCCACCTCAACGGCTTCATCCGCAACGGCAATCGATTCAACGGGGATCAACAGACGTTTCCCAAACTCTTGCAGGCCCACGGCTACCAAACCGCCGTGGTCGGAAAATGGCATCTGGCTTCGACACCACAAGGCTACGACTACTACGATGTGCTCAAGGGACAAGGACCTTATTACAACCCACCCATGATCACTGCGGATGAAAATGGCCAACCGGTCACTCGTAAGCACGTTGGCTACACGACTGAGATCATCACTGAGAAATTACTGAATTGGATGACGGAAAAGCGTGAACCAAATAAACCATTCATGGTGATGTACCAGCACAAAGCGCCTCACCGAAACTGGATGCCTTCGCCAAAGTACCTGAATTGGTTGGATGATGTGACGCTCCCTGAACCAGAAACCATGTACGACGACTACTCTGGCCGCACACAGGCAGCCGGTCGGCAAACCATGACAATGCGACAACACTTGAATCCGAGAGATCTCAAACTGCAGGGTCATGGCACGATGACGCCGGAACAGATCAAGGTCTGGGATGCCGCCTATGGCCCGAAGAATGCAGCTTTCGAAAAAGCGCGTTCTACCATGTCGGAGAAAGAAATCCTGCAGTGGAAGTACCAGCGCTACGCAAAAGACTACCTCAGGTGCGTCAAAAGTGTTGATGATGGCGTCGGTCAGGTCCTCGACTATCTGGACACAGCAGGTTTGGCTGACAATACCATCGTCATCTACTCATCAGACCAGGGCTGGTACCTCGGTGAGCATGGCTGGTTTGATAAACGATGGATGTACGAAGAATCTTTAAAAACTCCATTGCTGATCCGATGGCCTGGGCATGTGAAGCCGGGCACCATCAACGATGACATTGTTTCAAATCTCGACTTCCCAGAAACCTTTCTTGATGTTGCAGGAGTTGACATCCCTTCAGACATGCAGGGAAAGAGCCTGGTTCCAATACTCGAAGGTCAAACTCCCGAGGATTGGCGAACCGCGTTTTACTACCAGTACTACGAGAATCCTGGCGGACATAATGTGGCACGCCACTACGGTGTCACCAACGGCCAGCACAAGTTAATTCACTTCTATGCATTGGAAGGAAAGAAAATTGATGACTGGGAATTATTCGATTTAAAAGAAGATCCGAACGAATTGCGAAGTGTATTCAATGATCCTCAGTATGCTGAAGTCAAGCAATACATGAAGTCTGAATTGGAACGTCTTCGCAAACAGTATGCAGTCGGACCTGACGACGACCCCGGTCGTGCACAGCGTAACAAACCAAAAAAGCAGGCTAAACAGAGGTGAGCGTGGATTGTTCACCCGAGCACATCAGGACACCCTGCCAAGCAGTCTTTCCCTATCGCAGAAATTCCGGGACCGGCTTGTGAAGGGGACTCAAATACAGCGTCTCGGACGTGTGCCGGGTTGCAACCGGACGCAATAGCCCAGCCGCTGACTCCAAAACGTCACGCCGACTAATCTGCCCCACGAGCTTCCCGTTCTCCAGAATGGGAAGCCGTCGATAGGGCGAGTTGAGAAACATTTGCGCTACGCTCAGCAAGTCGGCACCCATGCACGTTGTGAGGGCATCACGATCCATGTAATCACCCACCATGCGGGTAATCACAGCCGCTTGCGATTCAGTAGCATCAACTGCACTTCGAAAACGTTCTCGCACATTTAACGCCATACGCCGCTCAGCACGCAACACATCACGACGGCTTACCTGCCCCACCAATTGGTTGCCGCGCAACACGGGCAAACGCCGATACGGTGTCTTTTGAAATCGGTGCGCCACATCCAGCAGAAGATCATCTTCGCTCACCAATCGATTCCGATCTAAATCCATATAGTGAGACACGCACGTGCCTGGAAATTGATCATAGACAGCCGCCATCAAAGCCTGCATCGCAGTCTTCTCAGAAAACACTCCCCGATATTCACCTGCCTCATTGATGACGGGTGCACCTGAAATACGTTTTTTCAGGAGGTGATCAATCGCGTCAAATACATCAGTCACTGGGCTCAGTGTCACTAATTCACTCGTCATGAATGTTTGCACACAGGGTACGAACATCTCTGATTCATTGCCAAGTTCCAACATAGTTGTCAATGAACTCAGAGAACACTTTTCGCTGAACACGCCAAGAAACTCTCCGCTGCAATCTACCACCGGCGCGCCTGAAATATTGTGCCTTAACAGCTTTCCTATCGCGTCAAGCACACAAGTTTTTGCATCAAGCGTTACCAACTCACGCCGCATAAAATCGCGAACAGCTTTCATCTCATACATGAACAACTCCTTCGACATTGTGGGACAAATGCGCAGACGCTTTTGGTAAACGCCCAACCCCAATCTAGAAGTCACACAAAGAGGAGTCAATTTTTCCAACTAAAGTTGCAGCCCTGCAGCTTGTGAAAAAATGCGCAAACTATTTCTTGCGTTTTGTGAGACGCGAAGAATATTCCCAGCGACTCTTCCAATCATCGAAGTAGGGTCGATATTCATCGACGTCTGTCCAAAAACGTGGCTCGGGCTCTCCGCCATCAATTTCCCCTGTCGGGTAATCTTTTCCCACAGCACTGGCATCAACACCTCGACTCCAACTCAATAGCTGTTGCCGCATCTTCCTGAAGGTTTCCGGGTATTTCTCGGCAAGATCATTCTGTTCTTCCGGATCCATTTCGAGATCATATAAGGCAAACGAACCTTTCTGCATACTATTGGTAAGCAATTTCATATTGTTATCGATCCATGCCGCCCGTCCCGTATGCCGAAATGGAATTGGTTTCCTGCGAGTTTCGATTTCACCATCCAACAGCGGCACCAAGCTAACCCCGTCGAGTGGTCGTTTTGCATCTGGGTACGAAACACGAGTGATTTCAAGAATTGTGGGCAGAATATCGAGAACGCTTGCCGGATAACTTGTTACCCGGGATTTTTTCAGTACTTCTGGCCACTCCAGAATCGCTGGCACCCGTAACCCCCCTTCATAAATGGTTCCCTTGTTGCCACGAAGTCCCCCCACGGTACTGGGTTTGATTTTTGGTAGCCCACCGTTGTCACTACAAAACCAAAGCATGGTGTGATCCGCTATTCCAAGTTTCCTGAGCCCTTTTCGAAGCGTACCGATGCTACGATCCATTGCCACAAGTTCGCCGTAATGGTTTTTTGAAACTTCATCGAGACTTTCGAATCCGGCCATATCGGTATCAGCAGCTTTGAATGGACTATGAGGTGTCCCGTACCAAATGACAGTGAACGTTGGCGACTGTTTTGCATTCTGCTCTAGGAACACAAGTGCCTGATCCACGACGACCTCAGACGAATCCCCCGAAAATTCCTCAAACTCACCAATACGACTGAGTATCGGATCACGGTCAAAAAAATTGGTAACCGATAGCCAAGTCTCGAATCCGAACTCGCCGGGGTTGTGATCATCACTTTTCAAAATCGGTACGCCGGGCCCGCGTAGTGCATTGAGATGCCACTTTCCAAAATGACCGGTTCGGTAACCTGCTTTGGCAAGGATTGCCGGAAGGGTGATTTCCTGCCGTCGCAAGGCATAACCGTGACTCAGTACACCAGTTCGGTCATTTGCGCGCCCGGTCAGCACGCTCGCGCGTGTTGGTGAACAAACAGGTGCGCCTGCGTAAAATCGATCGAACCTCAAACCTGATTCAGCCATTGCATCAAGATGCGGCGTTTTTAGAACGGGATGATCATAATAGCCCGTTTGCCCCCACCCCTGATCATCTGCCATCACCAACACAATGTGTGGCGGTGAAGCACTCACAACCGTCATGCTGATTAATACAAGAAGGCTGATTAGACTGACCAAACAAATTCGTCCATTTACCATTTCGATTCCAACCATTTGCTATTGCTAAAAAAATTTGATTTCAGCTGCCTCGTAAAATTCAAAACTGCCACTGCACAAGGGCTTCGCCCTGGAGAGCCACTATTATGAAACCAACAGGCACCACAGCCAACTAAGATGCAATTGACCATGCTTGCTAGCACTAATGCGGTCATCATCACCCATGCGTCGATTCAACGCAAATATGCACGGGCGGTTTATCATGGCAGGCAGAGAACGCTGTCCGGTCAATTCCAGCTTACCTGAACGTCGACCTGCAAAAGATTGAGACTTGCCGTTCGCTTAGCGGAGGGCTTTCAGCGTGCCGGTAACGAACGCGGTGATGCTGTCTCATGTTTGGCATCGCGACGAATTCGTGAACGAGCAGAAACGAGGGTTATAAATTGTCCTCGTTGAACAACCCGACCATGCTGGTTGATCAACTCACGAGTCCATGTCACACGCCCTGCCCGGCGTCCGTGTGGTTGCACCTCACGAACTTCCGTTCGTACGCACACAACATCACCGAAGAAGACGGGCGAGTCGAACTGCCAATCAGAGATACCCACCAACGCCAAGGTTGCGATCGCCGGTCGAGAACTACTAAGACCAGCTAAAACGCTCAGCCCCAGCAGCCCGTGCGCGATAGGCTCGCCGAACGGCGACGCCATGCCACCATCTTCATGCAGTGGATCGTGATCCCCTGTCAACAAAGCAAAGTCAGCAACATCTTCTGCCGTGATCTCACGCTCATCGCTCAACCAATGGTCCCCAACTTGCAGATCCTCCAGGAACAAACGCCGGACCTGTGTCGATTCTGTGGTGGATATTTCCAAGACTTACTCGACGCTTGAGGGGCAACTGAATGGAAAACGCTCGGGCCTCACAACGGGCCGAGCTGAGCCGTTCGAGGTGGCAAACGGAAGTGTTTTTCGGCATCCTAGTTCGGAAACACTGCCGCCACAGGTTACAATCATGGCGGTAATCTCCCGTCACGGACAGGAGTCTAACAGCCAAAGCCGAAAAACAACCACAATTAGTGGCTTTTTCCGCCTAAAGGAAAAACATACCGATCACGTAGTTTGGGAATTTCTTGATCGTTCCCGCCTCCCTCTTGCCGCCTGCCGCCGAGATCCCACCGCTTTCCGTCCACAAGGTATTCAACATGCTCAACCGTTCTCTCCCGATTCTTATCGCGCTCGCTTTCAGCGGCACCGCCATACTGGCTCAGGATTCCGATCCCCAGTACGAAGTGAAACTGCTCACCATCGATGCAAACGAGGGCATCGCTGCTGGTGATGTTGATGGTGATGGCAAACCTGATCTGGTTGCAGGTCGCAACTGGTACCGAGGAGGCGATTGGGCCCCACGACCACTGCGAAACATTGCTGACTGGAATGGTTACGTGGAAAGCAATGGTGACTACCTATTGGATGTTAACGGTAACGGGCTTTTGGATGTGATTGCAGGGTCATTCACACCCACGGAAATTCACTGGTACGAAAATCCCGGTAAAGAAGGTCTTCGGCTTGGCAAACACTGGAAACAGCACTTACTCGTCGACACCCAAAACAGCCGAAACGAAGGACAGCTTCTTCAGGACATTGATGGTGATGGTCGTCCTGAATGGATTGTCAACAGTTGGATCAAAAATGTACCAACGGTAATTTGGCGCCTCACTGACAGACCAAAGTCAGTGAAGCCGGGAAAAAAGCCAGACACATCACAGGCAATCTATGAGATGCAACCACACCAACTTGGCACGAAGGGCAACGGGCACGGATTGGCGGTCGGCGATATTAGCGGTGATGGTTTGACAGACGTGTTGGTAGGGCAGGGTTGGTACGAACAGCCGAAGGAAAACGCGTGGGGGCAGCCTTGGAAATTCCATGCTGATTGGGATTTACATGCCAGCGTCCCCATGATTGTGACTGACTTGGATCAGGATGGTGACGGTGATTTGATCTTTGGAAAGGGTCATGACTATGGCCTGCTGTGGTGGCAAAACGAAGGCACTGATGCCGATGGTAAAATCCAGTGGAAAGAGCGGATGATCGACAAGAGTTTCAGCCAACCCCACACTCTGGCCTGGGCCGATGTTGATGGCGATGGCAAATCAGAACTGATCACAGGAAAACGCTACTACGGTCACAACGGCCGTGATCCTGGCGGGCAAGAAATGCCTTGTCTGTATTACTACGACTGGGATCCCAAAACACAGGAATTCACTCGAAGAACCATCGAGGAAGGTCATGTAGGATGCGGCCTGCAGATCGTCACCACAGATCTCAATGGCGACAACAAATGTGACGTGGCAGTTGCTGGCAAAAGCGGCACTTACATCCTGTTTGCAAAATGAGTTCTTCAACTTCAGATCCGCAAGCTGAAATCACACTGCGGCAGGCACAAACGAATGTGGATGAGTGGATCCGCACGATCGGTGTTCGCTACTTCGACGAAATGACAAACCTCGCTCAACTGGTAGAAGAAGTTGGTGAGGTGGCGAGGATTCTTTCTCGCACCGTTGGAGAGCAATCCAGCAAACCGGGTGAGACACCGGGTGACCTGGCCGATGAACTTGCTGATGTCATGTTCGTCACCATCTGTCTTGCCAACCAGTCCGGCATTGATTTGACAGATGCACTGCAAAAAAATCTGGATAAGAAAACAAAACGCGACGCCAAGCGTCATCTAAAAAACAAAAAGCTCGAAGCGCAATAGGTCTTGGATATGCATCGCAATTTCATTTTTTCAGTGATCGCTCTCTTGCTACCGATCACTTTGTTGGCGGATGAAACCGAAGTCCTTTTTGATGGCACGAGTACCGATCAGTGGGAGTTCGCGAAAGATGCATGGTTCATCGATTCTGATGGCAGCCTTACGTGCAGAATGCAGGAAATCAAAGGTCGCAACGGAACGATACGAACACGCGGCATGGGCTACATTTGGACGCGGGAAACCTACGCCGATTTTGAATTGCAACTGCAGTACAAACTATCCAAGGCTGCCAACAGTGGAGTCTTTTATCGCTCTGATCCATCCGACCCTGTGCAGAAGGGCTTTGAAATCCAATTGCTTGACAATGAAGGCTTTCAAGCAGCCAAAGGTCCCAGAGATCCCAAGAATCTCAATGGCTCCCTCTACGATGCTCAGGCAGCAAGCACAAAAGCAGATAAACCCGTCGGCCAGTGGAACAGCTTCAAGTTGACGTGTCGGGGACCGAAGGTGACTGTCGAGATGAACGGTGTTGTCATCAACCAAGGGAATTTCGACCGCTGGCAGATCGCTGGCAAGAATCCAGACGGCTCAAATAACAAATTCAAGACTGCGTTGAATGAACTCCCCCGAAAGGGAAAGATTGGTTTCCAAAACCACGGCCAGGTGGTCTGGATCAAAGACGTCTTAATCAAGCCTCTCTAGGTGTTGCGAACCGCTTCCCTGGGCGTACAAGGCGTATTTGTTTCGTAGTCGGAGTAGTCTTCCTCCTGACAGGTACATGCTTCATCGATAAAGGACGGATCGAGTCCAAGGTCGTTCAACAACAAACGACTGCTGATTCGGCTTGATTCATAAATCACCGGCAGGCCACTACCGGGGTGGGTTCCCCCACCGACCAAATAAACTCCGTCGAGTTCCTCAAAACGATTGTGTGGTCGTTTGTGAAGCATTTGCCCCAGGTTGTGGGCAAGATTGAAAGTTGCTCCGCGGTAGATCGCGTACTTGCTCTCCCAGTCTGCCGGCGTGATACGGTGCTCGATACGTATACGATCCCGAATGTCACTCAGACCAATCGCCGACAGTTTATCGAGTGTCAATTCTCTGAATCTGTCGGATTCGACAGACCAGTCAACGTTTTTATGCTGGTGGGTCACAGGCACCAAAACATAAATCGCGCTCTGACCCTCAGGGGCTAATGTCGAATCAGTGACGCTGGCATTCTGAACGTAGAAAGAAGGATCGTTACTGAGCACATGCTGTCGCTCGATCTCATCAAGATTACGCTCGTAGTCGCTACTGATATGGATGTTGTGATGGGGCAGATCCTCATAGACTCCATCAATACCGAGGTACAGCATGAACGTGCTGCATGAGTACTTCTTTTCGGCAAGCTTTGCATCACTCCAGCGCCGCCTCGACTCATTCGGAATTGTCTTGGACATCCAGTCAGCAAAGTCTGCGTTGACGACAAAAGCATCTGCTTTGTATGTCGCTTGTTCGGTTTTCAAGGCGGTCAAACGTTTCCCTTTCATCTCCACCGAATCAACCGACTCAGAAAGTCGAATTTTCACTCCCATCGACTCGGCGATCTCAGCCATCTTCTCACTCACCATGTTGCAACCGCCAATCGGATGCCACACACCGTGCTCATATTCGAGAAATGAAAGAATGCTGAACAAGCTCGGACATTGGAACGGCGACATTCCAAGATACTTGGACTGAAACGCAAAGGAGATGACGAGTCTTGGATCGCTGAAGTAGCGTCCTAATTCGTCCCCGAGTGATCTGAATGGGTGGAGATGCTTGGCAGCTCCCAGCAACGAAGGTCGCATCAGATCTGCTATTGAGCTGAATGGTGTTTCAAGGATCGGACGAAACTTCTCGAGTTTGACCCGATTGTCATCCATGTAGCGACGTAAGGCCCCCACGTCATTGGGCGCAAACTTCGCTATCTGCCTGTCCATCTCATCCATGTCTGGGGTGCAATCAAGTTGCCCACCCCCACCGAATGTCAGTCGATACTGAGGATCAAGTCTGACCATCGGAATATCCGCCATCAATTGGCGGCCCAATGACCGAAAGATCTCAGAGAGGACACGAGGGTACAGAAAGAATGTCGGTCCACAGTCGAACCGATAGTCTTCAATCTCGATGGCGGAGGTCCGCCCACCCACATGATCTCGACGTTCCAGCACCGTCACGTCGCAGCCGGCATGAGCCAACTGCATTGCGGTCGCCAGCCCACCGGGTCCCGCTCCAACAACTACAACCTGACGCTTTACCACATCCGACTCCTGAACCACTTATCTGTTGACTGCTGAATGTGCTGCCGTTGCCAAACTCAACCGTGCCTCTACCAAGCAGCGGCCCAAACAATCGACATCCCGCTAACCTGCTCCTACGCAGGTTAGCGGGAGATTTTGTTTTCCCTAACGTGGCAGTGTAGAGAGCAATCCAAACGTGACCAGTCCAATCGAGACTAAAAACCGCCAGCCGTGCCACCTTGAGAGATTTCCTGGCGGACAATGGCCGCCAAATCGACCTTCGGAAATCTGCGATTTGCAATTTTTGCCCGATCTGCTACCAACTTTGCCCTTAAACAGACTTCCGCAACTGGTTCTGACGTGAGTGGCAAAATCAACGAAAATCCGCTGGAGCTTTTGGGATCAGCCCGGTGCACAGGTTCCAAGACGTCCTGAAAATCAAAAGACGTGACCGTTCCATCCACCACGGCCTGCTCGAGTCGTGAGATTTCCTTTAGCTGTTCGTCTTTCTCAGCTTCATTCCCCTTCGTAATGAACAACTCGATCGCCTGCAAATCACCCCACTGCACGACCGGCAAACGCTGCAGACGCTGCATGATTGCCGCCGATTGCCAGTTCTCATAATCTCCGGCCTCCATTCCTTTGATCAGTTCCTTCACCTCGTCGACCACTGCTCGCTTGGTTGAGGGGTCGAGATAGCTTTGCTCAAGCTCGGTGATGTAGGCTCCCTCAAGCGTACGGACCGCCAGTTCAGTTCGCTTCTGATACAGCAACCACGTGGTGACGCCGCAACAAATGAACCCTGCCATACCGGCGAGCAAGCTCATTGCCATCAAAGCTGGGAGCCATCCCGGCCCCTGCTGACTTTGAGGTCGATTTTCCAAATCCGCACCCGACTCAGAGGCCCCACTGAGACTGGCCTCTTTTCTTGACAGAGCAACCTCTGAAGGATCACCCGTGACATCGGTGCCTTGATCTTCTGGTTGATTGTCGGGTTGTTCGGTCACAGGATTGATCTGATCAGGCTCAGGCGTCGAATTCGATTTTCAATATTTTGAACTTCAGCTTTCCGGCTGGAACCTCGACCTCGGCGGTGTCGCCAACCTTCTTTCCGATCAATCCTTGACCAAATGGACTGGTGACCAAGATCTTACCAGTATCGTAATCCTCCTCACCCGCACCAACGAGCGTGAACCGCTCTTCGTCACCGTAGGCTATGTCTTCAACCGTGACGGTACAGCCAAAGACAACTTCGTCCTTCGGCAGTTGCGAAACATCCACAATCGAGGCCCGAGCGATTTTACTCTTCAGCTCGTGAATCTTGGCCATCAGCATGCCCTGATTTTCGCGCTGTGCGTGGTACTCGGCGTTCTCCTTTAAATCACCTTCCTCGCGTGCCTCGGCGATCTTCTCTGTGACAGCCGGCATTTCCTCGTTCTCGAGTCGCTCAATTTCGGCCTTGATCTTGTTGTAACCCTCGCGGGTCATCGGCACCGAATCCATCATGACAGATATACCTTTCTGAGTAGTCGAGCTGTATGAGGAGAAACTTGACATGGATCAAAAAGAAAACCTTTCCCACATCCTGAGGGGGAAAGGCTTCCAAGTTTTATTAGCTGCCTATTGTCACTGCTCGCCCTTCACATGTAAAGGTGCTAGACATGCACAACAACCTTCAAGCAGATAGGGCATACTGACTCTTTCAGGCAGATTTTCTACTCATGCCGCCCGAAATACCACGCTACTTCTCCACGGATGCCAGATCGCATCATGGGAGCCACAAGAAACGGTTACTTGTGCGACCAATCTGGGGGTTCTGCCCTGAAGACCTCCGCAAAGGCAGTAAGCACCAATCACAGGTACCGGACCGTTCTCATACGTGCATGTCAAACCAACAGATGTAAAGGCTAAGTGAAATGGACTTTTTATCCGACTTCCAAATATCACATCCTGCAAGCAGTATGATAACAGTGGAATTTCAAAACAACACTTTCAAGACTTTGAACACAGCGAGCAAGCAAAATGTCACTAGAACAAATAACTGTACTTTTGGGTTGGAGCACCGTTTTGAACTTTGGCGTTTTGATGCTCACCGCGATGATGTTGACCTTGTTCCGTAAAACGGTTCATGGAATCCACACAAAAATGAGCGGGCTATCTGCTGATGAGCTCAACAAACTCTATTTCCAGTACATGGGTAACTTCAAAATACTGTGGATTCTGTTCAACCTGACTCCCTATCTAGTGATACGCATTTTCATGCTCAGCTCGGGAAGCTAATGCTTAATCGGAACGTCACGAGTTCGGTTGATCGATCGTTTTCGGAGCCGCAGGAACCACCCCTTGCTTCCCAGCCGTCGTAGGGATTCTCGCAACCAGCAACTGGCAGGCGAGATGAAACAGTGAACGCAATAGCAAGGAAAACTGCTCACGCCACTATTTCTGATTCAAGCTTCTTCCTGTTCCTGTTGCTCAGGCTCAAACCCTTCAGCATTGGGCGGTCCACCCTCGTGTGGAAGTCCAATATCCTCATTGATCCAGCGTCCCAAATCGATCATTTTGCAGCGTTCGCTGCAAAACGGCGGTGTCTCCGTTTCGTCCAAAAGAAACCTTCGCCCGCAGGTACTGCAGGTCAATGTGCTTGGATCGTTACGCAATCGATTTCTCTTACTCTTCATGTTGGGACCTCGAATGAACTGCCACAGTTTTACAATCGACCGCCACCAACCCAAATGGTGCTCGGGCTCCTTGATTGCTAAATTTCATTGTGGCACGTTCTTTGGAACAGGAACACTACCTTGTCTGATGAAACCAGTCGCTGAGCACGATGTTTTGCCAGTGACCCGAACTGGCTGAAACCGTGACCAAGTTTCCAAACTCGCTGGGTGGAAAAGCCATGAGTGGGCTTGTAAGCCGGGTTCTGTGTCGGAAATTGCAATGCAATCCCACCGACGGTCATTTATCTTTGCACGACGATTGCTCGCCGCCTCCACTGCGATCTACCCGAATGTCCAACGAGGCGGACAACCTCGTGACGGCAGATGTGCATCTGCCGTCTCCATTCTGTTTGATCTAGCTCCGGGTGGGGTTTACCAAGCCGGTCGAGTCACCCCGACCGCTGGTGCGCTCTTACCGCACCGTTTCAGCCTTACCACGCATCGGATGAGTGCCTAAGCACCCAGTCTGACCGTTCGGCGGTCTATTCTCTGCTGCACTTTCCCTAACCTCGCGGCTGGTCGACGTTATCGACCACCCTGTCCTGCGGAGCCCGGACTTTCCTCCAGCCATCAAAAGATGACCAGCGACCGTCCCACCCACTCATGGCAGCCGTCAGAATGATCGACGAACCGCTCCACGACAAGGTTCAATGGCTGGGTTCCTTCGTATAACATTGCCGTCGTTCATGGGATTCCGATACAGGATGTGGTGAAACTTATGCAATTACTGCTCTACGGTCACTCGATACGGACGCAACAATCTGGATAATAGGGGTATCCCATCCGTGAAGCAGGATCTTTTTTTTGAACACTCCCACGAACACCATCGGCGATCTCGAAACCGAGGACAGTGGTATTGGGGAACTTGATTCGGCAGTCCAATGCGAGGCCTACCAGAAACGAGTTGCGCTCGTAGGCCGATTTGGCGGCATGAATCAACGAGAAGCCGCCAATGTATTACGTTCCTACGAGGCGATCGTTGTTGATGCTGTCACAGAACCCATTGACTGGGTCGTGATCGGTGCGGAAGAACCTCCCATCCCACAGGACCAAATTCTGGGTGAACGGTTACGCACCGCAGCAGCGGCAGGTGATGTCGAAATCCTTCACGAAACCGAATTGTGGCAACGACTAGGATTGGTTGACATCGAACAGTCAATTCGACGATACCACACTCCGGCCATGTTAGCACACCTGCTCGGTGTCTCCGTACGAGTGATCCGGCGTTGGCATCGACGCGGACTGATTACTCCCGTCCGAACCCTTCACAACCTGCCCTACTTTGATTTCCAGGAAGTGGCGACCGCTCGTCGACTAGCTCAGTGGATCGCATCAGGTGCAAGTCCCCAGGCCATCGAACAACGCTTGGTGGAACTGTTGGAAGTACTACCTGACATCCAACGTCCACTGGACCAGCTTTCGATTCTTGTGGAAGGAAAACAGGTTCTACTGCGACAAGGAGAAGGTCTTCTGGAACCTGGAGGTCAACTTCGTTTTGACTTCGATGCGTTAGAACGCACCTCGGGTGATTCCAACGATACGCCACAGAATTCGCCACCAGACACTCCGGCTGTCCTTTCAATCTGGGGTGACTCGGCAGAGAGCAGTTCAAACATTAAGGTGCTTACGAATGAACCTGATGAACTCCTGACAGCAGCCTATGAGTCAGAAGATGATGGAGATCTGGAAACCGCCATTGATTGTTACCACGCAATCTTGGCCCGCGATGGACCGCGCGCAGACATCCATTTTCAACTTGGCGAATTGTTGTATCGAACCAATGAAGTGATTGCAGCGCGTGAACGTTACTATTCAGCCATTGAACTCGATCCCGACTATGTCGAGGCGCGTGCCAGCTTGGGATGCGTGCTTGTGGAAACGGGACAAATCGACTTGGCGATCGCTGCATTCCGTGGAGCCCTATCACTCTACGAAGACTACGCTGACGTCCACTACAACTTGGCACGTGTTTTAGATGACACTGGACGTGAAGTTGAATCTAAACATCACTGGCAACGGTTCCTACAACTATCTCCCGACAGCCCATGGGCCGAGGAAGCGAGGTCCCGAATCCAAGCGATTGATCAAATGTAGTCAACTACGCGACGCCATCATAAAGCTTGTGAATCAGGTTGACTCAGAGCTAGCCACTTCAGCAACGGATTACAGATATTCGCGTTTCTTGACCAAACCTGGCATCGGCACGCTGTAGCGTCCGTCTGCATTGGCTTGCAATGGAGCGGGAGAATCAAGCGTCAATTGTTCAAGCCCCGGGGCAAACTCGTGGTCATGCTTCAGAAACTGATCCAATGTAATTTCCTGACCCGTGTGTGCTGCCATGCGTCCCATTGAAGTCACTGCACTGGCCATCACGCCCCGCTCAACCTCGTTGTACGGGGTATCCTCGCGGATTGCATTAATCAAGTCATTCCATTCCAACTGGTATGGATTCAACTCTGGCTGGGGATACGACCACTGCAACCGCGTCTTATCCATGTTGTGGCCGTCATAAATGCGGCACTTCGCAGGGGTGTGTGAAGCACTGGAAACAACCCCCAGCCCTTTCGTGCCATGAGCATAACTGGCAAATTCCCGTTTACACCCTGGCATGGTGCGTCCGTCGACAAACAGCTTCGTCCCGTCAGCAAAGGTGTATTCCATCGAGTAGTTATCGAAGTTCTGGTCAACACTATCACCTCGATAGTGACGCCCTCCGCTCGCGATCACTTTGACCGGCCATTCATTTTTCATCCAACATGATTCATCAATATTGTGAATCAGAAAATCACTGACAGCACCGCCACTGAGCCACAAAAATCCGTGAAAGTTTCGGATCTGGTACTGCAACTCACTGTACTTTCCATCATTAGGCGGGGCCGCTGCCGAGCCAGTGGGCCCGGCCATACGATAGGCCCGCAGCATTGTCAGGTCACCAATCTCACCATTTTGAATTCGATCAAATAATTCCTGCCTTGCCTTGCAGTGGCGGCACATCAAACCAACACCCACTTTAAGATTCTTTTCCTCAGCAGCTCGATTCAGTTCCAACATTCGTGCCGAGGTAGGGCCGTCGACCGTGACAGGCTTTTCCATGAATACATTCAAGCCTTTCTCGATAGCATAGGTGTAATGCACCCAGCGAAACGCAGGCGGTGTTGCGAGGATCACCAGATCACCCGGATTCAACAGATCCATCGCCTGCTTGTAACCATCAAACCCGATGAACTTGTTTTCTTCAGGGACATCCACACGCGAGCCAACTTGATTGTGGCCGGCCAATGCTGCATAGGTGCTATTCAAGTTCTTTTCGAACACGTCAGCCAAGCCTACCAGATGTGGTCCATTCTCCACCGTCAGCGCGTTCAACGCTGCCCCCGTGCCTCTACCCCCACATCCAATCAGAACCACACGTATTTTGTTGTCCTCGGCCGCGTGCACTTTTGGGGCAGTTGTCACCAAAGTAGTCGCCGCAGCGACGCTACCCGTTTGCTTCAGAAATTGGCGTCTGGAGGGACTTGGATCTTGTTTCATTTTTTTTTCACATGAAGGTGGGAGACAATATGCAGACGGAACTGAAAGGTGGGAATGAACAATTTCGCAGGCTGAAAAATCGGGCAGGAGATGTGCGTTGTCATCAGCAACCGCGAAGCAGGTCAATCCTCGGGATCTTTTTGCTCAGGAGAAGTTTTGTCCCACTTCACCTTTCGCTCTTCCGCTGACGGTTTCTTGTAAGGACGCACCACTCGAAAACCGACGCTCAACGCATCCGTATGATACCAAATGCTGCGAGGAATCTGTGGATCCTGATCTTTCCAATCATTACTGGAGCCCCTTCTTGCGGCTGAACGAAGCATTTCAGGATCATCGTCCCAACCACCACCACGTACCACTCGTGGGTAAAGCTTGGTCGGTATGTTTAGCGGATCAACTGCATTGCCACCTCGACCATAATAATCGGCGTCATACTGATCCAACACCCATTCGGCAACGTTACCATGCATGTCGTACAAGCCCCACGGGTTGGGTTTCTTTTTTCCAACTGGCTGATAGGCGTCATCCGCATTGTCGAAGAACCAGCCATATTCACCCAAGTCTGCTGGATCGTCACCAAAGGAATAGGCCGTCTTCGTACCCGCCCGGCATGCATATTCCCACTCAGCCTCGGTAGGCAACCGATAGTAACGCCCCGTCTTGGCTGAAAGCCATTCACAAAAAACTCTGGCGGCATGTTGTGTCATGCAAATAGCTGGGTAGTCACCTTTTCCCATTCCAAAGCTCATGTCCGTGTACTCTTCGGTCGGCTTTGACACACCATCCACCGCCAAGTCCCGCGGCCCTGCTTTGATTGACATCAGTTTACGACGCAGCTGGTCAATATCTTCTCGCCATGCATCGTACTGATCCCAAGTGATTTCGAACTTCCCCATCCAGAAGGGACTGATCTCAACCTCGTGCAGTGCCCCCTCATCCTGATTCCGATGCGATTCCGAATCAGCACTACCCATGGTGAATTTCCCACCCGGAATCGGCACCATGGCGAGCGATAAATCCGTATGCTCCAGAGGATCTGAGTACGCTTTCATTTCGGCTGCGGTGTTAGCAACCGCATCCGGCACGGGCAACACTAACCCGTCTATTTCACTCACCC
Organism: Rhodopirellula sp.; assembly: GCA_002690925.1. Taxonomy (GTDB): domain Bacteria; phylum Planctomycetota; class Planctomycetia; order Pirellulales; family Pirellulaceae; genus Rubripirellula. The sequence continues at coordinate 91,619 of NZGD01000103.1, forward strand.
CATCCTCAGCAAGGGCTTGAACAAACAGCGACCCAAAACCGACTACAAAAACAGCAAGTGCGGTCAGCACATGAATACGTTGACTAATCAAACTCATCTGAACTCTTGCTCAATGTGATTCCATCACAGCTTAAAAGACGCGACGAATCTAGTGGACGATACACTCGGTATCAGAAAAACGGTGGGAACCCAAATGTGGAAACAAAGTGTCAGCAGGAAGGCACGGAAAGGCTCCCGATACTACACCATTCTATTCATTTCAGAACGGCATTCGGCATTTGAAAATCAAATCTACTGAAAATACTGAGCCTCAAAGATTGTCAGGAATTTTCTTGCTCTCCACAACAACTTCAATCACAACCGATTCCCGCAAGAAGGGCAAAATGCCTGCTCGCGTGCGACGGGGAACCACCAGCATGAAAGATATCTGCTGCGTGCAACGCACAACCGTTACCAGCAAGAAGCAAGGAAGCAATTGGAGCGTGAACGTTTGAGCAATGCGTCCCATGTAAAAACGGTCATGAGGATCACACTCATTCGTAAACAGCGTATTTTCTGCTACGAATCGACAGCGTAGATTACGTCGCGACCATTCAACGACGGACCAAGCTAGCCATGCTGAAACTGCCCAGCAGGACCTACGCGAGCAGAGCCTTTACTGGATCTCCGTCACCACCAATTTTGAAGGGACGACCATTGGGAGCATACCGTTCTTCCTCGAGTGGCAGTCCAGCAGCTGCCGCGATGGTCTTATTGAATTCCGAAACGGAGACGTGGTCTTTTGCAACGGAGAAGCCTTGCTTGTCGGATTCCCCGTAAACCTGTCCACCCTTAATACCAGCCCCCATCAGCAGACTACTGAAAGCACCCGGATGGTGATCGCGACCACCATTGACGTTCATCTTCGGTTTACGCCCGAACTCAGTCGTCAAAACAACCAAGGTCTCATCCAACAAACCCTTGCTGTGCAGATCTCGCAGCAAGTTTCCGACAGCGTTATCAACATTGGCCGCGCGCTCATCGAGTTTAGTATAGAGATCCTGATGCATATCCCATCCACCATAATTAACCTCAATGAAACGCGCACCGCTCTGCACCAAACGCCGCGCCAGCAAACACGCCTGCCCAAGCTGGTTGCTGCCATAAGCCTCCTGAATTGGCTTCGGCTCATCCTTGATGTTGAACACCTTCAAGTGATCACTACCAATCAATCTGCGGGCCTCACCATACAATTGGTTGTAAGCTTCGATACGCGAATTACTGCGGCGGCTTTGGAAGTTTTGATCAAATTTACTCGCCAAGCTTAAACGCCGATTGAAAAATTCGGGTGTCAAGTATTTCGGCAAGGTGGTGTTTTGCAAACCAGCCGAAGCATTAGCAATTGGCACAGGTGACAGCGATGGCGGGAGGAATCCTGCGCCAGGATGTCGATTGCTACCACCGATCACGTAGTTCCCCGGCAATTCCTTGTTGAGCCTCCCAGCTTCTGAGACCATCCAAGCCCCCATCGCTGGATGCTGAATACTATTGAGTTGCTTGTAAGAAGTACGCATCAGGTACTTTCCTTTGTCATGAGCCCCGGTTTCTGTACTCAGTGACCGAACCACGGCGATGGCGCCCGCCAGATAGGAAAGCTTTGGAAAACGATCCCCAAATTGGATACCGGGCACGCGCGTCTGAATTGGCTTGGTTTCCCCCGCTTCCTCCACACCCACCTTTGGATCAAAAGTATCCAAATGTGTCATCGCTCCATCCATGAACAGATAGATGATGTGCTTGGCCTTGCCCACGATCGGAGCACCTTGCGCCTCACCAAACAAACCTTGTGATGCAACAGATCCAGCGAAGGACACACCAAGCGTCTGCTTGGCGATTGTCTTCATGAAATCACGGCGTTGTTCGGGGGCAAATTCAGGTCGGGACATTTGTTTCTCCGGGGCAGCTATCGCCACTATCTTTGGGTTCTACCTGACAGGTAATTTTCAGTCGTGATCAGAATCGGAATGGGAATCGTTACTTTCGATTCATTGAGTGAACTCTTTAGGCATGCCCATCATTCGCCGCAGCGTAACCGGACAACCTTTTCAAGGTCCCTACTGTATGAACAGAAACTCGCGAGTATTCAGTAGTCCCCATACAATATTGCCAAATGCTTTCCCATCGCTTTCAGTACGGGAAAACTCACTTGCCGCAGCGCGTCGGTCGGCCGCACTTGGCTTTCGAGCCAGAACACTCAAAAAGACCGCCTCCATTCGTTCTCGCGTGTTATCAACTGCAACAAGATTATCGACCAGAGCCGACCCAGCTTCGAGCATGACATGCGTGATGGGTCCATTGAACATCGCGAGAATCTGCGGCACCGTAGCATCTTGCTGCCCACCATTGATCGTTTCGCGATCCCCCTGCCCGAACTGCCTCAGGAAGTGGTCGGCAGGCACAGGTGATGGCAGCTCACTTGCACGACAAAGAACGTTGCCTTGATAAGCGTGTTGATTGAGCGATCGCTTGTACGGGTTCATAAAGTAGGTCTTTGCGAAGTGTTCGGATTTGCTCTTCACACTGCTGTAAGTCGCAGTACCAAAATCCAAATTGAGCACGGGTGCCATTTCTGCAGCCGTCGGACGCTGAAATGGCCATGGGTTGTGCACTGCGAGAGTCAGGAATGAATCCCAAACTTGCTCTGCTGTCATACGACGCAAGGCAGGTCCTTGAAAATAATACGGTTCACCCGACGTAATTTCATAGTCCGTTGATTCACGCTGATAAGTACGACTGTACAGAATCGTTCGAATGAACTCTTTCAGATCGTAATTATTACGCACCATCTCCTTACTAAGAAATTCGAGCAATGGCTCATTCACGCAGGGGTGCTCGTCGCGAAAATCGTCGATGGGTTCCACCAACCCCACTCCCATGAATCGCTTCCACAATCGATTGGCAATGGTCTTGCTGAATTGTGGATTGTCATCACTAGTAACCCAAGCAGCAAACTGTTCACGCGGTGATCCGTTACGAGCCTTGGTCGGAACTTCACCCCAAAGCACGGCAGGCTTCACAACCTCCTTTGGTTTCGCATCTTCATAGGCATAATCATGAGGCAGACGCATCACAGCATTCTTGGCCTCGCTGACGCTGTAAGTGTTCGCTCGAGCAATCCGCTGAAACTCACCCGGCACTCGACCTTTGTCGTGCTTGGTTCGCGCCTCATTGATTAACAGGTTTGCCGGGTTCTGTTTTACAAAACCAGGTGAACCACGCAGTATGCGAGTACGAGTGCCATTGGTGTACGCAGCAAGTTCATAGAATTGATATTGGGTCCACTGATCAAATGGATGATCATGGCACTGAGCACACCCGATTTGAGTGCCCAACAGAATCCGAATGGTATTGTCGACATACGGTAACGGCATGCCATCATCCCGCAACTGGAAACCTACCGCAGGATTTTCCCACGTCTTACCATCAGCGGTAAGCATCTCGTAGACCCACTGATTGTAGTTCTTGTTAATCCGAATCGAATCTTTCACGTAACCGAGATACGGATCAGCAACGATGTTCACTTGCGGTCGCTCTACAAGCCGCAAGACGTCAGCCCAAAAATTGTACATATTGCTGACATAATCAGGACTACCCAGTAGCTTGTCGATCAAGTCCTCCCGCCGCGTTTCCGAACTGGAACCAAGAAACTTGGTCGCTTCCTTCAACGTTGGAATACGCCCCGCGACGTCGAGATAGACTCGGCGAAGAAATATTTCGTCGCTGGCTAATTCATTCGGTTCCTGATCTTCATCCAGCAATTTCGACTCGACGAAACTGTCCAACTCACCTGCAGCACGTTGCACTGCCCGGCGGTTGCTTGGATTGACGGGCACCACATTCATTGCCACGGGGGCACGCTTACGAACGCTCTCTGGCAACTTGATTTTGGGTTTCGCTGGTGGTTTCTTGCCTTTGCGGGCCTGAGCATTGGCGGGTGCACAAAGCATCGCGCAAAAGCCAACAATTAATAGACACCCAACCATTGTGGGCAGTTTCACTCGCAAGAACGTCATTCAATACTCCTGAGAGCTGGCAAATCGGCCAGACTTACGAAAAGGGGAGTGCGGATGCTGCGGCACGACACAGTAAATCCACTGTTTTATGATAGTCGATCTAAACCCACGCCGACGGCCAAACTCATCACTCATCTAACGCAACGCGTGAACCTGCCATTTGTACCCATGCACAATCCTGAAAATCGCGCTGACCAGAGACCTGCCAACGCCCAACGGCGGTGGTCGCCAAGTTCACAAAATCAGGTTCCTGACGTCGCACTGCTATCAGCTGTGATTCATGCCAACCACAAAAAATTTCCTTAAAATCCTGAATTCTGCGGCAAAACGCCAAAATACATTTAAAAAGGCTTTCCAGCGAGCAATCTCTGATGCTGGTGAAGGGCAACTAGCCAGACACTTTTTTGACACACTGTCATCACGACAGAAATTGGTACCCTCATTTCTGCTTCATGCTGGTAGTCCAACATGAAAATTCTTGGCTGTGTCATTTTTGCCATGAACCGAGTGCTGCTGGCAACGGACTTTCACACTTTGGAAAACGGGACACAACTTGGTAATGCACCTGCAATGATCGATCATGTATCTTGGTTGGTTAGGTTCGAACGTACCTGTAGCAAATACCACTCCTGATCAGCTCAATCACAACTCCAGTGCTTTGAATTTTTTCGAATCGTCTAGATATAGCATTGACGTCACTCCCGCCACCGGAACCAAATCCGAAAACTCTGGCCGCTGACTTGTTACCCGATTACGGGTAACGCCATCACAACAATCTCATGCAAAACAACAGCAAACAACCTTTTGATCTCACCGGACGCAGCGCCGTAATCACCGGCGGAACACAGGGTGTGGGCGCAGCAATCGCCACAGCACTTGCCAATGCAGGTTCGGATGTAGTACTGGTTGGACTCCAAGATGACGAAACTGCGCAACAAACGCTGGCTTCCTGCCGCAACCAAGGGGTAAAAGCGGACCTGTTACTCGCAGACTTATCAGGACCTCCCGACAGCTACCTATCGAAATTGCTACAGCGTGTCGAAGAAGTCGCTCCAAAGGTTGACCTGTTGATCAACAATGTAGGAACCTACATTGACAAGCCCTACTTAGAAATGGATTACGAGACCTACCGAACCACAATGCACTTGAATGTAACCTCGGGTTACTTTCTAACTCAGGCGATTGCCAGGCAGTGGGTAGAAGATCGTGTGCGAGGTCGCATTCTATTCACAGGTTCAATCAACGGCGTACTTTCGGAACCAGACCACACCGCGTACGACACCAGCAAAGGTGCAGTCGGCGCCATGGTCCGATCGCTTTGCATCACACTGGCCCCAATGGGAATCCGAGTCAATGCGCTGGCCCCGGGGTTGGTCCGCACTCCACTGACCAAGGTCCTTGACGAAAACAAGCAACTTAATTCGTGGATGAAACTTCACACACCCAACGGCCAGGTTCCAACTGCCGATGTTTGCGGTGGTGCTGCTGTCTTTTTATTGTCAGATGCAGCAGAACATGTTCAGGGCCAGACGTTGCTCGTGGACGGTGGCATGAGTGTTTGGCAACAACCCGATCCACCCGATAATTGGTCGGCTTGATCCGACCTGAAACTGACCGCAGATCTGTTCTGTCAATTCATCGTCACTCAACTGATTTCATGATCACACAGTGAGGCTTCGAACTGACTTTAATTGGGTTTCAGGCCTGCAATCGGCATTGCAATACGATACAGTCCTGTCCTCGCAGTGACGTACATTGTTTTGCGATCAGCGCCCCCAAACGTCACGTTTGCAGGTTGCTGTGGAAAGACAACCAAACCAAGGTGCTTTCCCGCCTGAGAAAAAATTTCAACGCCAAGGTTGGTGGTGATATAGAGGTTTCCCTCAACATCAACAGCCATTCCATCGCCACCAGTATTATCTTTTCCCTGCGGTTGCTTGAGTCGACATAAAGTACGCCCGTTCGCAATCTTGCCAGGGCCAGTTACATCGTAAACAAGCATTTCTGCTTGCCGACTTGGAATGACGTACAGACGTTTTCCGTCCGGCGACAGCCCGATACCGTTAGGAGCAGCAATATCACCTGTAAGTCGGGATACTTTCCCATCGGGGTTGATGTAGTAGACAGCCTGAATACCCTGCGGCAACGGTGTTGGGGCTCGAAATAGCGGGTCAGTAAAATAAATACCACCGACCTTGTCGACGATCAAATCATTGGGGGCGTTAAAACGCTTCCCCTCATAACTGTCAGCGAGGACTTTGTAGTCCGCAGTCTTCGCATCGTACTGAACCACTCGCCCGTCCATTTGGCAAACCAGAATCCGTTCGGACGCATCAACCAAGATTCCGTTAGCGTGTCCAGAATCACGTGTAAAGACATCAATTTTATTGCGATTCTCTGACAACAAATGGATTTTCGCGTTGGGAATATCCGTAAAAAAGAGCGATCCCTCCTGATCCCATGCTGGTCCTTCTGTGAAAGCAAAACCTGTTTTCACCTCTTCCACTTTCCCAACCGGTTGGACACCCTCTGCATCGGACACTTGCTGCGCAACACATAATCCTGAGGTGTGAACCGTGGCCAATAAAGCCACCATCATTCCAAGGGAACTGCGTGTACTGTTCAGCAGCGAAATGCTGGTTATTTCCAGAACCGACTTACTAGGAACGGCACCAAGGATCAGTGTTCTCATGTTGCACTCCAAAGCGAAGAATCAAAACAATCAATCGATGCCAAAGCTTCATTGCTCAGACAAGAAAGTCGCGTCTCAATCGAGTTAAATATTCAAGTAATGGACGCTCATGCCCATCAGCATCGATCAGTCCCGTGTGACTGACGACGTGTGGCACCTGATCAGACCATCCTTCCCAGACGATCCCGTGCACAATGTGCTTTGCCAAGAGTGTACGAATCAAAGGCCCGGCAAGTCTCAGCTGGTCAGATGCTGGATCGCCCCCTTGCGACTCGTGCTGAAGCACATCACACGGTGCTGCGGCCATCGCATCAGGTCCAGTTCCACCAGGTACAGCCAACTGCACCAACATGGGCATCCCAAGAGTGGCCCAACGATCAATCATTTGCCCCAGCTCCACAGCAGAACGCGGTAACGTCGCCTTCTCTGCATAGTTCATGCGAACTTCCAAACCGAGCCCCGCCATTCCCAAACCACTCCGCACCAAAGCGTCAGCGAAATGAAGTGGTGAAATTCCTTCCCGATTCTGACCCAAGTATTCCCCGAACGGTTGGTCGAATGAGATGATAGCCGGTGTCGTTGGATCAGAACGGCGGACAGTTTGCAGAATGCCCACTGCCAGACGCATGATCTGCTCGTCGTTCAATTGCATCGGTCCAGGAGTATTCAGTCCGCTGGCACAGTTCCACAACTGCACTGATCCTTGAAACTTATTGACGGTCGTTTCCACAAAGTGCGTGACCGCATTCAGGAACGCATCAAAGTCATCCTCCAGCAAGTACAGCCAGTGAGGCATCAAACGCTCTCGGAAGTCGATTAAGGGACCGCCAATAATACGCATCCCCTTACTGCTGCAAAATTCAATTGCTTCTTCTGCATGATCATAAGAGAATCGCCCGGAGTCAGTTTCGATATCAGCCCAATTCAGGCGAACCGCGGCTGAGTTGAATGCTGACGTGAATGCCGTCTGGGACTGTAAGCCAAGTGGCGCCGGCGGAGTGACAGTACCAGCCAGTAGCGTGCCGATTTGCGGTTCACGCTGTTTACGAAACGCAATCGACTGTACCGCGTAACTTTCACCCAAATCAGAAATTGCTTTTTCCAGCAGCAGAATTGCATCCATCGCAGCTTCGCTCGAACCGTCACGATCGGCTCTTCGCTGAGCAGCATCTAAAAATCGCGAAGTGCCGTCCTTCAGCAATTCAACAAACTCGTTACTGAGTGTCAAACCAGCACGCTGCCAGGCATCCGACTGGATTCTGGCGCGATAACAGCTGCCGCGGGCAAACTCCAACGGCAGCAAGTGTGACTCATCATCCAGCGGTCGCAAACTGCATGTACTGAGTGTGCGAAACCCGATGCCATCCAAGGGGCAAGCCATGTACAGTTTGCCAGAGGACTCAATCGCCCGCGTGAGAGTCAGGCGGGCCCCGTCAAACTCAATCCGAGACTGCCACGGTACACCTTCAATGCCGCAAATGTACGCGCTATTCCACAACGACTTTCCAATGAAGTCGCTTGCCGCATTTGGGACATCAAAGTGGAATTGCCCCATAACGGCGCGCCGCGAAATGAACTGGGAAAATGAAATGGACGATCGAACGACACACTCTTGGCAGCATCGACCGACGCCATGTTAGCCTTTTCCCAACGGTTCCGCGACCATGCACCGCTACCAGACAACCGGTTTCCACCCTCAAAACAACGTGCTTTTACCGTTAATTCTGCCAATCCAGAGCAGGTGAATCATGCCCCAAAACGCCTGCCCGGCAGGCTGCCAGTGGCCAAACCGGAAGGTCCTCGCGTATTCAGCGTCAAATTCAACGACTTTTCGACCCAGATACGTGTTCCTGCAAGCAGTGATCCGGTTGCTCTGCTACCAATGGTTTGCCAAATTACCAACATGAACGAACAACAAAGCGACAGCCTATACCGATTCGACCCCTCCGGAGCTCTGCTTGAAACCAGGCTACCGTTACCCCGCAGGAGTGGAAAAGTACGCGACGTTTACGACTTGGGCAACGCACTGCTCATTGTCAGCACCGATCGCATCAGTGCGTTTGATTACATCTTGCCGTGTGGGATTCCTGGCAAAGGACAGCTACTTACCCGCATGAGCTCCTTCTGGTTTGAGCAACTGGGAATGCGGCACCATCTTCTATCAACAGAAATTCCGCCCTCACTGGCAGCGCAATTTGATATCGCCCCGCTACGTGGACGTGTCATGATTACAGAGAAAGCGGAAGTGATTCCATTCGAATGCGTGGTGCGAGGGTACCTGGAGGGAAGTGGCCTGAAGGAATACCGTGGCACAGGCGAAATTTGTGGCAACCCACTTCCAGCAGATCTGGAACAATGCGACCGACTCCCCAGCCCCATCTTCACGCCAGCGACCAAGGCAGAGGAGGGCCATGATGAAAATGTCCCCATCGAACACATGGTCTCAGATCTTGGTGAGACATTGGCGCATCAATTGCGTGATTCAAGCTTGCAGATCTATTCCGCGGCCTGCGACTACGCAGCAGCACGGGGTTTACTGATTGCTGATACAAAATTTGAGTTTGGCAAGGTCGGCGATGAAGTCGTTTTGATCGATGAAGTGCTAACACCAGACAGCTCACGTTTCTGGGCCGCAGACAATTATTGTCCCGGTCAAGCTCAAGCATCTTTCGACAAACAATTTGTTCGTGAATGGCTGTCGCAATGTGGCTGGGATAAGCAAAGTGAACCACCAGCACTACCAACCGAAGTGATTGAACAAACAGCTGCGAAATATCAAGAGGCTTACGACCGTCTGACAGCATGATGACTCGCACAGTACAGGGTGCACTTCTACATCGCGGCTGCCCCATGTAATTCCTGCATCGAAATCAACACACTGAGCTTAAATTGCTTTCCCAAAACCCAGACGACCTGCTGCCAATGTGGCGGCATGAATATGTCGATCGCGATTAAGGAATCTTGCATTCGCTGCCAGCAGTGGCCGCACTTTCTGCGGCATCACTGGTGTTCCCAAAGTGTTTTGCCCTCGGCTAACACCAACTCCTGATACTGTTCAAATTTTTTCTTGTCATCCATCCGCTTCAGATTTTCGGCCATGATGACATTGTCGGCGGTGCGCAAGAAACGATCAAACTTCACCTTTCGCTTCTGTTCACTCAAGGTAGATTTTGCCTCCAGGTTAAGTTCTCGGTAGCTTTCATACTTGGGGTGCTCTTCGATCGCTGCCACCAACTCGTTGCTTCGTGTCGTGATCAATTCAATGGCCAGCGGATTGAGTACATTGGCCAAGGCAGGCCAGCGGCGTTTCAGATCAGACGCGATCTCACGCCTCACATCGCGACTTTTGTCTTGGCTACGAGGCGCTGGCTGACGGTTGCGGCCTGGTCCACGGCGAGTCTGAGTGGCTTTCCACGCATCAACGAGACGATTTTCCCCAGAAAGTTTCAGCTGCTCAGACAAGCCCTCCAAAATCACTTTCTGCGAAGCTGTCGCCAACTCCAAAACCAGTGAATATGCGACGTCGTTGGCCAGCAAGCCGTCGTCCCCGTCACTGAACTTACTGCTTACCGTCAAGAATTCACCCGAAGTTTTGATGGGTAAATCAATGGTATCAGCGGTCAGGATGACATAGGCGTGTGCTTCATCGAACGAGACCACGCCATTCTGATCATAGTCTGGAATCGCAATCGCCTTTCCGCTTCGATCCCGACCACCAAGGGCTGCCCAGAAAAAGGAACTGTATTCGACGTAACTGGCCTCGTCAATTTCTGGTGTGCAACCTGCGGCAGGACGATCATGCACGGTTGCGAAGAAACCAATTCTGCGTTGTTTGGAAAGACCTCGATCAGGATCACCACCATTAAACATGAAACGAGCAAATCCACCCGCATGACACTGGACCATCACGGTGACGACTTCCACATCCTCGGGTAACTGATCCAGCATTTTGACCAGTTCAGTCATCTTAATTGCTTTGTTGTCCCAAGTCGCAATGGTGGTATCGTGTTCATTTCGACGATTGCTGCTACGGTTACCATGCGCTGTGACATAGATCAGCAACCGATCTCCACTCTTGATTTTTCTTCCTTGGTTGGAAAACCATTTAGCAATATTTGCCGGACTTGATTTGCCTTTTACGTTCGGCACCTGGTGGTTGCGATAGGTAAGACCCAGATTTTCTTCAGACCCAAAGAACTCGGCCATCAAGCGATTCGCCTTGGGCACAGAAGTTCGATCCATCACTTGCAAATCGGCAGCTTTGGAATCTCCATCCGCAAAATAAATATCGTGCCGTAATTGCGACATGCCTTTTTCTTCCAACAATCGTTGAAAGAATAAAACATTGCGTTCCAAAGAGGCCTGATTACCAGCAGGCGAATAACCTCCACCGATCGTCAATAAATGATCCTCAGCCCACCCCTGAACACTCAACACTGAATAAACCAGAACACTGACCAAAGAGGATCGTAATGAAAGAGTCGGCCGCATGAAAATACCCTGATCAGTTGGAACAAAACCTACTTGGAACGAAACCGCATGCTGAATTGAACCACAGAACCATTTAAAAAGCCCACTCATATTGGTTAATTGTTAAAAAAGGAGGCCGATATCCCCGGCTCTCTGTGATCCACTTGCCAACAAAGTAAGAAACGGCAGAAAGACAGATCACTTGCCAACAATTTGAGTTGGCGGTCACAAAAACAGATTTTTTAATCTTTCCGCGCCGGATGTGTTTGGACACGACGCTTCCATATTTGAAGCGAGTCAATCGACTCTCCCCTAGGCATCCTCAAGACAATTGGCACGATCCGATGAAAAAAATCCTTTCACTGACCGCAACGGCACTGCTTGCTCTGTCCACTTCCCAGACCAACGCTGGCCTCAGCGTGTTCACAAATGTAACTTCAATACGAGACGCGGATATCACTCCAAAACCTGTCAACACAATTCGTGACGCCGACGTGGCATCTGAATCGGCAAGCATGGAGGAAGCAACGTATCATCTGCTACTCGACCTCGGCTTCACTGAGGAAGAAGCGGTCATGCTGCTCTTCTTCGACAGCGTTACTGAGTTAGGTAAATTCCACCTGTCGGTGGAGCAAGACCGACCTGAATCCGTCTACGCTGAGAGAGAATTTGAATAGGCCACCGGGGGCAACTTAGCCGCGGGCGACGCTGGGTTTATGTCGGCAGTCTCTAACCCTGCCTTATCAATGGGCAAGGTTGCTTTGCTACTGGCTAGCCTGATCGCTGGCAGGTAGCATCATTGGTAGGCGGTTTGTCTAGGGCGTCCTCTACCGCCTGAAAGAATCTCACCCTGGAAAGCGGGCGATTCTGTTCCCGCAGCGTGTCGAGTCGGGAACGGACATGGCAAGGAAATCGAGGTGCAGCGGGCTGGGGTTTGCAGCGGGTTGGGGTTGGGACAACTTGTATAACTTTGCACCTGAAAAGCTTGGAGGTGTCGGGTAGTCGATTTAAATTCAGAGCAATGTCCCGATGGCTGCCCCCAACGCAACAGCAACCAAGAGCCAAGTTAGAGTACCTCTTATATGTCGCAGTGGTGTTGGCAACACAAGATGGCCTTGGGCTCCGCGTTCACCGATCAAAATCATGGACGCCATCAGAATCAACGCACAGATCGCACAAGCAACCATGAGCGGCATAACCGAGCCAGTAAGAATGACAACGAATATCGCTATCACACACAAAACAGACGAAGCTACCATCTTAAAAAGCAGAAATCCAGACGCTCCTGATTGCGATTTTACCGAATCAACTTGCGGTCGCCCGATCGCAAATTTCGTTACCCAGAAAAAAACCAAGACCACTATCCCCAGCGACCTCGCGTCCCAAGTGGCTAGGCTCTTGTTCAGGAAAAAAGAAAACATCGCAACCAGAGCTATGCCCACAAGCACGATGGTGTTTAACACCCATGGGGACGACTGCAGCGTAAGTGAAGATCCACAAGTACGACATTTGTGCCATGGAGAAATAAAATCATAACGCCGCTGTGTTGTCGCACAGAACGGGCAGTCATTTCGTCCCAAAAGTGCCGACCGCGATTGGTCTTCAGTCGTATCTTTTGGGGGGTCATATGGGTTCTTGTACATGTTTATTGCAAGTATGTCTGGCTACGCTGAAAAATGACCACGATCACTGGGGCGCTCGTCATATCAATCGCATGCCGAGAAATCAGGCATTCAGCATCACTGACTATCAGGGCAAAAGTCCTTGGGTTGTTCCTCTAACCATTATGCAGAACTAATCCATTGCTTGTGACCCTCCAGTCGTGTTTCCGCTCGACTTCGAGACTGCAGACGTTCTATGGTTTCTGCCGGAGCTGGATGCCAAGCACAGCGGTGGGATCGGCAAGCGTCGATAAAAATTCATCCGCACTGCCAAAAAGCGACCTCGCTTACCGGCCAGTTCGTCACGATGCAATAATGCATCTTTGGGACTGTCCCGTAGCATTGGTGCGAGTGCTGCCACAATCGCTTTGCTGACGGTCATACATTCGCACAATGGTGCGTCAGGTCCAGACGGCAGTGATTCTTCTGTACTGGATTTCTTTTTGTGCGATGCCAGTTCTGCGTCGCATTGTTACACCGCTGGGCCACTTTTGGTGGCATGGCATCTACAGATGCCCGCCACACCGGGTGTAGTCCAGTGTGAAGCGGGGGTAGTAAAGAAGTAGGGCTGGCAGGACTTGAACCCGCGACCTAGGGATTATGAGTCCCCAGCTCTAACCAACTGAGCTACAGCCCCGAGATCTTTACTGTACGGTCTTTTGTACTTTTAATCGAGATGGTGAAATGATCAAAAATCTCAACCTTTCGAAATAGTTAATATTCACCGCTAAATACGACAAAATTAACTACCACCGCATTCATTCTCGATCACCAAATAAATCAACAACCAACCTGGAATCGCTTGCGGCATAATCCGTAAAGAATTCTTCGACCTCTGACTGCCAAAGATCACCTGCCCGATCTGAATCAATGGCTGACTTGGAAAGCATATTCGATTCTGAAACGATGTTCTCAGGTTTAGGCGAGAATTCATCAAGATCAGGCACGTTTGCCAGTTCCTCATCATCTCGATCTCTATCTCGCTTTGTTTCATGGTCTATCGAGCTCGAGATAAGAGATCCGCTCTGCAAATCTGTATTATGGTAACTTTGCTTCAACTTCTCCTGAATCTGTACTGGATTGGCTGCTTCGCCCTCGGCCTCCAAAGCTAGCACCCGCAAGCCATTCAAAACATGCAACGCGTCCAACAGGGTGACCTGTTGATCGGAATTTACATCGAGGAATGCAGGACTGTGCCACTGTTGGCTTACCACCGCGTCGAAGTGCTCTCCCTCGCCTTCAGCAGGCCCGAGATTTGCACGAGCGATTTCGTTGATGATTTGAAGAGCATCCACAGCTGTCTGTTGTTGATCACCATTCACATCCAGTGGATTAATCGGATTGGTCGAATCGATGGGACCGGCTATTTGTAATTTGGCTTCGCCCGCTTCAAAGGTTCGTGCGTAAACACCGTCTAAAAACGAGGCGTTCACCAGGTTCCAAGCAGGGTCAAGCTCCACCGATTCATAATCAGAAACACGCAAGAACACGAGATTGTGGTCAGGTTTTGCTTCACTAACCGCCTTGGGCGTTACATGTATCGTTGTTCCAAATCCATTACGTAGATCGATACCCTCAAAACTGGACAAATCATCCGAGAAGTCTCTCGCCAAATCAAGCGAAGCATCGCTTACGTTGACAATCAGCATATCACGTTTTGTCTGCAAACCTCCAACGAATCGGTCTTGTCCATCACCATGATCTGCCGAGTCATCTCCTGCACCACCATCCAACTCATCCAATCCATTTCCGCCGATGAGATAATCATCACCTCCTAGTGAAGACAAAATGTCATTGTGATCACCACCATCCAGCCAGTCCTGAGAGGGCCCACCTTGCAGATAATCATTTCCATCCTCGCCAAAAAGGATCGCTGGGCCTCCTGACACAATCAATGTGTCATTATCTGCACCTCCATAAGCTGTCACAGGAATGGAAACATCCCTAGATGATGTCAGTCGATCAGAGCCATCACCAAGATCAACGACGAACGAATCCACTAAGCGAGTTCGAATATCATATCTGAACTGACTGGCCAGAATTGCACCAGACCGCATGGGACCATAGGAGAGATTAACAGGAAATGACGCATAGACGACAAAGCTGCCATGTTTATTATCGATCGAAATATAGTCGTCATGGGTCGTCCCAATGACATGCAAAGCACCATTCCTAAATCCGATACCGACCAGGGAATGCGTCCTGTATTCCTCGACGAAACCACCGGCATCGTCAGAGATACGAACATAGAGGTCATAAACACCACTACCGTAGTACTGATGATTGAATGCAAATTCGCGAATGCCCGACTGATCACCAGTGACCTCGTAGGACTCTGTAGTGCCATCTCCCCAATCGACGAGCACAGTATGAGTATCATTGAAGCCTGCATCAACGAAACTTCCCGTGAGTGTTGTTAGTTCATGATGCGTGTGTGTGCCAGACGCCGAATCAAGCCACAGGCTGGCAGGCGCTGAGTTTTCGACATTGATGAAAGTGGTATAATCAGTGAACTCACCATCTGCATGCAAGACTCTTGCATACACTGCTTGGCGACCATTGGACTGGAAAAGCAAATCACTTGATGCTGGCTGCAACGTGCCGTCTTGATAGGTAGCCGAATTCCGCATCTGTCTGTCCGTTGAGAAGAAATACCTCACAGGTAATCCAGCAGCGTTTTCTCCTTCGCCTGCAGGTGCCTGCAAACCATCAGTTGCATTGCAGGTTGATAGGCTCACTTCCACTGAATCGCCCTCAACAATCACACCATCCGCGGTTGAGAACGAGTGATAGAGCTGGCAGGTACTCGTTGGAATTTCGACCACGGTTGGGTCATCCTCGTAACCTTCAAACAATTGGATCGTGGTCACGCCACCTCGCGAAAACAAACGTTCGCGAATCGTCAACTGACCACCACCCGCCGATGCCGTCGATCGATCCTTGAGCGCTGACAAAATCACACCACCAGCCTCCAGATTGATCACCGGAACCCCAGCCGCAACAGTCAAACCACCATCTGAATTAATATCAATCGAGTGCTTCCCCTGTTCGTTACTGGTAAAGTCCAGGATTGCTACGCCACCCATCAGGAAATGCCCTGGGGCACTCTCAACCAGACCTTCATCAACAGGATTAAATAGTTCACTCATGCGGACTGGGATTTGTGTTACAGGCACAACATCACGCCAATCCAACACCTCAGACAACAATCCATCAAGTCGGATATCAACTTTGTCAATGGTCATTTCGCCACGATTCTGGATGCTGATATCACCCCAATCCGTAGTTGCTGCGAGCGATGAGATCTTGGTTTGCAGCGGCATTTCCCGACTGCCGATTCCATCTGACGACTGATTCTTACCGCCCTCGGCCGACAATATCGTTCCATCTGCTTTGATATTCAACAGATCACCGGACAGGTTATCCCGTATCACGCCGTTATTGTCCGGACGGTCCCCCGTCACACCGTCATAATCAGCCACCACCAAAACATCACCACCGATGCCCTCTGAATTCGGTTCAGTCGCCAAATTACTCAGCCACACGTCGTGCGCTGAAAGCAGGATCAGATTCCCGCTTTCACTGGTCACCGACGCACCATCCTCCATCCAAATATCACTCTGATTTGTTCCAGGGGTTAACACCTCATCACGGTAGTAGGTACCTGAGTTGATGACAACTTGTCCGAGACCTTGAGAATGTACTGATGGCAGTTGCAAGAGATAGCCACTGCGTACAGCCGTCGTTGAGAGATCATTCCATTTTCCGCTACTTTCCACCTCGACAATATTCTCGCTGGTTCCACCATTGGGTTCGCCTGTTTGCCAATTCTGAACGAGACCGTTTCGAGTCTGATTTCTTTCCCAGAAAGTAATCTCTTCACTGACAACGGGTGAATCCCTCCAACGCCAGTTTCCGTCATCGCCCTCATCAAATCCACCGACTAACGCTGAATTCGAATCAATGACCTGTCTCGCATCCTCCGCGATAGTGTCATTGTGCAGCACTGCCAACCAACCGCCTTGATCAAGTGCATCCTGTCGCGCCTCTGTGTAGTTCACATCGCCGTCAACATATTGCAATTCATTTTCGATCCGCACGCTTCCGCTGCCCACCAGGTTTATATTTCCGTCACCTCCTGTCGTTCTGACCGGAGCACGAACAATGAGACTGGCATCATATTCAAGCACGTATGGCAATCTCTGACTCTGGCCAGCATGGTATTGTCGGTGTATCTGTTCGGCTGATAATGCGTGATTAAAAATAGCGAAGTCATCAATTGCACCATTAAACTTGGATTGCCCGGACGGACTGTTGCCAAACAGCCAATCCCCATCGGTGTCACGCAGTGGTGTACCACTGGATGTCGATGCTTCAGAAACCAGCTTGCCATCGAGATAAATCCTGGCCTGTGCCGTACTCGCATCAAATGAAGTCGCAAAGTGATACCAACGACCAGCTTGAACTGTATTCGCAGGCGTATTTAACGCCTCTTGTTGCACACCACCTGTCAGCGAAATATTGAAGTGCAGATATCCTGTATTATTTACCCACAGCACATTTTCTCGATTCAGTCCGCCGTTGCTGTAATCCGTTGCTCCGCCGCCCTGATCACCCTTGAAATAAATTGCTTGCCAATCTTTGTCAAATGAATCCACTTTGAACCAACCACTGACGCTCTGCGCCATATCACCATACAAACTCACGTCATCATGAATCTTCACATGACTTGCGGGCGACGCACCCACAAGACTAATTGACTTGTTCTCTTTAGCTGACACACTTGTCATGGCTCCCGCATGCCCCAGGTTGACACCAAGATAAGCTCCGTTAGTGCCCACTGGATCCGTTTCATAACGCAAATTGTCCAAGCCTCCAGTTTGGCCATTAAGTCCTGAGGCAAGGATATACGCGATATCACCTTGAACGCGATTCACTTCCATTGTTTCATAAGCGAAAGTGCTGAGGTTCGCTGTCGTGTACTCTGCTAGCAGAGTGTTGTTGACGTCATACGCCTGCAGAATTCCATAGTCAGAACTATCGTCAGCAATGAAATCGATTTTGACCCCGTTAACCGGACTATCAAAATCAGCTCGTAAAGCCAGTTGCGAAATCGATATCCACGAATTTCTACCGTTGATTCCAAATCCACTGGTACCAGTGGATTTGATACTGCTGCTGTACGATACAACCGACCTTCCTTGGCTACTCGATCCCACAGCTGTCAAGATCACCCCTTCACCGGCGTTTAGCAGCGAGGCTCCTGACGCATGATCATCGGGCTCCAGCACTCCATTGAGGCCGCTATCTAGATGCGCACTTTTTTGCGCATACGCAGTTGTTCCCGACTGTTCATTCAAACGCCAATAACCAGCCGGGCTTTGATCAAGGATCGTTTTTTCCCAATCCCAACCTCTCTGGTCGTTCCAACGCCCATCGGGAAGCATCTGACCTGCATCCTCAGCGTCTAAATAGTCGTCCGGCTGGCCATTTGCCCAATAACTGAAACTACCGTCCACTGCTTCGCTTGGCGAACTGTGATACCACTGCCCCTCATGATTTTCATCGGTTGCATTGATCCAGATAGAATTCCCCTGCGCCAGCGAGGCAACACGATCTTGATCAGCCTGAGAACGAATACTTGCGATTCGACCACCCCGACTGGCAGCGTTAAGTGCAGCGTTTTCATAAGTGTAAACGTTATTTACCAACTCGAGTGTGCCATCGATTTTTTCGAGCACATAGCGGCGTGCATTGTCTTTGTGCAAGTCATTCCACTTCCCACTGCCAATCATCTCGGCGTGATTCTCTCCACTCCCATAATTATTGGGCTCACCGGTATTCCAGTTCGCATAAGCACCTGGAGCCACTTCACCCGTTGCCGTACCAGTCCAGAAGTGAGCGGGTGCTGCCCAAAACGATTCAGCTCCATCATGCAATGTATTCCATACCCAATCACCTTCTGCGGCTTCATCTGATGCACCAAACCAGACTGTATTTCCGCCTGCGGCATCTCGCACTTGTGCTTGTTCCGATGATGTTTGCACTGTCGCGAGCACACCGTTTCGATGCCTCGCATCCTCAACTGCCTCAGGGTAAGTCATGGAATTCGGGACATACTCATATACCGTACTTTCACCGTTAGCGACCAAGCTCAGATTCCCACCACCTTCGACCCGCAACGGACCATCAACGGTAATGGTTCCCTCTGATATCACAAGCAGGCTCTCGTCATGCACGATGAGATCGGCGAGAGACAGATCTACCGTATTCTCGATATTGATAGCACCGACAGGAAAGTCACCACGAATCATATTTGTGGTTGTCGTAAGAGCCTGATTTTGTTGACCAAGTCCTCCAATTGATGCCAGATAAATCTCCTCTGTGACGATGGTGGGCGAATTGTTGTCTGGATTGGCATGCAGGATTTGACCGTCCCCATTCCAAACAAATTTGCTCTCCGGACCTGTTGCGATCTTCCCCGCAACCTCGAGCTTCACAGGTGCATCGAGATACACATCACCCAGTAACGATGTAATATTCCCAACACGCATGGACTGTGAGTTCAGCTTGGTTATCTCACTGCTGGCCAGATAACCGCGAGTCGATTCTTTCGATAGATCATTCCAACCTCCACTTGCTTCGAATTCACCGAAGTGCTCATGACCACCATAATTATTGGGCTCACCAGTTGGTGTATTCCAATTAACGAAGGCATCATTCACCGACTGGCCTGTGCTGTTTCCTTCCCAGAACTGTTTTTCTCTGAACGCTGGTTCGATCCACTTCCACACGGATTCGACTTCTGCATCTGAGGCCCCCAGCCAAATGGTCTCACCTGCAGCCAACGACATGACGCGATTCTGTTCTTCCGCTGTATCAAGAGTAGCAATCCAACCACCACGTTCATAAGCGTCCAACCAAGCCTCGGCAAAACTGAACCCCCCCTCAATCAGTTCATGCTTGTAGGGGGTTTCGAGTACGTAAGGCAACGCGTGAACATCGTCTACGTCCTCCCAAGTTCCATCAACCTGCATAATCAGATAGTTTTCATTCCGAAAAGCATTATTGGGCGCGATGCGCAATGTTGGTTCACTGGCAACTCCTGTTTCAGTCGCCCAATTTTCGTACCTACCGTCCACGCTTACACCGTGGTGGTTATTACCAACCCAGAAGGTAGTATCAATTAACCGACCGTCAATCCAGTTCCACTGATCTGACTGCTGTACATCGGTGGCGCCAAACCATGCTGACTTTCCATCAACTGCGACCTCTGCCAAACGCTGCTCGTCGCTGTCATGAATCGTCATCAAACGCCGCCCATTCACTGAAGCCTCAGCAAACGCCTCTGCGAAAGTGTAAGCACCTTCATATCTGACGATCTGACGATCCACTCCTTCGGACAACCAGATATCTCCATTGGTTGTTACATTCAACACGCCATCTTGCAAATCTCCAATTTCGACACTTGCTTCAATGTTGACTCGCGCACCATCGGTGCCGGCAGCGACGCCATCGACCCCCAGTCCGCGAAGAGTCAAATCACCTTGTGAGCGGATCTCACGATGCCGCGATTCCAAATGTTTTCCTCCGGAAAATCCATTGATCACATAATGACTATCAACCTCCTCAGCGGTGCTGGCAATGCCAACAAGGTACTGTTGCTTGATCTCATGACTGGTCAGCACATGATTGAAGATCGCAAATTCATCCAACCAACCGTTCAGCGATGTTCCGCCAGCTGGAGTATTACCGAGGTGCCAATCACCGTCAGTATTCTGGATCGCACCGGCTGGAAAACTCTCGGATAATTTTTCTTCTCCATTTATATAGACCTTCATCAGATCAGTATCAGCGTCGAGCACCGAGGCAAAGTGATACCAGGTTCCCGGCTGAATCGTGGACGTCACAAAATGGGCAATTTCTCCCGTACTGCCTTCAGGTGCGGCAGTAAAATAGAGCGATTGATTTTGGTTGAGCCACAGCGTGTTTTCACGATTCGCGCAGCCGGGAGTACAATCGGGAGTATCTCCTTTCCAATAGACCGACTGCCAAGGCTTATCAAAGGAATTGACTTTCAACCAACCGGTGACCGTTTGCGTAGTACCACCGTACAACCGCGCATCATCATCAATCACAATACGATCCGCGCTCGAGCCTCCTGAGAACCTGACTGATTTGTTCTCTGGTTGACTCTGAATAGCACCGGACTGTCCTGCGGTGACACCGTATGAACTTCCCTGCATGCCAGTTCCCAGCCCCTCGATGGCTGATTGTCCGGGTAATTCATCAAGTTTCCAATAACCCGCAGGTCCCTGCTGGCGAATTGATTCACCCCAGGCCATCAAGCCAACGTCAACCGTATTCCCTTCCAATCGATCGACACCGCGAACACGTCCCGCATCGTCGGGTTGAGCTTGGATGTCCAGCACCAGCTCATTCTGAGCTAGTGCTGACATACTTGGTACCGTTTGCCCCGCTTGATGCAGGCGGGCAAGAATCCGGTTTGTTGTCGAATCGCTATGAATCGCCCCTAAGGGCGCATCGACAATCAATTCATGAGCATCAATCACCGTACGTTCACCCGGCACCCGAGCTTGGATATCACCAGACAAATTCCGGATTTCGACCAAGCCACCTGGGTTGTGAATATTGCCATTCAATTTGATAGGGAAGCTATCACTTGTTGATCCATTTTCTTGCTGACCAAGGTTAGCAACAATCAGTCGCCCATGAACGAGGTCATCTGAGTCCGGATACCGACGAATCTCAAGTTCATCAAGAGGCGCATCAACCAGCACAACGCTTGCACGTTCCGGTCGTCGCCAATCCCCTTCATGCCCTTCATCGGTTGCATTGATCCAAACACCCCCTCCCGAAAGGTTCCAGATTTCATTGTTTTCAGCGGCAGTCGTGATTGAAGCAACCTGCCCATTGCGGCTTGTTGCATCTTGTACCGCTTCGGCAAACGTAAATGGACCAGCAATCAATTCAAACCCGCGGTCCGTTTCCAAAACATAACCCCGTTCAACATCACCGCTGATATCGTTCCAAACACCAGTGGAATACAGCTCAACGTGATTTTCAGATCCGTTGTAATTATTTGGTTCACCAGCAGCCCAATTTGAATAATGACCATCGACCGCCGTTCCATTGGCGGCACCCGACCAGAAAGTCTTTTCGGTGAGTGAATTATCAATATTGAAATTCGCGAGATCGATATCAGGCAACTCCAATTCATTGGGGGCATGATTTTTCATGTCAGCGTGCACCTGTGCGTAAAACAGTGCATCACCAGTCACCTTGGCATCGCCATCGATTGCATCCAAATCGTTGACGTAAAATTGCGACAATTGCTCGGTGAAATCATAGTTGACTTCATCAACGACGATTGATTGCCCCGCTGTGTAACGACCACCCTCCTGCACCGCTCCACCATTAAGCACGATGCCGTCAGCCGTCTTCACAAATCCGCTAGCATCAACGTCCAACTCAGCTTTTCCACGGCCTAAAACAGTCGCATTCCAATTGATCTCTCGATCAGCATTCAAGGATTTGGAAGAACTTTGGTTCGATGAACCTCGATCAGTTACTGCTTCAGTAACAAAGTCACCATTTACAATATCCTGCCGTGCTTCAACCATCAGCGTATCAGCGTGAATCGTTGCCCCTGACGTACTTGTCACACTGGACATGCCGTCATACGCGATATTTGCGTCGGCACGTGATGCAGCACGGCCACGTCGCGTGTGTGCCTTGGTGTACAGATCAACGTTTTCATGCAGGGCTAGAATTTCGACATCTCTGCTTGTAATTCTCGCATCATCCAATAATTCTACGACGACAGTATCCTCAACATTGATGTCTGCTGTGGCCTGATTCGCATTCTGCATGCCTCCACCGAACGCCTGCACGATTTCGTCAGTTGGATGCGCTGGCGAGGTATTTACACCCAGCATTTTTGCATGCAGAACCACTGCATGACCGGCCACCAAGTCAGAATCATTAACAGCGATCCCAGTTCGATTGAGGTTATCACCCGAGGGTTTAATTTGAATCCCAGAGCCCTCCGTCTGATTTGCCTTTGAGCTTCCAAACATTGCGCCCGAGTGGGTCGTTGCCGTCATTTGATCAACTAAATCGGAGTAGGCATTGATCTCGATTTTCTCACCTGCCAAAATTCTTGCACCATTCGCGATGTCGATCCATGAATCAAATGACTCACGAATGGTCGCGTTCGACAAAGCATTGGCATCGATTGCTCCATAACTCTTTGCGTCCGCGTGGGTCTGAACCTGATCGCTAATTTTCGATTCCACAGTCACACTGCCGTTTGCGGTCAAATTACCGTGCAGGTTGATATGCGCTGCATGATCGACCACAGATGTCACAGTGGCTCCTGACCCCCCGGCAAGCAATGCCCCCCCATAGGCCTCTGCCTTGGCTTTTCCATTACCCGCGGACAAGGCCGTCATATCAATATCTTCTGCCGCATGCAGACGACTCCCTGCAGCCAAATTGATCACAACGTCTGGTTCGTTAGTGGTGACTGACTGTGGTCGTATCGACTGGGCAACCAACGATCCGCCGGCACTATGCACGTGACTGGAGGCGGTTCCCGTCCCATCTGGATTGGTTCTGTGACCTAGTTTGATTAAAGGTAGAGTTTGCGGTCCAGTGGATTTACTTTGGATATCGAATCGCAGGTTGTGCGATCCTTCACCAGTATCCGTCAGATCAATTCCCATCGTGCCAATAAAGCTTCCCTCACCAACATGGAATTGGGGATCCGTGGCATCAGATCCACTTAAGTTGCTCAGGATGCGATTCTGCTCGGAATCTTCAGCGGTCTTCATAAGACTGAAATAGTCTGATGAAGAATCTGTAACGTAATACGTCACCCCCGAGGACAAGCCTTCGATCGGTAATTCTTTGACGGGTACAAGGTAGTGATTCACAGATGAGGGTAGACCTGTTGCATCAATGCTGATCAGGTCGCCTCGGCCATCGGCACTGGTCCACTCATACAACTGCACCGAATTCCGGTGATCCGGTGAAGTGCTGATTTTCAATTCATACCGACCGTGGTTCTCAAGCCCTTTGATGATCTGGCTATCTGAGGCACCGATCCACGCTGAAGTTTTGCCACTCCTTTGGAGGAGCTGTTTTGCAGTTTCATTATCGGCATCTGAACCAATCGTTGCGATCCACCCACCCTGTTCGCGGGCATCGTCTCGTGCCTCGGCAAATGTTTTTCCTGAATCAAAAGACCTCACAGCATACTTCGGCATTTCCACGAGCACACGGTTCTTGTTGTTGTGCCCATCGTCATCATCGTTCCAAGCACCGGATCCATACATTTCAAGAACCGTTTCTTTATTTCGTACGGCCGTGGCACCGCTCCCGTCATTTGGCTCATCGCTACTCCATGGAATCTCGAAATTACCCGTTGCATATCCGTTCTTTCCTCCCTGCCAGAATTGCACATGATGGTTTGGATCATCACCTCCACCATCCCATATCCATGTGTCTTCATCCTTGTCATCAGAACCTGCCAACCACACAGTGTTACCAGCCGCTGCCGTCATCGCTCTTTGCAATTCGCCATCGTCCGAAATTGAAGGTAACCATCCCCCTACCTCTCTCGCCAATGACCGAGCGTCGTGCCAATTCCGAGATTCATCGTGGAGTATGAATTGGGGATATTCGATCACATATGCATGAATGGCCGAATCACCAGACATATCTTCCCAAGTGCCATCATGGCGCATGACCGCAAAATGCTCATCACCGCCACTGTTGTCTGGCTGATTGGAATCCCAATTGGCATAGGCATCTGAAATGGCTGTTCCATCACTGTCCCCGCTCCAGAACTGGCTTCCCGTCAAACTATGCAAGTCACTGCTGCTAGTGTCACTGTCATCATCTTCAGCGGACTGCGGCTGAGGCCCCTCGGTCCAGTACCACTGCTGATTGGCAGCATCAGCCCAATACTCAACAACATCTCCATCACTGAAGCGTTCAACATCTTCTGCCAAGTAAATGGTATGGCTCAACGAATCAGCATTCTCCGGATTCAAATCAACAGCATCCGGATTGTCCTCGACAGGAGGATCAGCACTGGCAACTTGCACATTGACAACGCCTGCAGAAAGAACAACGGGATCTTGCGATCGGTAAGTAACGGCCTGCCCATCCTCAAATCCATGATTCGGCAGATGCAGCTGACTCGAATCAACCACATTGGCACCTGACAATGCCTTTGGTGCGATAGGTGAGTCGCCGGGCGTGTAATTAAAAAGCATCACTTGATCATCATCAACGCGATTAACCCAGTACTGCATCCCATTACTTAAGCCACCGATCGGTTCATCACCAATCTGCTGATAAGTGATCACATCCCAATCATTTGGGTTCCACTGATCAAGCGAAAAAGGTCCCTTAAAGGATGCGCTGCGTCCAAAATCCAGACGATCCTGATCGAGAATGACATTGTTCAGGCTACTGTCGATCTGTTCGCCCAATTGGACTTTTTTATCGGTAAACCAAATCACGTGGTATTCGCGTTGGTCTTCGAGTCCGGCAATCACACCCCCGTTTGGTGAGGTGTTCTGGTAGCGAACGAGGTCTCCCGTTTCCAGACGGTGTAAATCTTCGAATTCAATGGTATCGAACTCCGGATCGATGCCACTGTTGGCATCGAACTCAGTTGGTCGCGGTCCCTGATCAACGCCACCAAAGGCTTCGATTTCGATAACACCCCGGGGCGAACGCACCATCGAGGCTGGACCAACTTCAACGTTAATATCTGGACTCACCTCAGCATGGCTCGACGGCGCCAAAATCGTAACAGTCAGGGAACCGCCATTCATGGTCGCTTCGGAACTTGCATCAATGGTTGACTGTGCTGAAAAGAGGACACCTTCCCTGCCGGTCACTTTAGTTCCCAACGACGATCGCCAATCGCTTGTTTGCAGCTCATCGTCAGTGCTCTGGTCGCCGACAGCGACTGTGACAGCTGGTTTGGCATAGGTATTGAGCGTAAGTCCACCACCCGCAAACCCAAGTGATACCGTCGTTTGTCGACTCTCTCCCCGAGCGTGGCCACCTGCGTCAGCAATCAAATTGAAGTATTTATCAGCCGCTAAATCAGCTTTTCCAGTTACGATTGCTGACACATACGGAGAGTTCGTGGACGTCGGACGTGCGGTATCGACTGACACAAGATCTAGGCCCACGGCTCCGGAATGTACCACCGTTTCACCGGTGCCATCGTAAATGGCACTTACCTCGATGTTGCCCTTTATCGCATCCACTTTCAGTAGTTCCGGACCATTTCCACCATCAATGAATGCCGCCAACGTGCCCTCAAGAGTGCTGCTGGTGTGCGAATCACTGCTTGCCGAACCTATGCCGAGAGTTCCGGACCAAATGGTAGCCTCAGTGTTCAAATGCGGAGTCGCGTTGGCAACAACCTGTATGTCACCTAATAACGGATCGCTCGTCATACTGCCAAGGGTTTGAATCGTCTTTGCCTGGCTGCCGGAACTGACAATCGAAGCTTCAACTTCATTCTTGATCGATTGATTCGCGGTCGGCGCGGTTGCCGCAACAGCAACAACCGAAGCGGCAATGGCTGTATCACGAAGAGTGCCAAAAATGGTGGTTCGATCATCACTTTTGACTGTGATTCCTTCTTTAGCAGTCACCTGACTTTCAGAGATGTTGGCAATGATTCGACTGGTCGAATTGGTTTCAATTTTGCTTCTCAGAACTGTCGCTGCGGCTGACACAAGATCCGCAGAAATTGAAGCGGTTACGCCAACGCTGTGAGTGTCAACATAAACATTGCTGATCGGTGCATCCTCGGGCATGGCATCAACCGCGGGAAGATCCATGATGGCCTGTACAGAGACCGCATTGTTTTCTGCATTGACCTGCGATTGATTCACCAAACCAGCCTGGACATCGTCAGCCAAATCGGTGATCACCTTCGCTTCACCATAAACAGCAGCGAGCCCAAACCCACCTGAAACGGCGGCCTGAATGTCGATGTCCCAAATTTTGGCATAGATCAACGGTGTTGAGCTTGCCCGTAGCTGGACTGACCCGGCATCCAGATGAGAGTTGTCAACGACTGCGTGGGTTCGCGACGCGCCCCCGTCGGCTGAATCCGATATCGAATTTCGCAACACAGTAGTAGCTGCAGATACATCGATAGTGACGCCACCGCTGCCAGCAAATCCGACGGCGATTGTGTAAAGCTGCGATTCGACTGATGTCAGCTTTTCAGCATCAACAGAAATTACTCCATCTGAGTTGACGCTTGCGGAATCTGTAATCGAGGCTGTTACAGAATTCGCGATATCATTGCTGGAAAATTGAGTCAAAGCCCCAACATCAACAGCGGCACCGTCTGAGACCGTAAAAACTACTTGAACACCAACTCCTTTGGCACTGATGCCTTGCTGCTCGCCAGAATTGTCGCGGCCGTCAGTGGCGATTACATCAACGAATGAAGACTCAGAAATCGTGCTGGAATGGATGAGCGCAGTCACCTGCTGACGCAGGATATTGGTAGACCAAATCCCCAAATAGTTAATCCCCACAGACGCGCCATCGGCAGAAACCGCCGCCTGCAACGATGCGTTCGCCGAAACCGCATCAATGGCAATCCCTGAGGTCGCTGAAACATTGACTCCCCCACTTACTGAAATCGCGGAATCGGACACAGTCGAGGATAAATGTGTCCCAATTTCATTTGTGGTTACATTAATTCCCACACCTACGTTGGCTACAGCAAGCGAAAGCGAGAGCGTTGCGTCAATGGTTTCGCTATGAATCGTTCTTGTACTATCCGCAGAAATTGTCAGTCCGGCAGCGTGCTCCACCGTTGCACTACGCAAATCAGCTGCAACGGTGCCGTAAATACGGTTCCATGCGATCGCACCAGCAACATTCACCGTTGCACCCTCACCTAAGGACCCCAGCACACCCAACTGGATGGACCAGGATTCGATACTTCCTGATTCCGTTGCCTCAACAGTCACAAAACCGCCAGAATCTGCAATCCTAACGCCCGCGATGGAGGCGATTACCTGACTTTCCTCGGTGATTTCGTTGGTGCTCCACGACACCCCAGCATTCCCACTGAATGCTCCCTCTAATTTGGTATCCAAAGAAAATGCGATCCCGCCGCTGACTGCCGTGATCTCCGCCGCATCGGTCGCTTGAACCAACAAATCACCCTCTAGCTCGATGACACCCTGTATAAATGGGTGGCCAGACTGTTCATGGACACGATCAATCTTAGCATTGATCTTTCTGGTAATTTGATTGGTTGATCCCGCCGCAGAAATCGCCAGTGCCACTTCACTCGCTCCTTCTTCAACTCCACCAGCGATCGTCATGTTGGTGATCTCAGAATTGTCCAAGGCTGAGACCGTTAATGTGTTTGCTTGCACTTGGACTTCATTGGAGAGCAGAGCAGTAACTGCGTAATCAAGCTCGTTGTACGCGTAGGACCCACCAAACCCCATCGCCTCGGCCCCACTTCCCTCTTCACTACGTTTTTCCCTCGCGATGGCGAATCCTCCACCATCCCCAGTGATCTTGTGATAGCTGACAGCCTTGATTGTCAGCGAACCCGTATTGGCTTGGCCCGAAACACCACTGCGAAGGTCGATGCCGTCTGCTTGGGCCAGCGTTGTACCGATCAACTGGTTCCAAGATGCTGACAGGGCCCCGGTGTTGGTAAAACCTCCCGACGCAGAATATCCCAGTGAGCCTGAGACAGCCCAGACCGAAGCCCCGCCATCGAGTCCATCATCAAATGGGGTACCAGCCAGTGCCTGAATCGTGATGTCCCCATCAGCACGCAACAACTTGGGCGTCTGACCTGACGCGATCGGACTGGATGTGTCGGTCACCAAAGCTCGAGTTGTTTGGTTCACAATATTAACTGCCGCTGAACCAGCTATAGCCGCGGCAGAACCATCTCGCTTACCACTTGCGATGGCCGCAGCACCGGAGGCTGCACTGAAAATCGTGTCATTACTACTCGAAACCAACACATCCGCATTAGCTGGATCAGTGGTGGATAAGGCTGAAATTGAAATGAACGATGCGGCATCAATTTGACTTTCCGTCACATCGTCAATCACATTGACCGCTGCATCTCCAGCAAGATTGATGTGAAATTTGTTCTCAACATCTTTCACAACCCCGTCTTCACCAGATCTGAAAGACGACTGAGTTCCACCTTCTCCTTCCTTCACCGCTCCTCCAGCAGGATTGCTCGCGAGTCGGAATGTCGGCGTCACCCCTACAACCGAGGTGTTATAAACTTCGCCGGTGCTATTGGCAGTCACCTCGATACCAGTGACGTGCACTCTCCCCTCATTGCCACCATCGGACGCACTTCCTTGATCAGTGACCTGAAGTGTGTAACGTTCGAGCCAACCATCAGGAGCAGCACCGATAAATGCCCCCGTACTACGATCCAAGTCAACCACGCCTCCACTCAGGCCAATGCCGACAGCATCGCTGGCGACAACACTTCCCGAAACCACAATCTGCTGCGTCTCCCCGTTCGCATCAATCGTGAGATCACCACCAGTTACCGACGCTCCGGCATCTACTTGCGCAAGATTCGTGCTCGTCTGAACGGACTCAGCACCACTCACCCCTATTCCCACTCCATCAGATTCGCTGCCTGACTCGGCGAATACGTTCTTTTTCAGATTTTCGCCGACCGTAACTTTAAGTCCAGCAGAACCCGTCCGAACTAGCGCGCCACTTTCAATCAGTGCAAGTGTTGTGTTGGTCGAATCGACCAACATGTCAGACACTCCGAACCCCAGCCCCTTTGCCTTGTTGCCAAACAGTGAGAACGCAGACCCCAAATTGAACGACATGATTCCCTTGATGAAATTAACTTTCATCATTCCTGCCAAAGCAATGACCGTCATGTCAGTGGTCGCTTCGACGGTTACCTGCTGCGGTAAATCAGAAGCATCATGGCTTTGGTTTATCTTTGCCCCACTCCGCACAATTGCCTGAGTATTGTTCTCATAAATTGCCGCTGCCAATGAACCGGTAATGGCAACCTTTGCCCTTTTGTCGTAAGCATCCGCTCCATCCTTGCTGTAATTGTCTGGCTTGAAGATGACACTATTCGCCCAAGCGTTCAGAAAACTGTCCAACCCGCTTGTAGGCCCGAGCCACTTGGATAGTACCGTTATATCATTGAAAGGGTTCTTACGACTGGTATTACCACCTGTCGCCGCACCGTCCTTAACCGTGGGGTATTTCAAGCGGGGATATTGAAGATCCGATGTAATTTCGATCGATCCATCAGCATCGATCACGGCCCCTGGCCCAATTTCAGTTACGACGTTATTGGTGTAACTGCCATAGGCAAGTCCAATAGCCAAACTATATTTTTTTCCAGCTCCCGCACTCGCAGAACCCTTTCCTACTGTTTTACTATTCTGCGTCAGGGCTGACGTGATTGAGATATCACCTGTAGTCTCGAGTCGTCCATTGACCGTGGTGCGCATCGTATGATCCACCAAGGTGACTGCTGCTGCCGCTGCAAAGGCAAACTCCTTGCCAAATCCGGGGCCCTTGAGATCCTTGTTGACATTCGATCCCCACGCCGTTTTCCATGCTCGTGAGTTCAGGGCCAGTTCTGGCTTACTTAGCAAATCAGAAATATTAGGTTTCCCTCCAAGTCCGACAGCAGCAATCGCCTGATTCTTCAGCGTCTGCTTACCAGATTCAGGATTTGAGGGACATTGAATGGCCGCACTGGGACTGCAATTGCTAGCCGTGGCAACCGTGATGCCTCCGACCTCACTGTTCTGAGCAACAAGCTGCGCCTCTACTCCCGGCTGAAAATCAACCATTGAAAACTCAATCACTCCCGCCAACGCTGAATCCCAGACTGCAGGCGCCAGGCGAAGTGAATTAGGTCCATCAACAACAGCGAAATACGTTTGACCTGCTGCCAGTCCTCGAATCGGTGGATCGTTGACCTGGTATGTGGAAGCAATTTCAAATCCGTGTGAGTCACCAGTGGCTCCCACGTCGATCGTCAGAGCAGTTCCCGCATTCGCATTGACTTTGGTCGCTGCCAATTGAAAATGATCGGCATCCTGCCAAATCACAAAGTACTCAGCTCCATTCACCAATCCTGGAATCACAGTTCCATTGCCTGCCAAATACTTCAAGGCTTGCCCAGTGCTGTATCCATGTCCGGATATCCGGATCGTATTCAGGTTTACGTCAACAGTTTGGGTTGCCGTTGGATCAAATGAGATGCTTGGGTCATCACTCGCCAGCAACTCAACTGTCGGGGTGACTCGAAACAGATGATTACCACTGACCAACGATCCGCGTGATGTCAGATCCACGTAAACCGCATTCAACGCATCAGCATTGGTCTTCGCCAACTGAATCCGGCCTACGGCGTCAGCCACTTTGATAATGTAGTAGTCCTCTGCATCCTCCAAACCACCAATGGGATCACCGCCACTGGTCTGATAGTTCACTTTCTGACCAGTCTGCCAATCGTAGTCCAACGCAAGTGTGTTGGTGTCCAAATCAACTACAGGATTTTGCCGACTGGCGTCAAAGTCACGAACAATGGTGGTCGATTCGAGAGTATGAAGCGTACCGCTTCCAGATGAGGTAAACGAAATATGTGCGCCCGTCAGCGCGTCACGAGCCGACTGGGTCGCAGCTTCGACGGAATCCGCGAGCCGAACCGTGTTTGAATCAATGACAACAATGTAGTAGCTACTTCCATCTGCCAGCCCGCCAACGGGTGAACCACCATTCGCCTCGTAAACAACTTGTTGGCCTGTCTCCAGCCGGTGACTGGGAGATATCAACCAGTCATTCTCAGTATCGACACCGTAGCCCGTGAACAAGTGCGGCGCTACTGGACTCCCCACGCCTCGCGACGACAAATCGATTGCCTGACCCGCGATTGCCGATTCACGCGAATTGGCCAACTGTAATTCATGACTACTCAGCGCAATCGCATAGAGTTGATTCGCTTCGTCCTGAAGGCCACCGATCGCGCTGTTTGATTGGCCGGGTCCACCACCAATCGAGTAGTGGAGGCGTTGGCCTGTGACAAAGCGATGTCCCTGTTCAAAGAAAATTGCATCTTGTTGCACATCAACCGTTTCCACGACCACCTGACTAGCCGGGTCAAAAACAAATTCGACATTTGAGTGCTTCAAGACATGATCACCGGGCTCCGCCGCCACTTGCAAAACCACGGCCTTGGACTGCTGTGCATCCTGCATCGTTTTGGCAAGCTGGATGCGGTCAGCATCCACTTTGATCACAAACCAAGCCTCACCCGATTCGAAAGATACTTCCGTATTGTCATTGTCTGTGTCGATATACGCCAGGCTGGCAGCAGAAGTACCGACCTCATAACGCAACTCATCACCTGTACTGAGACCATGATTTGGAAAGATCAACAAATCATTCACGAGATCGAGGGTGGTTTGATCAAGTGTCACCAAAGATGCAACGTCCACTTCTGCCGGCGGAGACTCTGTGTTGAACGAGTGATAACGGGCCGCGACTGCGTTTTCAGCTTGCGTTGGATCAACGTCATAAATAAGCCGATCCCCACTCGAAATTCCCGCCGTGTCAATCGAGAGGGTATTGGTCGATACATCGAGAACATCAACAGGATTGAATTCCCTAATACCTGACACATAAGCGAACCCCTGACTTTCGCCCACGCCTTGATCAACAAGGTCAATCGCTACCTCGTCCTCTGCATCAGCAGAGGACGAGGCCAGCTTGAAATGATTGTTATCAACAGGAATAACGTAGTACCAGGTTTGATCGAATAGACCACCAATTGGTTCTGGTTGAGTGGTTTCATCGGTAGCTGTATCCACCATCGCGAGATACTGCACCTTTTGGCCGGTACTGAAACCATGCTCGTTGATCATAAACTGATTTTCAGTCACATCACTCGTAGGATCAAATGTCTTGAGATCCAGAATCTCGATCGACTGAAGAGATGAGTTCCCACCATACGGCAAGTCCAAATCCAGCTCCATCGCGTGGGCCAATTTCAAGGCGTCTGCCAGGACCTCCACAATCCGATACTGCTGCCCGTGCTGTAAACCACTGATCGGCTCCGCAGCACTTGGGTCATTTTCATCGGAACCTTTGACTTCGTAAGTGAGTAAATCACCTCGTCTCCACCCCAATGAGGAATCGTAAAAGACCGTGTCCTCAGAGACACCAGAAGCAGTCAGTGGCAGAACAGACTCGCCATCAACACTGACTGTCCCATTTGCCTCAATGACTCCATCCACTGTCGCAGTGACATTGGTAACATCATCCCCGTAGGCGACCGTAAGCCCAGCCAGCCCGTCGTCGAACGCGCGTGTTGATGCATTAGGAATATTCTGGGGTGTCCCCACTGCAATGACCGAAACATCACCACCCGACTGAATTGACACCCGCTCATCGATCTGTGTGGTTGCGGTAAGATCTGTTTTGGCATAGGCCACCGCTCCCATTTTGATGGTCGCTGGGGAGTTCTCTGCGGTTGCACCGTCTATCGCGTTCGACGAATACGGAGCCATGGTCCGCACATTGACCTTTGCTTTGGCAACACCATTGGATGTGATCAGAATATCGCCTCCCGCCAGAAGCTGGGTATCCCGGCTGGCGGATGGTTTCAAGTGCGTGATCGAGGAACCTGTGGCACTACCATAACCGAACGCCAACTCGACACCACCGGCATTTCCATAAGGCTTGGTTTGAATGACTTCCAGCTCAGAGTCTGAAGACGCATGGCTTTCAATCTGGATCGTATCTTGGGCATTGAGAACGGCCCCTTCCACCGTAACCGTCGCACTGGCGTCACGTTGAAACACGGAAATAGTCGGCCACTGCGCAACAGATCGCACACCAGTTGACATATAACTTGAACCCACCGCTGAGCCGAGTCCCGCATCAAGCACAGCTCCAGTCAACATCGTGCCACCGAGCTTGTACTTCCCATCATAGAAACCGATGGAGTCGTTTGCGGTCGCGCTTACGGTGATCGACTCTCCCACCACCGTAGAATCGCGAATCGTAATGTCGACTTCATTCGTATCGACACCGATCACCTGCCTACCGAATTTCCGGTCCTGTTTATCCCCAGTGATATTGACAGCACCACCTTGAATCGAAGCTCCGTCGATCCAGATCGACAGTTCGTCCGATCCTGCATCTGTAACATTACTTGTGTCGGAGGTTTTCAGGGTGATATCACCGGCCTGCATTGTGCTGCCAGCTTCCACCTGCGAGAGCAAATGTCCAAAAATGGAAATGGACTCGCTAGCAGAAAAACTGATCTCGCCCGAAGACGCCGTTGAGACTGCGTTGGGATCCAAACTGCCATCGGCGACAGCACGAGTTGAAATGACTGCATCATTTAAAACTTTGATCGCACCCACCGACTGAACATTGAGATCGTGACCGTCTGTTCGCAAACTACTGAATTCAATGGTCGACTGATCTCTTGTGCTCTGGAAAATAAGGTCACGATCAAGATCAGTCAAAAGGATCGATTGAACACCCGCCTGTTCATCATCAAAGTCGACCTGCCTGTTACCAACACCGTCAACACGAAAACTGAGCTGTTTTTGACCTTCGGAATTACTAAATTCCTCAACCGTAACCGTCTCTAATTCATCAAAGCTGATTGTGTAACTATCTGGTGATGTTGTGAGTGCCACCCCCGCCAACAAGTGTCGAGGCTCCAAGCACTCCGATGCCACCAGATCACGCCGACGCTTAGCACGGCTTTGCCTTCTCTGACTCTTGCACGCAGATTTCAAGCCTGCTCGCCAATTCTTAACTCGGAGTGGATTCATTTCTCAAATCTTCAAACAAAATTGTGTCCGGAAAAAATTCCAAAAGACATGACGAACTTTCTTTGTGATCGAAGCCTTCTTGCTACAGATCACCCGTAGAATGTCATATGCAAAATCAGCTCAGAGAATCGGCTAAATCGAACTCAAAGCCAGCTCGGCAACAGCTACAAAATTCAGACGCTCAAGCAGCGCGATCACAACCGGAGATATTAATTAAAAAAAAACTCCAATGTTGTGCATAATGACAGTTCAACAAATCCTGTCGACTTGGATGGCTATCCACAACTGTCAGTCTTGCCATCAACAATCTACGAAGCAGGAGAAGAAACTGGCTTAAAATCGCGGCATACCGGGAAGGACCATCCAAACACCCGCTTTCCCAGCGGCACTGCCTGAACTCTTCCACCCCAGACTGCGACACCACGCCCGCCACTTATGTGGGGGGGGCAGCAGCACACTCACAACCAAAGGTGAGTGCCCCCTTTCCGGCGGCGGGGCTCACTTACTTAGCAGATTGGGCACAACAACTGACAAAGCTCTGCTGTATCTACCAAGGCAACACCCAGATCGCTACGTACCATCTTCCACCAAAGCTTCCAAACCACACTTTGAATTTCAAGAGGACTAACCGGAAACAGTGCGAACATAAGACAGGCGCACTGCTTGCGTCATCACATAAACCAAACCATACAGTTTGGCATGCAAAAGAGAAAAAAGAGCAAACAGAAGTTTCGGTGGCCTTCTACCTGTAACAATCGTGAACGCTGCGCGACTCAGAAGAAACTTAGCCTACTTACCAACAAAAGCAGTGAATCAAGAGCATTGCTGTAGCGAAGAGCAAATAAGAACTTTGCGACAATCACAAACTTGGAAAGCAAATGCAAGCTGCAGACAACCCTGAACGATGTGATCCACAGTACATTTTTTATTTGATTCTGACAAAGAAAAAAACTGCAAGGTGGTTTTCTTGCAAACAGAAATCCCCTATCGATCACAAAACAAATCCCTGAACAAGATTCCCGCTGTGCACGGTCGATCACTAAGTGGATCACGTCCATCCACGAATCGATTGCTCGAATGCGCACAGCGATCAGCTTGGCCTCTTCAACCATTTTCGTACTTGTGGTAAAGATTCTCATGCACGTGCATGTTGCAACTTCGCCGGAGCAAAAGACAAGTAAAACCTTTTTCAAATTTCTGCGGTGGCTTTCTTCTCAAAAATGACTTGTCAGATCCCTGGTTCATCCCAAAGTGAATCAGCCATGCGTGCAACATGCAACAAGTTTTGCGCCCAAACCGTCAATCATCAAAGCACCTGAGCCCAACACCGTGGTTGCCAATTCGACCCCACCTTCTCGTGCACAGGCAGCGGCACCTCGCAAGATCCGCAGTTGGCATCTGATCAATCTGCTGTCTCTTGATGCTGTCATGGTTGGCCTGACGTGGCAACTAATTTTCACACTCGAATTCCTTAATCGTTTTCCCCACGCGATCGAAAGCTTGATCATTGGAATCACGATATGGCTTGCTTATACGGCTGATCGAATCCTCGACTCATGGAACTTGGAAACAAATCTACCGCACACGTCAAGACATTATTTTCATCATCAGTTCAGAACGCCAATGTGCTGCTTCTGGACAATCGCGTTGGGATTCGATGTGATTCTTATCGCAAGCTTTACTCACACAGTTCAAATTCAATGGGGATTGGTGTGTTTATTGTTTGTACTTCTATATTTACTCAACTCGCAAAAAAACATTCGGGCGTTGAGAGCAATCCCGAAGGAGGCTCAGGCTGGTTTCATTTTTGCG
Source organism: Rhodopirellula sp. (assembly GCA_002690925.1). Taxonomy (GTDB): domain Bacteria; phylum Planctomycetota; class Planctomycetia; order Pirellulales; family Pirellulaceae; genus Rubripirellula. The sequence continues at coordinate 128,217 of NZGD01000103.1, forward strand.
TTTGGCGTCAGCCTTGTTTGCTGGCCCGCAGCGCCCCAACAAATCGCCGGTCCACTATTTTCTGCAACCTTAGTGACTGGAGTGCTATTTTCAATCAACTGCGCCACGGTTGCTTACTGGGAACGCCAACTTGACGAAGCTCAGACCTTCTTCGCATGGACTTCAGGATCGAACACAACACTAACCCCAATTGCGTTCGCATTTGGACTTGAGTTGACCCTAACCCTTGCGATGCTTTATTTTGCGTTGTTGGATACATTCATTACCAACTGTTTACTGAGCAGCACGTCATGTCTGGCGATCACTATTTTTTTGAGTCAAAGACACGAACAAAAACAAACGCAAAATCGAAGCATGTCATTGACCCGATCTCCCGAAATTCGTGAATTACTGGCAGATTTTTCCCTCATCCTACCACCCGCCACTCTGACTGTTTGGCGAGTTTACTATGGCTAATTCACACCATGCGTAATCACACCGACCATGGCTATGACCAGTTAGCGTGTCGGTATCACTTGATAGAAACACTGATGTTTGGCTCCCGCTTAAAGGAAGCACGCACAGCCTTACTAAGTTCGATTCCTGCATGTCGTTCAGCGCTCATCCTGGGTGACGGTGACGGACGTCTTCTTGAGGCACTGCTTACCACTCAACCCGAGTGCCAAATCACGAGTATCGATCAAAGCCAGAAGATGCTGGAGATTCAGCAACAACGTCTTTCAAATCACCCCCGACGTAACAATGTCAGATGGATTCAACAAGATGCCCGCAGACTAGAGCAATTCGATCACCAGTTTGATCTACTTGTATCAGCATTTTTTCTCGACTGCTTTACCAGGCAGGAAATCGAAATGAACTTGCAGAAGTGGCTGAATAGCTTGCGACCAGATGGCTATTTCTACTTCGTCGACTTCCAGGAACCCAAGACAGGCTGGAAACGTTTGCGAGGAAAACTGTACTTGGCCGCAATGCACTCTTTTTTTCGCTGCTACACAAATCTGCCAAATCGAAAACTCGTGGACTTAAACGGAGCTTTGGATCAGTGTCCCCTTGAGCTAGTCACGTCAGAAAACGTGAGCCATGATTTGATTAGCGCCCGACTCTATCGAATGACTTCCGCATGAATGGTTACCGACAAGGGAACCTCAACCATGGTTACGCGTGAAGTATCTGATTCCATTGAATTCCAAAACACAATCTTAAGATGCACCGTTCTGCCGCCTCAGCTATGAGACGTAATACCTGGCGAACCAAACAAGAAGTCACTTATCGTTTCTGAATCGAACAAAGAACATCAAAAAGACCCCCATCAGCAAACCAATTCCGATCACAGCAAAAAAGGTGGCTGGTTGGGGCATTTTCTCGAGGCCGCTACGTATCTCCATCCCAAAGACGGTCGTGATGGTGGCCAAGGGGAAAAAGAAGGCAACAAGCATATTGAGTCGATGTGACGATAGGGCCATGCGATCGCTCGCAACTGCCTGCTCTTCCGCACTGCGAGCAATTTTGTAATCAAGCGAGTTCTTTGTCCCAGAAGCGAGCAACTCCGCCATCCGTTCAAGGTCGTACGCTTGATCGCGCATGTCGATAACCTCACGGGCTTCGGGATAGCGTTTACGCAACTCCTGAAGCACCAAATGCATATTGCGAATCGCACGATGGAGCGGCGACAGCGACTCGAGGATTAAAAACTGGTCTTCCGCAGACTTCGCCTCATCCTCCAATTTCTCCAACTCACCAAGTCGCCGATCGTACTGATTGATGTGCTTCATGATCGAGTCTGGGCCTTGCCCGAGCTGGTCACTGACCCAAGTCCCATCTGCCTTTCGCCAGAAAAAACGACCGTGCCTTTCATCCTCATCCGGCATGGGTGGCGCATGCAGCACAAGTAATACTTGATCGTCCTCGCACATCATTCGCTGCCGACCTACATGCGTACCAAGTCGATTACGAAATTCCTCGGGAACAGACCAAGTCGCGGGGAGCTTTACGTTGTTGTGATTCTGATTACTCACTCAATTCTTCCCCTAAAAAACAATTTTCAAACAAAGAACACAACTCATCCATATCTTACTCATTTTTCATTGAAGCTTCAGCCAGCCAACACTTCAAGTCAATCCAACTTGCGATGGTGCCTTCCTCGGCGGTGGATATTTGTCGCCTTTGGTGACTGCCTCAGGCAATAACAGCATCGAACTCTTTTAAAATCCAACGGCACCAAACAAAGTTACCCACGTTTAAAACGGCTACCAGCTTGCCGGATCACCACCAAACACAAACACTGCCAGGCATGTCGAGATCATGAAACTGAGGCAACGAGGGTCCGTGGTATTTCAGATGCTGGCAGTCGTCATGACACGATTGACGGACACGACCAGAGTGTGGGTGCACGCGTCATGGACGGCACCCTTGCTACAGTCCAGTTGGCTGGCACAGTGTGGAGGATCATCCGGGGAATCGGAGTCGCCACAGGAACGAGAGTTACCACAAAAGAGCCAATTGACGTAACCGAGGACGCAATCTGATAAGCGATGAAGGACGACCCATTGTCGTCACAGCAGGTAGAGAGAGTCCCTCGCCCCATGGTTGAACGATATGTACGCCTGCTCGAAGCTGTCGAAGTGCCGCCACGGATTAAGATGCACGGGGACTTTACCGTGGAAGGAAATCATCGCTAAGTTGCTGGTAAGTTGTTTGGAAAAGAACCATCAATCCAGCCTTGGTTCGGTGCAAACCCGACCGTCTAATTCCGTGGGAAGACGTTCTCATCTGCCCAAAACATTGGGGTAATTAATGATCGAGATTTTTTGCGGCACTGGTGAAATCGTTCGCGTGAACTTGGAATCACTCATTGGCGCAGACTTAAGTGCCAAGAACCTACATCGGGCGCAACTCGATGGAGCGAACATTTCCTCAACGAATTTTATTGAAGCCGATTTACGTGCAGCTTCCTTAGAAGGGGCGATCGCAGTCGGGGCAAATTTCCAGAATGCGAGCCTGATCGCTGCATGGGCGAAGCAAGCGGACTTCTCAAACGCCCGTTTGGCGGGTTGTCGAATGAACTGCGGAAATTTCGAGAATGCAAGTTTCGCAGGTGCCGATCTGACAGGTGCAGACATCGACCAGGCAAATATTTGCGGTTGCGACTTTCGAGGTGCCAAACTGTCCGGTGCCACTTTCGATCAATGCAAGTTCGACTCCGACACTATTTGGCCCGATGCGTTTTCACCTCCAGATTCAACTTGAAGTGGATAGAACATTCATGCATGGAATCCTGATCGAACAATAATTCCCCACCTCCAACCACGCCTTTTCAACCCGACCTTTCTAGCCCGGGACAACGCAGGACTTCCTAGCTCGACACGTCACACTAAAACAGATGTACAAAAACCCAAACTAATGCGAGTTAGGACCATCCAATGCCCATGGCACATCTCTACAAACTCCATGTATCCAGACAAAAAGAGCTGAACTAAGCCGACAAAGTTGGGCGACAGACCTGAGACATTTTCAGAGATGAACAGAAGTGAACCCACTGCGAATACCAACCTCATCCGCCAATTGAGATCACCAGCCAACCGCCAGTTTCGACTGCAGACGCGGCGACTCGCTCCCGTCACGAATGCCCCTGACTGGGGAAGGTCTTCGCAGTGGTGTCATGAAATCCACACCGTAAGAGTGCCATCGCCTAAACGATGCACTCAGCGAATTACGAACTGCGCCGGTCCCTGAATTTCCAGAGATCACTCGCTTCAAGCATTTTCAATACTCAACACTGAAAGTCGTGTCACTCGAGTGACTGGGAAAAGCTGCCCCATCACATCCAGCACCGTTCAAAACAGACTAATGACGAAAACCGGATGCCTCTGTGGAAGACAATGGGGTTGAGACAGGATGTTTTCGAAGATGATCAAGCGCTTCCATGAGGTCCTTCAGCAGCAAGACTCCCAAATCACGGCTAACGCCATGTCTGACGAGTATTCGTTGAATGACAAGGTCTTGGCGGTTGGCGGGCAATGAATAGGCAGGTACCTGCCAACCACGTGCCCTGAGACGATCGGCAAGATCATAAAGCGTAAAGCCCGGATCAACACCCTCTTTCAACTTCCAGCAGAGCGCTGGGATTCCCTCATTGGTTTGGCCGTCATAGAGAACTTCAAACAAATCCACCTTACTGAGCTGTTCAGCCAAAAACTGAGCGGTCGCGTAGCAGGCACCGTGGATCTTGCGATAACCTTCGCGGCCCAATCTCAAGAAATTGTAATACTGACAAACCACTTGGCCACCCGGACGGGAGAAATTCAACGCAATGTCGCGCATATTACCGCCGAGATAATTCACCCAGAAAACCAATTCTTCAGGAAGATCTTCCGTATCACGCCACATAATCCAGCCAACACCGAGAGGTGAGAGTCCGAACTTGTGACCAGAGGCATTGATTGAACGGACGCGTGGCAGCCGGAAATCCCATTCCAGATCCGGCGAGCAGAATGGCGCAAGAAATCCCCCACTGGCGCCATCAACATGAATGGGAATATCCAAACCAGTCTCATCTTCCAGTTTATCCAGCGCGTCTGCCACGTCTTTCACTGGCTCGTACTGACACGTGAACGTGACTCCCAAGGTCGGTACCACACCAATTGTATTCTCATCACAGCGTTTGAGCACTTCTTCAGGTGTCATCAACAGTCGACCATTTTCCATTGGAATTTCTCGCAGTTCGATATCCCAATAACGTGCAAACTTGTGCCAACAAACCTGTACCGGCCCGGTTATCAGATTGGGCTTATCGATAGATTTACCTGCAGCTTTTCTGGAGGCCTCCCAGCGACGTTTCATCGCCATGCCACCCAACATCACTGCTTCGCTGGATCCAGTCGTTGAGCAGCCCACCGCATTTTCTTTGGCAGGCGAATTCCACAAGTCACCGAGCATATGCACGCATCTTGCTTCAATCTCAGCAGTTTGCGGATACTCATCCTTGTCGATCATATTCTTGTCGAGGCACTCATCCATGAGCTTGTGGACCTCAGGCTCCATCCAAGTCTGGCAGAAGGTGGCCAAATTCTGTCTGGAGTTGCCATCCAGCATTAATTCGTCATGGACGATCGAGTACACGTTCCTCGGATTTTGTTCCTCGGAAGGAAAACGATATTTTGGAATGGATACCGCATGATCGACTGCAGCATAAATGTCGTCATCGAGCTGTTCGCGGATCGAATCTTTTTCGTGCAGAACCATAGTCTTCAATACCTCTAATGAATCTGTATTCCCAATGACTGAGCATGCTGTATTTCAAATGACTAAGCATGGTCAGAATGAGACTGTACCAAGATGCATGAACAAGAACAGGACGCCATACACTCACAGCAAAAAAAAACTCGTGAATCAATAAGTTTGCAATACTGCTTACGTTGTTGATGGTGCGTTACAGAAGCGGGCTCACCAGTCGCAATGTGTTTTCCAAGAGTCGATTCACAAATGACCTTTCTGACCACGAGTCGCGATCAACCCTTTCTGAGTCGTCGAGGTAGCTTTGCTGCAATTCCCGCAAATTACTGCCAAAACCCGCGTCGTACACGAACAAAGCAACTTCATAATTCAGCCATAAACTTCGCATATCGAAGTTGACCGTCCCGAACATCGAGATATGCCCATCAACTGTAATCGACTTGGTATGCAGCAGCCCCCCGTCATACAGATACAAATCGATGCCACTGGTGAGCAAATCATCGTAGTAAGAGCGGCTGGCGTACCTAGTCATCACCGAATCGACTTTTCGGGGAACAATCACTCTGACCTTCACCCCTCGGGCGGACGCACCCCGCAAGGCCCGCACGAGGGATTCGTCGGGCACCAGATAGGGTGTGGTCAGTAGCAGTTCTTCTCGCGCTCCATTGATCATGGTGAGGATCATCTGCAACAGCCCGTCATTCGTTTCACCAGGTCCTGAGGGGATCACTTGAATGTCAGCGGCCCCTTGAGGAGCAACCAGATGCAAGTGGTGACGACTGACCAACTCAGAAAGAGAATCGTCACCTTCAAGCGTCCAGTCACCGATCATAGTGGCCGCCAAGGAAGACACCACAGATCCTTGAAGCCGAACCATGGCATCAACCCACTCACCTACTCCACTGTCTTGTTTGAAGAATTTGGGATCGACGAGATTCATGCTCCCTGTCCATGAGACTTCGCTATCAATCACCACAATTTTTCGATGCAGCCTTAGATCAGTACGGCCAACCAGACTTCGAAATAATCCCACAGGTAATGCAGGTCGCAATTCCACACCTGCCGCCTTCAATTCTGCGGGTTGGCTGCCCTTCCACCATGGTCGTGCCCCCACTGCGTCGATCAAGAGGCAACAGTGAACTCCACGTTGCTGAGCACGAATCACAGCAGCAAGAACTTCGTCAGCCAAGCCACCACTCCCCCAAATGTAGAACTCCATCAACACACTTCGATCAGCCTTGTCGATGTCTTCCGCAATCCTTCGCAGAATCTCCTCAGTCTCTCCAAACAGTTCGTAATTGCTGCCACAGACCGTCGGACTACCCACCATTTGCCGGCCGAGACGACCCATACTCTCAGCCAACTCGCCATGTTTTTCCCAATCAACCGTAAGCAACCCTGCATGCACCGCTTGCTCAATCACCTCCGAATAATCAGATCGTAGTTGTTTAATGCTCTCCTGACGTGACCAGCTAATCCGCCTCTCACCAATCAACAGATAAATCAACGCACCAAAAATGGGAATAGCATTGATCACCAACAGCCACGCCAAAGCAACTCCGGTACTGGGACGTTTCATGATCACACGAACGCTCAGTATGAAGGCGAATACAACGTGAATACTCCACGTCACCGTGGTCGGATGATAGAAATAGCTGAGCACTCAACCTGTTCCTCGATCTAACAGAATGTGGCAGTGTCCTGCTGCCCAGGGGATACCCTAGCAACTTTCTAGTGGCTCACACTCGATGCTGGCATAGGGGTATCTGAAGACCAGCGAATACGAACAAATAAGCGGGAACAGTATTTTCCGCCGATTTCCGGACCCGTCTGCTCGGATTTTCTGGCATACCGCAGGCATGACTCACACACTTTGCTGCCACTATGGGACCTCTTGGCTGGGAACCAGATTCCGCCACCATCCAAGGGACTGCAAGTCCTTGAAAGCAGCGTAAACCGTTTCACATTAAGCACATCGTCAATCTGCAGAGATGGTCACTTTGTTTTTTATCGTGCCTCGTCCACCATAGTAACAGCTGTGTTTTCCCCACACCGAGGACAGCTGACACTACTTCTTAGATGCACATCCTGCTGTGGGAATGCAATTTCAATCCCAGCTTCTGCAAAACGCCTGTCAATCTCGGTATGGAGTTCAGTAATGGTTTTCAGACGACTATCAAGATCCGGCACATAAGCCCTCAGAACGAGGTTCAAGTAGCTATCAGCAAATTCCTCAAATGTTGCCATTGGTTTTGGCTCGTCCATGACCACTGGATGATCTTGAGCAACGGATACCAAAATGTCTCTAGCAAGATCCGTGTCGGATCCGTATGCCGCACCAACATTCACGACAATACGGCTAATTGTGCCTGAGAGAGTCCAATTCAAAAATGTATTCGTGATCAGGGTTTTGTTCGGCACAACCAATTCCTGCCGGTCCCAATTAGTAATTGTCGTCGCCCGCATCCGGATTCGAGTGACAGTTCCAGTGGTGCCATCCACGGTAACCACATCGCCAACGCGAACAGGTCTTTCAAAAAGCAGGATAATGCCACAGACAAAATTCGTCACAACTTCCTGCATTCCGAATCCCAAGCCGACGCTCAGAGCAGCAGCGATCCATGCGTACTTACTCCAATCGATTTCAAGAACTCTGGCAAGAGCAGCAAATCCGATGGCCATCAAAGTGTAGCGACAAAGAGTCACGATGGCATACCGTGTTCCTGACTCGACGCTAGTGGTCCGTAGTACTGCCAGTTCCAGAACCCCTGGCAGGTTTTTCACGGCGATGGTCATGACAGCCAAAATCACGATGGTTTGAGTTAGACCCAGCAGAGTCAAACCACCCACAATCTGGACAGCCTCCAGTACTGCAATGAGCGGGATCGTCCCCGACCACAATCCAAAAATGGCTACCACAGTCGCAATGGTATAGAGGAACTGCATCATGCGGCGAGTCTGCTCTCCGATCACGTCCAAATCCAATTCCTGCTCCAGTTCAGCTTCCTGCACAAACACTTCACCCTCTGATTCAGGTGCATCTTCAGCTGCCTTACGGTTACGCCAATTTTCCAATCGCTCGGCCAATGCCAGCTGACGTTTTTTGAGCGCGAACCATCGCAAGGTCATCCAATAGGCCAATTCACCAAGACTCATCACCGTCAGCGTGGCAACAAAATTTAAGCTCAGTTCGATCGCGGTAATCAGATATCCCTGCCAGGCCAAAACAACGAGTACTGTTGGAACTGCCACAGTCAACGCAAACAGGAAGTATTGGAGTTTGATTCCCCCTCCCTTACTCTTTCGTTCGGCTGATGCCACCAACAATCCCTGTGATGACTTGAACATCCGGACCACCAGCAAGATTACCCAAATATGTGCTGAAACAAAGAAAAAGCGTCCCACGCTACCCGAGTATTCAGAGGCATCCCCATACAGAGTGCTGGCTGCCAAAATCTGCGCTGGTATATAAATGATGCCGATGCGAAACACTACTTTTCGAAGCAGCCTCAAGGTTGATGGCCTTGCGTCAAAGTGGACAATTCCCAGCCCACCGGGACGACTCGCTGCCCCAGCGAACTCCAGCACCAGTGCAACCCAGACAGCATTGGACAGTCCTGCCCCCATCCCACGCAGCCAAGCGCTGGGCTCCGCTGCCTCCTGTGTCCCCCAAGCCAGGAACAACAGAACCAGTGGAATTGGCAAGGCCAACAGCAGGGTCAATCCAAACGCCCGCCACGTCAAGGCATAGCGATCAGTAGATACACGTCGGGTTGCTACCCCCACTCGCGTCAGAGCCGCAATGCTCCAAGGGCGAGTGACGCACAAGGCAATCACCGTGAACAACAAAAACAGACACTGCACCGGCCGAAGCACAAAAAGAGCGAAAAGAGTATTCGCAAATTCCGTCCAATGCTCCATATTGAAAAGCCAAGACATACCGCTAGGAATATCGCGAAGCGTTGCAAGGTTCACAGGCAACGCGCTACGAATCCAAAACAACTGCTCTGTGATGTAGGATCTGACCTCATCGACACGCTGCAGGAAAAGTTCGTTAGCCACCCCCAAAGCGGAAAGGGTGGGCAACAGATCTGTGTATTCCGTATTCAACTTTTGAAGTAATTCGAGCCGAACTTCAAGAAGCGGCGTAGCGGCTGGCAAGACATCCGCTGCAAACTGCTCCGTGCGTTCCTCATGCGCACGCATTTCGCGTTCAACGATCAAGTTACTGATCCGAATATCATCTAATTTTGGCAAGGTACCAAAATCAATCGTTTTATCGTCAGTGGGATTCAATAATTGATCCTGCAGGTCAAAGAGCACCTGCGCCATTGCTCTTCCACCACCTCGCATCTCGACTTGTGTTTGTAGGTGTGAGTACTCCTGTTCCAAGTAATCGAGACGCTGCGTTGCCGCCGTCTCTGCTGCAGCAATGCGTTTTGATAATGCTACAGCATCGGCATACTCTTTCAGCAGCGTCCCGACCTCGTCGATCAGATCTTCCAGCTTGTCACTTTCTGGATCAGATCGAGCTTCTTGCAGCACGGCACTGATGCTGGCGGTCAATTCGATGGATTCCTTACTTTTGTTCTCGGACCACCGCTTCTGCAATTTAGCAACCAGAACTTCCTCGTCAGAAATCTTGCGTTTCAAAAAACGCTGCTTTGCGATCGCCAACTGCTCGCGTTCATCCTGACTGGCTTTCTCTGCTTCAAGCATTTGGTTCTCGGCAACCAAGAAAGCCTGCACAGATTTCAGAAGCTTGCGATCTGCAATCCGCCTCGGAGAAGCTGCATCTTCCACCAGTGCCGGGCTGGCGAGCTTGGCTCGAGACTCTCCCAGTTCAGTCTTGAGATTTACAAGACGAACCGTAATTTCATCTGTTCTGGCCTGCACCCGCACCAACTCAGCCGCAGCTTTTGACAACTGGTCACGATGCTCAGACAACTCTTCCTGTCGCAGGGCAATTGTCTTCTGTAGATCCAGAGCATCGATTTTAGCATCGGTTGCTGCTGCTGCCTCAAGCGTAGGCAACTCTTCATATTGTCGTGTGAGATCGATCGTCTTCGGAGGTGCTGAAGTGATCGCGTCCCGGTACTCTGCTTCCTGCTGCCTCGCAACCTGGACCTTTTTCAGTGTATCGATTGCCTGTCGATAGATGGGACGCAGACCTTCTTTGACAGCGTCATCAAGTCCAGAGCTTGATTCGATGGAAGCCCAGTCTTTCTCAAGCGATTCCAGCGTCAGGCCATTGATTTGGTTCGCGTCGGCAGAACCATCTTTGTTCGAAGATGATGAAAGAGCCGACGGGACTTGCTGAACAGGATCCGGCCGACCAGTATTCGGCAGACCGGTGTTCGGCAGACCGGTGTTCGGCGGTTTGACTACCGGTTCATTGGAAACGCCCGTTCCTTGGCTCTGGTTGGCAACCGATGATTCAATCGGATTCGCAACTGATGGTGAAATTGGATTGTCAGGAGAGACCGACGTGACTTGCGATTCTTGCTGCGCAAAGACTTGCCCGGAACCAGCGAGTTCTGTTAGCACAAATGCACCAACCAACACAAACCAGCCCAACGTACTGCTCACGCAAAGTGAACGGAAAAGATTTTTCGTCTCAACCTTCAACATCAAGTCCCCCGTCTCTATTCGATCCATCGTCTGGCTGAGAGCACACGCTTTCATGCAATGCAATCATCATTCAACAAAAGCAATCTCTCTTATCCAATATTCCACTACTTTGATCAAGAAGCATTTTCCGGAGCGTGAGGAAGCTTCTTAATGGCAAAAGAGAGCATAATCCACGTCCACCCGTCCAAGAGCAGTTCCAGCCCCACAAATAAGCCGATGATCTAGAGGACACCATTGACTCCTTCTGGAAGGTGCCGAAATGCCCGGAAAACAATCAGCCCAAGCATGAGTGTCACGATACGATTGAACAACCCCCAGCCCCACTGAGTGTACTTTTCGACCAATGCCATGACAGTACGAAAAACACCACCTACTACAAATAACCCGGCTAGCATGAGTGCCAATCATGCCAGCGATTCAACTAGCATCTCGGTGATCATGAATCCAGCGACGACATAAACCACGCCACCCAGCATGTTTACAAGAAACGCACTCCACTTAACCGCCCAAAAAGCACTGATCACCATTGTTACTCCGCAGATGATCAGGATGACAACACCCACAGAAATGGAAAGTGGATAGGCAATCGAGAACGTTCCGGCGATCACGAACAAAACACCGACAATTAAAAAGCACTACCACTCTTTGCTGAGATAGCTCAAATCGTGCTTTTGAAACTCTTCCAGAAATGCTTTTCGATCGTTCGTCTCAAGGTCACCCATGATGTTTGCCTCATCCCAACAGGATTCTTGACACAGCAGAACAAAGACTCGGCGTCTGCACCGCAAGCTCACGCTACAGTCGAAGCCAGCGTCAGACCTGCCACCAACCATGTAATTAATTGCAGGGAATCATCACCGACAGTCCAGATATTTGAGCGAATGCGAAAGTTGGACATCACTTCGATGTCAGAAGATCTGCATCAGACGATCTTCTCTCTGGTGAGCCAAATTTTGCAATTTTCAGGCCACTGTCCGAATTTAATCGTGCTCAGCAAGTGCCAGAACTGCTCCCGCGAACCCAACAGAAGCCGTTGCGGGGTCAACGACCAACTTGCGATTTACCAGATTATGGTTTCCAAGACATGCGGTCGTGAATGTGTAATCACGGCGCCCCTCTCACATCTGTGTTAGCGCAGTCCCACAAAATCAGCCTACCACACCGAACGGAAATCAGCTCATCGAAGTCAAGACCGACTAACAAATTCAGCGCCTTGACATGTCGCTCAAGCGATGAGCAAGGAATGCCAATTATCCTGATGCAGTTGTAACCAAACAGCAGCTGGCGGTGGCTGGTTTCGCACTCCAGTAGGTCGCGAGCTCTTTTCGTAATTGTGATCGTGCTCGGCTGATACGGCTGCGAACGGTACCCATCGTCAGATGCAAAGCTTCCGCAATTTTCCGATAGCCAAAACCTTCGAATTCTCGCAATCGCAGAATTTCGCGGTGGTGAGTATCCAATCGCTGCATCGCAAGATTCACAGCATGGCAATCCTCCGATCTCTCAAGGCAAGCCAGAGGGCCCTCAACAGCATCAAGACACGATGACCTACCCACGGGCTGACACGTTTCGCATGTCTCATCCAAAGTACTAATTCGGTGTCGATTCTTGAGATAGTAACGACGGGAGTTGAGAGCGATTCGATACAACCAAGTATAAAAACTGCTGTCACTTCGAAAAGAATGAAGACTATTGAATGCACGCACGAATGCGTCCTGAACGATGTCATCAGCAGTGCCGGAGCATGCCACCTTGGCTCGTATTGCAGATGTCAAGCGTCCTTGATATCGATCCACCAACTTGGTGTAAGAAGCCTGATCGCCAGCACACGCTGTGGCAATCAAATGAGCATCACTGTCACTTCCATCAACAGAACTGATGGTAGAAAATTGAATTTGCATTGGAAACCTGAACCATGAATCGTGATACAGCCAGTGCTATGAATTGATTTATTTGGCTGTCATTCAGGTACGCGGCATAGCGCAAGGGGGTCCGCAAGATTTTTCACACAAGTTCCACTGTATTTTGCTGATTCCCAAATAAAAACCATCAGTGCTCGCTTCATCGGAACACCTTTTACCTGGCGCAACACCCAGTAAAACGGTGCTGCCAAATATTTTTCAGCCGCCACATGTGGCTCTTGTCTGCTTCCCTTACCGACTTGGTTAACCAGCTCTCTCAAGCACACCTAGCTCTTGATGGCTTCATCACAGATGCACGGGAATGAAACGCTTGATCTCAGTAGATCTGGGCTCTGGCACGGGTGTGATCCACGGAATGGAGTCACCACGTTGGTGAATTTCCGCGACGGCACTTTTGAAGAGGGGGACGATTTTTCCCAACATTTCGCGTTCGGTGCTAGCTACGGCCTCAATCCCTGCAAGATTGGCTACCCGCCCTCGATAAACTCCATCTTGGACTTCCAGATGGACGATGCAGGGAAACGCAGGAACATCCACCTGCGCCATGGGTGGATTGGGCGTTTGTGAATCTGCCGAAGATGAACTCGCAGACTTTAATTTTTCCTGTGACATAACTTTCTCTCTTCTGCATCGTGTAGCACCCCATCCGCTTTAGCAGGAAACCCAATCCCCAATTCGCAATCAGCCGCGGAGCATTCATTTCTGGGAAAGACCACTTACCAACTGATGGATGCCTTCCATGATTCGTGACTCAACTGACGTGTCAAATGGCCCGGGAAATGCAGTGTAACGCATAGCTGCTCCTGCTTCGTAGCCACCCTCTTGTAAAATCCTTTGACTGGGAAGATAGCCAAATACGTCATTGCAGTAACCGGCTGTCCAAACCGCAATCTGTGATCCATCGGACAACTCCTGCTTGCATCTCAGTGAATAATCAACCACTGCCTCGCCGCAGATCCCAACCAGTATCAGATCATTTCCAAACCGTGCAACCTGCAGTGGAAAACGATCAAACTCTATTTTGATGCGACCATGTGCATCCAGTTCGTCCAACAGGCCCCGAGCATGAATACGCATATATTTGTTTCCCGACTGTGCCTGTTTTTCGAGATCTTTCCGTGTGGGCGGTTCAGCAAATCGCAGTGTCACATTTTTGAATGCCACCTGCAGTGGCCCTCGCAACTCCCTTTGCGTTTTTGTCAGCAATGCTGTCTCAACACCATTCGCCAGCGCCCGACCATGTTGCTTGGCCAGATCAAGGGTGCGACGGGGATACGGGTTCTGATCGCCAGAACAGCCATTCATGAACATGGCGATACACCCAGGGTGCGTCTCTTGGACAAACTGTTGTGCAAATCCTGGGTAGTCACCACACAGCCGTTGAAAACTGAGTGTGGTCGCGTGACATGCATAGCCAAACAGGATCGCTTTCGAATCGCCTGATGCTGTTTCCATGCGGAGCACAGGAACCCGATGATCGGTCGGTCCATCAGGGTTGGGACTGTTGATAAAGCCTTTCTCTGTGGGTAGTCGGCGATTCATGGCAAACCCTGCCCTTGCATGACTGTAAAACAAGCGAGCCGGTTCTATCCGACCAACAACCTCGCCAATCAGAGTGGCAATTTGCTGTGAAACCCAACGTACGTAGTTACGTGATCGTGCGGCATAGCGGGCATCGATTCCTAGCCGAAGCAACCTTTCACTGCGTAATTCTGGACCACAATGAGTATGCGATGCATTGAGCAGCAAGCTTTTTTGCCCCACGCCGTACTGCTGCACCTGCGTTTCTACCGCGGTTCGCAGTTCTTGGGTAATTCCAAGCAGATCAGCCGTGACAATCACAAGTCGATGGCCATCCAGATCTTCAATTACAAGAACTTTGGCGAACAGATCGTGTATTTTTCCATCCGCAGGTTTATCACGAGCGGCATATCCACCCATCCACAGCGGTTCCTCAGGTGTGATCGCGACCGCACCCACAGCAGCACGCCAACAACAGCGTTCTTCAGCGTTCCCCACGCTGGGCAAAAACACAACAATGCATGCCAACGACAATGCAATTACTGATCCAAGTCCATGTCGCATCAATCACCTCAAACAGCATCAGAACCTCAGGATAAAAAGCAAACCGAAATCCAACAGACCGCCTGCTTACTGCCCCATGGTAACACTGTCTACTCCGACGATGCTTGATTCAACAACTCGATAGCCCGATTGAAGGTATCACTGGGCCGCATCGCCTGAGCGGCCTTCGCTGTGTCAGGCTGGTAGTACCCACCGATATCCACCGCCGCCCCCTGAGCAGCATTGAGTTCTTCCACGATTGTCGCTTCGGCATCGCTGAGTCTTTTCGCGAGCGGAGTGAAACGCTGTTGCAAATCGACATCTTCGGTCTGTGCAGCCAGCGCTTGTGACCAGTAGAGAGCGAGGTAGAAGTGGCTTCCACGGTTATCCAGCTCGTTGACCTTTCGGCTGGGTGATCGATCATTATCGAGCAATTGTCCCGTTGCCTGGTCCAAGGTTTTGGCAAGAACCAAAGTGCCTCGATGACTGGTTTTGTTGCCAAGGTCCTCGAGCGAAACAGCAAGTGCCAAGAACTCACCAAGAGAGTCCCAACGCAAATGCCCTTCCTCAACAAACTGTTGAACGTGCTTTGGTGCCGAACCGCCGGCACCTGTTTCGAACAACCCACCGCCCGCTAATAGAGGGACGATTGACAACATTTTTGCACTGGTACCCAGTTCAAGAATTGGAAACAGATCAGTCAAGTAATCCCGCAGCACGTTACCAGTCACGGAAATGGTATCCAATCCATCCTTTGCCCTCTGACAGGCATGAGTCGCAGCATCGACGGGAGACATGACACTGATTTCCAGTCCAGTGACATCATGGTTTGGTAGATATTCTTCGACTTTTTGAATCAAATTTGCATCGTGCGCTCTTTGGGCATTCAACCAGAAGACCGCAGCAGCTCCCGTTGCCCGCGCTCGCGAGACGGCGAGACGGATCCAGTCCTGAATCGGCTCGTCTTTTGTCTGACACATGCGCCAGATATCGCCTTGCTGCACAGCATGCTCCATCAACACCTTTCCATCGGCATCCAGCACTCGAACGATTCCTTCGTCAGTCATTTCGAACGTCTTGTCGTGCGATCCGTACTCTTCTGCCTTCTGAGCCATCAGACCAACGTTGGAAACACTTCCCATTGTGGTCACATCGAAAGCACCGTGCTGTTTACAGAAGTCGATCGTTGCTTGATAGATACCGGCATAGCAACGGTCTGGAATAATCGCCTTGGTGTCGTGCAACTTTCCATCCGGCCCCCACATTTTTCCCGAGGCACGGATTGCTGCGGGCATGGAGGCATCAATGATAATATCGCTAGGTACATGCAGGTTTGTGATTCCTTTGTCAGAATCCACCATGGCCAAGGCGGGGCGTTTGGCGTAGACAGCATCGATGTCTGCCTTGATGACCTGCTGCTGCTCGTCTGGTAATGCCTCAATTTTACTATAAACATCTCCCAAACCATTGCAGGCCTCGATGCCCAATTGCTGGAACACTGAGGCATGCTTCTCAAACACGTCCTCGTAATAAACATTGACGGCGTGCCCGAAGATAATCGGATCCGACACCTTCATCATCGTTGCTTTCAGATGCAAGGACAACAAAATCCCCTGCTGCCCAGCATCATCAATTTCCTTGGCAAGAAATTCCCGCAACGCACTTCGACTCATCACAGACCCGTCAATGATCTCTTTGGCCTGCAAAGAAAGTTCACTCTTGAGTACGGTTTTTGTTCCCTCCGCCGTTTCGAACTCGATCGTAACAACCCCAGCCTGCTCCATCACATGGGATTGTTCACTGCCAAAAAAATCACCCTGCTGCATGTGAGCGACATGTGATTTGGAATCCGCAGACCACTCACCCATCGAATGGGGGTGACTGCGAGCATACTCTTTCACTGGACCGGCAACCCGACGATCTGAATTACCTTCACGAAGAACAGGATTCACAGCGCTGCCCAGAATTTTGGCATAACGGGAGCGAATTTCTTTTTCGTGATCGCTCTCTGGTTCTTCCGGAAAATTGGGAACGCTGAACCCGTGACTCTGCAATTCCTCAATCGCAGCAACCAATTGAGGAATTGATGCACTGATGTTTGGCAGTTTGATGATATTGGCTTCGGGAGTCTTGGCCAGCAATCCAAGTTCGGCGAGCGCATCTGCCTGCTTCTGGTTCTCGTTCAGATATTCAGGAAAATTTGCCAGGATTCGCCCTGCCAACGAAATATCCTTCGTTTCAACCTCTATTCCCGCCGCGCCCGCATAGGCTCGGATTATCGGCAACAGCGACTGAGTCGCCAAGGCAGGAGCTTCGTCCGTATGCGTGTAGATGATCTTCGGAGATTGAAGGGACACGGTCTTCCTTTAATCGTTGAATGTCTGGCCGTCTGGCGAATGTCGCCACATGTAAAATCAGGCCAAATCGTAACAGCGCAACGGTGAACTGGGGCGGGGGTGGGTGTGGCATTTTTTAAATGCTGGCACATCCACCCGGACAGGAATGCATCCCGGAAACACATGTTCCCTTGTAGAAACAGTAGTTCCTTTGGAATTAGAACCTTCGCCCCAGCGAAATTATGAGCAAGACGAGTCAGATCGCCGTAAACTGACCGGCGGGTTGGAAAAAGTAGATAGCTTGAAACCAGCCGGGTGCGGGGTGGGTAGAACACGCCGCAACTGCTTTGTGACGCATTTGCCACTGCTTGGGGAGAGAAAATTGCCAAACTGCAACAGCCCGTCTAACAAAGGCCCGCACGGATTGGGGCTTCTAGCTAGTTGCATGGCGTTTCTGCTTGCAACGATTAGCCAACCGCATGATATTTCTGCCCACGATGAGCGGGTAGAAGTCATTCGTAGCGACGGAGGGATCGTTGTCAGCGACTCACGAATTGCAAGTCAGATAGGACGAGATGTCTTGCTGGACGGCGGCAACGCCGTGGATGCAGCTGTTGCGACGGCCTTCGCTCTTGCGGTTTCGTGGCCCGAAGCTGGCAATATTGGTGGCGGTGGCTTCATGTTGGTGCGTCCCGCGAACGGAAAAAAAACTGTTTGCGTCGATTACCGTGAGACAGCCCCCATTTCCATGCAAAAAAATTCATTCACTCGATCGGATACCACCTTCACCCAAAAAGCGGTCGGAGTACCAGGAACAGTAAAAGGCCTCGCTCTGGCGCATGCAAAATATGGTCGCCTGAAGTGGGCCAGACTGGTGATGCCTGCAAGCGAACTCGCCTTGCAAGGTGTCCCAATCGATCCCGCATTGGCGAAATCACTGAACTATGTTTTGAGCATTCCATCGGTTCAATCTGAAAACACCCATTCCGAACTCAGGCGAGTTTATGGCAAGCCAGATCATACAGATTGGAAAGCTGGTGACACTCTGTTGTTGCCTGATCTAGCGGCAACGCTGCGGCTCATCGCCCAACAGGGACCTGATTCTTTTTACAAGGGAGCCATCGCCAAGCAGCTGGTAGAGGAGATGGGCCGAGGTAACGGAGAGATCTCACTTCAAGACCTTGAGCAATACAAAGCTGTGATCCGCCCTGCCATGAAGGGAAATTTCCGTGGCTATACGATACTCGGTGCTCCCCCTCCGTCATCTGGAGGCACCTGCATCATTGAGGCCTTGAACATTATTGAAAATTTCAACATGTCCAAATGGGATCGATACAACCCCCAATGCATTCACCTGATTGCCGAGACCTGCAGACGTGTGTTCGCCGATCGAGCTCGTTATTTGGGTGACCCCGAGTACACACGAATCCCTGAATTCCTGACTAGCAAAAAATATGCTCGTGAAGTCGCAATGTCGATTGATTTGAATAAAGCAACGCCCAGTGGCTTGATCACGCCCGAAATCAATGTAACCAGCGAAAGTCCTGACACCACGCACTTTTCTATCGTCGATAAAAATGGCATGGCGGTCAGCAACACCTATACATTGGAAGCCAGTTGGGGCTCACGCATTGTCGTGAAGGGTGCAGGTTTTTTGCTCAACAATGAAATGGGTGATTTCAACTGGTTCCCAGGTGAAACCAATGAGGCGGGGCGTATTGGTACCAAACCCAATATGGTCGCAGCCGGAAAACGAATGCTAAGCTCGCAATCACCCACCATGCTTGAGAAAGACGGAAAACTGTTTTTAGTGACCGGCAGCCCGGGCGGTCGCACCATTATCAACACAGTGCTTGGAATCGTGTTGGGTGTGACCGAGTTCAGCCTGACCCCGGAACAAGCAGTCGCCGGTGCAAGAATGCACCATCAGTGGTTTCCGGATCAACTGGACCTTGAAGCTCTCGATCAACCTCCACATTCACGCGTTCAGCAGCAGTTGGCTGACATGGGTCATGTAGTTGGAAATCGTCCCAAACAAGGATCTGCGCACACTGTCGCTATCGATCAAGATACCAACATGCGAATTGGAATTGCCGATCGTCGTCGCAGTGGAGGCCCGGCATCACACGAATATGACACCATCGCTCGTTGGGATTTCGACGATGACATCAACACCAACCTGCCTCAGGCATCTTGCCACGGAAAAACTGACAGGAAATGGACGAATGCTCTTCCTGCATCAACAATTGACGGCAGCGGCTGCCTGAGCATCAAACGCTCAAGCCTCGACGAGCTCGCGGATACTTATTTTCCAGTTAGTCATTCTGCCACCCAAGCAGCAGTTGAAATTGAACTGCAAGAGCTAAAATTCTCTGGCAACCCGGGTAATGAAGCAATACGGATCGGATTCACTAGTGATCGTGATCGTCCAAGAGTCGCGGCGAGCATGGTGTTATCAAGAAAATTCAATAGCGATATCGTGATACGGGGTGAAGCCCCAGGGGAAGGCACTTTAATCCCTGCCACCACTATCTCACGAAACAACAAAATCGATCAGCCGATTATCTTGCGACTCGAAATTGATACCAATAAGGGAAGCTACCAAATTTTTTCGAAGGGCTTGGGAAAACATCACTTCCAAAGTCTTGGAATGGGCAAAATCGCCCCCTCACGTCCCGCAAATTTCCTAAGACTCTGCACTGAGGGGAACTTTGCCGACAGCGATGAAGTGGCGAAGATCGACTCAATTCAATTGAACTGGAAATCAGGCGAATAGCAACGCAACTGAATCACACTGCATCAGCAAACAGCCATTCACATGACGCATTACTGACAGGCAGTTGCTAAGCTTTCATCGCAAGATTTCCTCCTTGCACACACGAATCGAAACCACTTGGGAAACGACAGACGTTTTCTTTCACAAACTCCATCTCCAAAACAACGATGACACGTTTCGCTGCAACACTTCTTCTCATCCCTCTCGTCTCAACTATTGCATGGGCACAACAAGAATCGGCTAAGAGTGAAACCAGGATTACCTCACCTACACCTGAACAGAGTGAAATCCCAACAAGCGTGAAACCGGGAATTAACAGCAACTTCATTGACCCAGAACTGAATGTTGATGACTGGATTGCCAGGTTTGAGGTCGAAAGTCGTGAGGTATACCAATCGCGAAGGGAAATACTGAAAGCCTTGGCAATTCAACCCGGTTCACGTGTCGCTGACATTGGTGCTGGCACAGGATTTTTTACCATTTTGATGAGCAAGGCAGTTGGGAATAAAGGCTGGATCTATGCAGTAGAGATTTCACCCAAGTTCACGCAACACTTGACAGCTTTATTTGCAGAACGCAATTTAAAAAACACGACTACCGTTTTTTGCAACGACCGCTCTGTTTGCCTGCCACCCAACAGTATCGACCTCGCCTTCATTTGCGACGTATACCACCATTTCGAATTTCCAAAACAAACGATGCTGTCAATACATGATGCTTTAGCCGATGGTGGGCGGGTGGTCCTGATTGACTTTGAACGTATCCCGGGAATATCTCGCGAATGGACACTCGGCCATGTGCGTGCAGGTAAGAAGGTCTTTATCGATGAAGTCCAGGAGGTCGGTTTTGAGCTGATCGGAGAACGAAAAATTGCAGGATTCAAAGAAAACTACTTTCTTGAGTTTCGAAAAACAAATCGCTAAAAATCCACGAACGGGCGCCAACATTCCTGACGCACGGCCAAACCCGCTTCATGCCAATAGCATGTCTGCGACGGCCCCGCATGTTGGAGACCGACTCGCGACCATTCACGCTACCACCCTTACATCTGCCCTTGAGGAACCGTCGCTTGTTTGCCCCAAAACGCTCGCTGGACCTTGGCTCGGCAACGACACTGGTAGCTGCCAGCATGATTGGAGTCGGGGTCTACACAACAAGTGGGTATACACTTGATGCTTTGGGCAACCCTGGCCTTGTGGTGGCCGCCTGGATCGTGGGTGGCATCATCGCCATTTGTGGAGCGGTTGGCTATTCCTCCTTGGCTGAGAAATTTACAGAGTCAGGCGGTGAGTACCTATTCCTGAGCAAAACCTTGCATCCTGTCGCTGGACTCATGGCGGGCTGGGTGTCGTTACTGGCTGGTTTTACAGGTGCAATTGCCATTGCAGCTCTCGGATTTGAAAGCTATCTGCAACCGCTGCTGAATGCAGAAAATCTGCCTGATGGCAGCATCGCGATCCCATCAGTGTTGCTCGTGGCAGTCATGCACACGATAGGAGTACGATCTGCTGCCAGAGCGCAGGACTTTTTTGTCGTGCTCAAAATGGTATTGATTGCAGGATTTATCACCTACGCAATCATGCACATTTCAAACTGGATCGGAAGTAAACACGACAGCATCGCCACAACTTCGACTGCACCGCACAGCATCCTTGAATTTGCAAAACAACTTGTGTACATCTCATTCAGCTACGCAGGATTCAATGCAGCAATATACATTTCCAGTGAGATTCAATCGCCTTCTAGAAATGTACCCCGAGCCATGATTGGTGGCACTTTCATGGTCACTTTGATCTATATCGCATTGAATGCAATTTTTGTCTACGCGCCATCGAAGGTAGTAGCGACACAGCCGGACAACATTTCGCAGATTGCGGCAACGGCTGCTGGTACGATCGGTGGTCCAGGATTTGCAACCATTGTACGGGTCATCATCTGCCTCTCACTTTTTACGTCAGTATCCGCCATGGTGATGACTGGCCCACGCGTCTATGCAAAGATGGCCGCTGATGGTTTCTTACCTCGCTTCTTTCAGTTTAAAACTGAGACCCCCGTGGTAGCAATTTGGTTTCAAGCGATTCTAGCAATTGTAGTGATCTCACTCACGACGATCAGTAATCTACTGGGCTACCTGGGCCTAACCCTTTCTCTCTGTTCGGCCCTGACAATCTGCATGGTATTCCGCATGCGAATGATGGACTTCAACGTCAAATTACCGCTGCTCGGAATCCCAGCTGCGACTTATGTTTTAGCCACACTGCTTCTGGCGGTTTTATATGGGATCAGCGACTACAAACAGGGAATCGCCAGCGGCGTTACTTTGTTGGTTGGCTTGATCATCTATCCATTTTTTCGAAGTAGAATCTCTCCTTCGGCGGATTGCGTCTCACCGGCGAAACTGGACGCAGACAACATGAAAGACAGTCCTGACACTTGATTCGTCAGGCATTCAACTTCATGCCGCGTTTTGTCTTTTGACTGCAGCACTTTTTGTATTTCTTGCTGCTTCCACAAGGACAAGGGCTATTTCTCCCGACCCTACGAGCGCGTGGCTTGACCCGCGAAAGAAAGCTCCGCGTATCTTGATGATACATCTTACGCATCATGCCATAGACTTCTGGATGACGTCGTTGCAGATGCTCAGGCGCTTCAAAAAAGTATTCGCTCAGAACTGCAAAATACTCCGCCTCGTTTGTGTAGGCATAGTCATCAATTTCTTCTCGGGCTCGGGGGTCTCGCTTTAGTTCTTCAGCGACCCAGCCAATCCATGGAGCGGCCACATCACCGGCAACACGGTTTGGTAAACCGTCGACTGCCCCATCTGCTTTATCAACCAGATGTGCAAACTCATGAATTCCGACATTCCGTTTGTCCTTATGATTCTTGAAGCCTGATATCAAATCCGGTTTGGAAAGAATCATGACTCCACTGAGATGATTTACTCCAATCATGCCGAGCGTATTGCGACTGACTCCTTGATCTGTTTGATACTCTTCATTGAACGCACCGGGATAAATCAGGATTTCGCCGAGGCCAGAATACTCCCAATCCTCAAACCCAAAGATTGGAATCGTTGCACTCGCTGCAACCAAAACATGCGTTATGTCATCGACATCTGTTCGGATACCTGTCACGGGAACCTCATCAATGAACACCTTGACGAGATTCCGGAACCGCTCGCGCCCCGCTTCATCTAATGCTTGGTAGAAGACAACATTTTTCAGCAGCACCTCTTCCCAAGTGTCAGGCAACGGTTCAGCCAGGACCTTGATTCGTCTGAGCGTACGCCGACGCATCAGATGGTAGACACCGTAGGCCAAGGGCAGCGCAAATAAAGCAAGTTGCCATTTCAACGCCAGCAGCGAAATAACAACTGCCACCACAACGGAAAAAACCAGCGAGTGACGCTGATTGCTACGATTGCTCTGTTCCGTAACAAGCACAATGACACCTTTAATCTGGTAGTGTGTTTCAGGATCTTAATTAGGCTGCAAGTCGCCGATGGTCATCTTCGTGTCAATACGAATGCCACCCTCAATATCTTTTACTTCGAGTGTCACTGTGGGATCTGCACGATCCCAATCGATTCGCACGACCCCATAATTTTCCCTATGGTAGGTTCGCTCATCGGATCGAAATCGATTTTCTGTTGGTGTGCCACGTGGATGAATCTGGTTAAAACTGCTGGACGTGATTTCATACAGAGGGTAGGAAACTTGTTCGCGGCGACAGGACAACTCGGCCCAATGACGATCCCCACTCAAAAGTACAACGCCGGCCGCCTTTGTTTCCTTTACCAAACCAATCAACTTTTCACGTTCACGAGGTAAATTCCCCCATGCCTCCTGCCCGCTCGCCTCAGGAACCAACTGGATGCTTGTGCCAATCAAACGTACTTCCGCCGGTTTTTCGAGTTGCTGCTTGAGCCATGCCCACTGAGCTTCGCCCAACATGGTTTTGTCGGGGGAATCATCAGCCACGTACGGACCACCGACTCTTTTCTCACCTGTCTTCAGTGGAGATCGGAAGTATCGGGTATCGAGCATGATCACTTGAACGCGCTGTCCCTCAGGACCAAAGATCTTTGCGTCATAAACACCACCTCGAGTGCGTATGGGTGACTGAGTTGGTACATCCCAGAAACGCATGAACTCTTTTTCAGATGCTTCTCGTTGGGGAAAATCCGCTCCGCCGTCATTGACTCCAAAATCATGATCATCCCAAGTTGCCATGATCGGAAACTCGGATCGCAAACGACGAAAATCGGCATTGGCCGCAAGGCGATCATACTTCGCCCGCATCTCGGTCATATCTTCCGTGTCGGCATAAATATTGTCTCCTAGAAAAAGAATCAGATCAGGGAACTCACCTGCCATCGTGTAGAAAATGGGAGTTGGGAAATCCTGCCTGACGCAGGAACCAAATATAATTTTCCTGAGAACTTGATTCGAGTCTGGCGGATCAGCAGATGTATTTTCAGACGACGAAAAGAACACAATCAAGATTCCGATCAGAAGAAAGACGGGACAGCAGAATGAGCACGCAATCCTGACTGCAGTTCCAAATCTGCATTGATTCATTTTTTCACCGTAGGAGCCCGAAAGCGATGCTCACCCCGCTTCGCAGCTCGATGGCTCTCAGGCGTATCCTGTTCGATACCAGGATCACCTTGACTAACCAACCACCGATCCAATTCACGGGAAAGGACGTTCAGCATTTCCTTTGCGTTATCCGTTCCTACGAGGTTCTTTAACTCATAGGGATCAGATGCAGTGTGATAAAGCGCTTCTGCCGGTCGGTTCATGTAGCGTTGCACAAGGTTATAAGTTTCCGGCGACTCCCAAGAATCCCAAACCCACGTTTGCCAATATGGGTTATTTAACAAGCCGTCACCGCGGACACCCATCAGGTGTTTTTCGATGTACAGATTTCCGTGTCGTAAATTCCTGACATACCGATAAGTACCATCACTGATCGTGCGCACAGGGTAGGGCGGTCCCTCCGGCACGTTGTTATGCACTCCGTAAACATATTTTCTGTGCTGTGACGACTTACCTTTCAGAACATCAATAAAACTCTGTCCATCGAATGCATCTGCGTGCTTCTCATTGCTTCCAGCAACATCGAGCAAAGTAGGTAAGACATCCGCGAATTGGACCATTGCATCAGTACGGGCACCTACCGGAACCATCCCCGGCCAACGGGCGATCAATGCCGTATGAACTCCCGTATCCCAGTTGGTCCACTTATTTCCTGGAAACTGAGATCCTTGCTCTGATGAAAACAAGACCAATGTGTTGTTTGCCTCGCCTGATGCCTTCAATGCATCCAATAATTCTCCTACCTGAGAATCCATGTAAGTGATTTCAGCAAGATAGCGAGAGAACGCTTCACGGGTCAATTTGGTGTCAGCGATATTGGGAGGTAATTTCAGCTCCGCTGGTGGATAGGCCGAAGCATCACCCATGACCCATGGCACATGCGGCTCTACCAAGGCAACCACCAGACAAAAGGGCTGCTGCTTATCACGCTGCATGAATTCATTGACTGCGGAAAGTTCATGGGCCTTGGTCGGATTCCTGACACAGTTCGCGTCGAAACCACCAACACGCTCGAAAGGGAATGCCTGCTTAGGCAGCACATGTACCTTACCAGCCAGTCCTACCCGATAGCCGAGAGCACCGAGGTAATGTGGCATGCTTAACGTCTCAGGCAGACAGGAGGAATGGTTCCACGCACAACCATTCCGCATCGGGTACAAACCTGAATACAGTTCAGCTCGACAGGGTTGGCACATCGCCTCTGCAAGATAAGCCCGATTAAAAACGAGACCCTCAGTGGCGAGTTGCTGGAGGTTGGGAGTCCGAGCGTTCTGACCTCCATACATTGGTAAATCATTATGCGTGCAGTCATCCGCAAGAATCATCACAATGTTTGGTTTCTCAACGTTTGCTTTCTCAACCGCGAGGGCAGGCGTCACGAGCAACAAAAGTCCAGAAAACGTCGTGCAAAATATTTTCATGAATCGTCTTTCACAGTGATGGTCAACTTTCACGAGCCGCGTATTGTAACTGCGTTGTACTTGGGTTCACAGGGAATGAATCCGCAGCAGCAAGATACTTTGGGAATGACACTTCATTCCGCGGCCGCCCGTTCACCAAGGAAGAAGTGACTGCCATCGCATGCATCCTGATCGATTCAAAGCAGCGACCACTCCACCCAATTTCGATAACGATCGCACGCCAAGCAATTGGCAACACCGCGGTTCAACCCGCCTTGGGAGGTTGCCAGCCGTAATAGTCATTCAGTGCGTGAGACACGACGGCCGTCAGTTGTGACAATTTCAGAGGCTTACTCAGCACATCGTAAGCACACATTCTTGCAGCCTCTTGGCGAATTTCATCATTCAGTTCTGCACTCATCAGCACGCATGGCAGGCTTGAGGGACGTTCATGCAAATGTCGTATCACGTCCAAGCCAGTGACATATGGCATGTGCACGTCAACAACCGCAACATGGACTCGCGAATGCTCGATAAGGTCCAATGCTTCGCGTCCGTCGCAGGCCTCAATTACACGAAAGCCCCGTCGCTGCAACCCTTCACACACAACCTTGCGAAAAGCCTTATCGTCATCCGTCACAAGCAGGTTCGGTACATCCATCATGGAGTTTTCATCAGCAACAGATTGATCTGCAATCGCGTTTGCATCGCGACGGCAGGTAAGTTCAATAGTATGATGATAACTGCTATCGCAACATTATTCACCACAACAACTTGATAACGTTACGGAAACCAGATGAGTGCCCCTAATGCTGGTCCAGCCGATCCAACCCCAAGGCCTGAGACCGGCCAAGGCACGAAAAACTCAAAAAAAGCCGTAAAAAGCGGCACTATCCCTAATTCTCCGGGAATCACAACCACGGCTGACGTGGGTGAATTATCGAAGCGAATCATCGGAAACGTTGAGCAGGCAATTGTTGGAAAACGCAAGCAATTGGTTTTGTCCTTGGTCACGTGGTTCAGCGGTGGCCATATTTTGCTTGAAGACGTCCCCGGGGTGGCAAAAACAATGCTTGCCCGAGCTCTTGCCAAAAGTGTCGGGTGCAAATTTAAAAGGGTCCAATGCACGCCCGACTTGTTACCAACGGATGTGACCGGAACATCGATTTTCAACCAGAAGAAATCACAATTTGAGTTCCGACCGGGACCGGTTTTCACGCAGATTCTGCTGGCTGACGAGATCAACCGCGCGACTCCTCGAACGCAGGCATCCCTCCTCGAAGCGATGGCTGAGGCGCGGGTCACCGTCGATGGCAACACACATGCCCTGCAGCCCCCGTTTGTGGTCATAGCAACTCAAAACCCGGTGGATCACGAAGGAACATTCCCGCTTCCGGAGGCTCAGCTTGACCGCTTCATGATGCGTTTCAGTCTCGGATACCCGTCCATGCAGGAAGAATTGCGGATGCTCGAATTGCTGCAGCACTCTCATCCCGTCGATCGACTCAAACCAGTCGCCGAGGCCAACGAAGTGGTGGCTGCCCAGCAAGTCATCCGAATGGTCCACGTCGATCCACGCGTTCGTGAATACCTGTTGCAAATCATTTCACAAACACGACAACATGCCGACTTGGCCTTGGGCGGAAGTCCAAGAGCAACAATCTCGCTATTCCGCTGCTCGCAGGCAATGGCTGCAATTCGCGGCCGCGATTATGTCCTCCCGGATGACATCAAAAAAATCATCGCACCAGTCATGAATCACCGCTTGATCGTTCGCCCCGAAAGTCGCCTCCGAAAGATCACCGGAGAGAAAGTAATCGAGGACATTGTTGGCGAAATCGCTGTTCCCACCATCGAAGCGTCGTGACGCATGGATGATCCAAAGATCACCCCCGCATCTACGCCACGATTTGCAATCCTGGCTGGCATCAGCGGGCTACTATTGGCTGGAATGATTTCGGGGGCTGCGTTGTGGATCATCACAGCCATTGCAGCTGGAATTTTGCTTTTGGTGAATTACTATCTCGCGAATACATGGTCGCGTTCAACCGTTGCCACTCGCGCCCATGGCGACCAGGAAGTGAAAATCGGGTCGCGGCTACCAGTCGAAATTCAACTAACCAATCAAAGTCGGATACCAGTTTTGTGGTTACTTGTTGAAGACTTGCTTCCCGCATGGGCTACTGTTTTCAATCCACCCACACTGCAAGTCGAGGGACAAAGGATCCAGGTTCTGCTAATCGGTGCTGGAAAAACATGTTCACTCAGCTACGAAATTAAGTGCAATCGAAGAGGTTACTTCCAGATTGGTCCGACTGTGATGGAAACAGGCGACCTGATGGGCATGTATCGTCGCTATCGAGTTGGTACACAACCACAATACGTCACGGTACTCCCCAACATCGTGGCATTGAGTTCGTATGAAATCGGATCACGTCGCCCCATTGGTGAAATCCGCATGCGTGAAAATATCATGGATGACCCCACACGCCTGCGTGGGATTCGTCAGTGGCAACCAGGCGATCCGATGCGTAGTGTCCACTGGGCAGCAACTGCACGAACCGGCACTTTGCATAGCAAGATCTACGAACCCTCCTCGATCGTAGGTGCTACTCTGATTCTCGATCTGCACGCCAGCAGTAATCCAGAGAAACACGAACCCATGAGATGCGATCTTGCTATCACGGCGGCAGCATCAATCGCCAATTCCCTTCACGACGTGAATGAGCCAATTGGTCTGGCCACAAATGGTCGCGATGCGGCAGATCGTATTCGCTTGGAAGGCTGGGTCGGGGACCACCGTGTCCGAGGAGATGCTCAGTCGTCGGCATCCATGCGTGATGAGAACGAAAGACTCAGGCCTGTCATCATGCCTCCTGAACGTGGCCCTATCCAATTCAAGCAAATGGTACGAACCCTGGCACGCTTGGAACGCTCCGATGGTCTGACGCTTGCCGAATTGCTGGTCGAGTGCGAGTCACAGCTTTCGGCGGACACAACGCTTTTAGTGTTGCTGCAGCAATGCTCCGCTGAATCCATGGGCGCGATGCTGGATCTACAAAGACGGGGGAGGGCAGTCGCGGCGATCGTCAATACTCACGACATTAACGACTACTCTGATATCGCTGGACCACTGATTGCCGCCAGAATCCCCACATTCCATCTTGGCACAGAAGAAACCATCGTGGACGTCTGCCGAGAAACCTTGCTGCGATAACAAATCGCGGGTAAAGAACCATCCTAACAGTCAAGTTGCATCACTCACCGCGCAAGCTTCAGACGAAACGCAATAAGGCATAGTTCTTCTTTCCTTTTCGGATGACCATCACCGTTTCACTCGCAAGGTCAGCCGAAGTCAGGCGTTGTTTTTCGTCACTTGCACGAATGTTATTCACATAAACACCACCTTCTTTGACTGCTCGTCGTGCCTCACCACCACTGCTGGCCAACTTCGCGTCCTGCAACGCCTGAACAATCCAGTAGCCTTCACCCTCTAGCACGTCGCGTGTCACTTCCTGACTGGGAACGTCAGCAAATATTTCACTTAGGCTGGCATCAGTTTGAACGCCAATTTCGCCGCCAAAGAGCATTTTGGAAGCTCTCAACGCATTCGCCAGCCCATCTTGCCCGTGGACGAATTCCGTCAACCATTCAGCGAGTCGATTCTGCGCGGTTCGCCGACCAGGGTCCGACTCAGTTGCCTCATTGAGTTCGTCGTACTCAGCACGCTCGATTTCGGTCAAATAGGCAATGCATCGCATCACATCTGCATCATCAACATTGCGCCAATATTGATAAAACTGGTAGGGACTGGTGCGTGCGGGATCCAACCAGATCGCTCCACTCTCAGTCTTGCCCATCTTCCGACCATCACTGGTGGTCAATAAGGGCGCTGTAATTCCGAAGAGTTGCTTGCCCAACATTCTCCGTCCAAGATCAATCCCAGCGGTGATATTGCCCCACTGATCGCTACCACCGGCCTGAATAAGACAGCCATGCTCTCGCGACAGATGCACAAAGTCGTAGGCTTGCAAAAGCATATAACTGAATTCGGTGTAGCTTAGTCCAGATTCACTCTCAAGACGTGACCGAACCGACTCCTTGCCCATCATGGCACCAACGGGAAAGCTCTTGCCAACGTCGCGAAGAAATTCAAGGTACGAATAGCCCCTCATCCACTCAAAATTATTCAACAAGAGGGCGTGGTTGGATACTTTACCACCATCATCACCACCTTCATCTCCGAAGTCGAGAAACCGGCGCATCTGGGCTGCAACCCCATCCACATTCTTTTGCAATTGCTCAGCAGACAGGAGATTGCGTTCTTCACTTTTCCCACTGGGATCACCGATCATACCTGTTGCGCCACCCACCAGGGCAATGGGACGGTGTCCAGCTTTTTGAAACCGCCGCAACATCATCAACTGCATCATACTGCCAACATGCAGCGAGTCTGCAGTGGGATCAAATCCGATGTAGACAGTTTGTGTTGAACTGGCGAGCAATTTTCCCAGCCCGTCGTCGTCGGTGCACTGGTGGACCAGGCCACGCCAATTCAATTCTTCAAGCAAATTATGTTCGGGCATTTTTTTATTTGGATTGATGAAGCTGAGTGGCAAGGATCGCCTCGGCCACAGACAAATCTTCGGGGTAAGTAATTTTCAGGTTATCTGCAGATCCTTGCACCAAGGTGACCTCGTGCCCCATTCTCTCGACCAATTGCGCGTCGTCTGTCGCGGGGCGTCCATTGTGCTTCTGATAGGCCTGTCTCAACAACCCGATGCGAAAAACCTGAGGAGTGAGTGCAAGCCACAGTTCACGGCGATCAACGGTCCGGCTACCCCCACTTTCCAAAGTCCCACGTTTCACCGTACCCGGCACAGGCGTTGCAAGAATCGCAGCCCCTGTCTGCTGAGCAGCAGCAAAAACAGCAGCCATATCCTTTGGACGAATCAAGGGACGAGCAGCATCGTGGATCGCAACCCATTCCACCAAGGAATCATCTGCCAGATGATCGAGTCCGGCTTGCACACTGTCAGTGCGTTCGCTGCCGCCTAAAACCAATTCGACGCCCAACTGGTCAATCATCGACGCGTAGCGATTTCTAAACATTGCCTCATCGAGTTGCGAAACCACCAACACAACACGTCCCACTGATTTGGAGTCGGCTAAACGTGATGCAGCATGAAACCAGAGAGGTTTTCCCGCAAGCTCTGCGAATAATTTATTGCTGGCAGCACCAAACCGTTGCCCGCTACCAGCTGCAGGCAGAATCGCAGCAATGGAATCTGGCTTAGAAATGATTTGATCAGGTGCTGGCATGAAGAAAACGATTACTGCGAGACGTTTTGAAATGGTGCCGAAATATCAGCAGCAGAGATCGGTATAACAGCGTGAGTGCATGGTTACAAGCAAGCCACAGCAGATGTTTCGGGCAGGACAACACTTTGCACACCATTTTACTCGCAATCTTCGTACTCTTCTTCATCCTCGTCGTCCTCATACTCATCTTCATCGCACTCAGAATCGACTTGCTCATCTTCGTTTTCGTCATCTTCATCGTATTCAGATTCGTCATCATCTTCATCGACTTGGTCTTCATCAGCGACTTTCTGGGCTGCCTCAACCCGACTTTCATCATGCTCCTCGATCTCCTCTTCCTCTTCAACATCGAGCCCCTGCATTGCCTGCCACTGAGCCATGGTCATGACCACTTCTCTCGCCTTACTTCCGTTGTAGTCACCCACGATCCCATCTTCGGCCATGAAGTCAATCAGTTTGGCGGCACGACCATACCCGATCCCCAAGCAACGTTGCAGTAACGAACATGACCCACGACCTTCGCGAATGACGACTTCGATCGCGCTGTCATAAAGTTCATCTCTTTTCTTGATCTGCTCCATCGACGTGCCATCCGCCCCGTCTCCTTCCTCTTCGACCTTGAGTTCCATCAACTCACCAACAAAGTTCTGCTCTCCCTTACTGCAGTGGTCGCAAATGGTGTCAATTTCGTCATCCGAAAGAAACGTACCCTGACCACGAATTAACGTGCTGGTTCCAGGCCACAGGAACAACATATCGCCATTGCCGAGCAATTTGTCGGCCCCATTTTCATCAAGCACAACGCGGCTATCGGTCTTACTGGCGACTTGGAAACTGAGACGGGCAGGCAAGTTACTTTTGATCAAACCGGTGATCACATCGACCGTTGGTTTTTGAGTTGCAAGAATCAAGTGGATTCCAACGGCACGACTTTTCTGGGCAAGTCGAATGATATGCTGCTCAACATCCTTGCCAGCCGTCATCATCAAATCAGCCATCTCATCGGCGACGATGACGATAAACGGGAGTTTTTCGGGCACGTCTTTGGTGGCGTCTGCCTCATCAATTTCGAGGCGTCGCATGATTTCTTCACGACCCAAATCATTGAAGCTGTTGATGTGGCGAACCCCCACTTTAGCCAGCAGCGAGTATCGCTCCTCCATTTTTTCTACCGCCCAGGCCAGAATCGCTTCCGCCTTTTTCATGTCTGTGATCACAGGATGCATCAGGTGCGGCAAACGCCCATAACCACTTAGCTCAACCATTTTCGGGTCGATCATCAACATACGGACCTCGTCAGGTCTGCAGCACATCAGCACCGAGGTAATGATCGCGTTGAGACAAACACTTTTACCTGTACCTGTTCGACCGGCAATGAGCAGGTGTGGCATTTTTGCCAAATCGACGACCATCGGATTTCCGGAGACATCCTTGCCGAGGAATACCGGAATGTTCATCTTCGCTGATCGCGTGTCTGATTCCTCGATCACATCGCGGAGTCGCACTGCCTGTCGCGTCTCATTGGGAACCTCAATCCCTACGGTGTTCTTACCCGGGATCGGTGCCACAATCCGAACACTGGGAACACGCAAAGCTATCGCAAGATCATCAGCAAGCCCGGTTATTTTACTCAACCGCAGTCCAGCTTCCAGTTCGATTTCATACTGCGCGATGACAGGCCCAGTCTCAATCTCGACCACTCGAATATTGAAGCCGAAATCGCGAAAGGTTTCCTCCAACACATGAGCTTTGCGACGCACTTCATGAAGCTGCTCTTCGTAACAAATATCATCGCTCTGCTCGAGCAATTCGATGCTTGGCAAACGGTAATCTTCCATACCACCGGGCAGCGACTCATTCATGTCCTCGAACATGTTCTCAGTTGATTCAGATTTATTCTTGCGTTTGGGAACCTTTACTTTGGGCTGTGACAGGTTATGCGAATCATCTTTTCTTACCGTATGTTTTTCATTTCGGATGTCCAACTCCCGCTCGGTGGATTCACTGGAACCAGCGTCGGCATCATCCCAATCTTCTTCCTCGTCGTCGTAGCTTTCTTCAACGAATTCTTCCTCGACCTCCTCATCGTCTGCGGCTTCCACCTCGCGATCAGCTGTCTTCGACTTTTTCTTGGGCTGACGAAACTTGATGGTGGGTTCACCACGAGCAGCCTGCTGTGAATCTACACCGACATCACCTTCGTGATCATCATCTCCATCTCCGTCGATCTTGATGGGTTCCTCTAAATCAGTGAACGGACGCCGACGCCGAGGAGCAGGCAAAGCACTTGCTGCTCGCTTCCATCCCGTCTTGGAAACCTTGTGACCCTTCTTCAATATTTGCTTGCTCGCATAAAGCAAGGCGTAATCACTGGTCATCAAAGTGCCAACCAGAAAAAGAGTCAATGTCAAGATCCACGCACCGGCTGGTGCAAAGTGTTCAAGCAGCCAGGTTGATGTCATCGCACCGAGAAATCCACCACCGCCAACCACAGGCAAGCCAGAAGCCTGAAGCGGCAACATTGCACCACCTGTGGCAACCGCGATGACAATGATCGTGCCCCCCAAAGATCGCAGCACGGGTGCATTCAAATTACCTCGTAACATCACCGCGGTAGCGACACCACCCAAAGCACCAATCACTATCGCTGAGGCAACACCTAAAGCATCCAGCAACAACGACGACAACAACGCACCCCAATAACCACATGCATTGGTAATGCTGGCATTGGGCGGAAATATCGTGGCGTCAGGAGTGTAAAACTCGCTGATGGGCCAAATTGGTGTATCGAGCGGATCCGCCGCGTTGTGGGTAACGAGTGATACAGTCAAAATCAGCGTAAAAGCGATCAGTACAAGCGCGCAGATATCGCGAACGAGATTTGGTTTCCGTTCCAATTCAACGGTTTCGTCTATCGAGGCAGCCGACATGCATGCGCGCAAATTGAGTAGAGAGAGTCCAACTTCTCTTAAAATCGGCTGTTTATGTCATCGCTTGACAGCAGGAAGCCACAAATCGTTGCAACCTCTACAACCGTCAAAGCCAACCACGCAACCGAGCTCACCCAGTTCCACTTCCCAACCAGTCGCTGCAAACCAGTAACGTCTTAACCAGCGGCAACTTCACTCCAGCAAGTGCGACTGATTTAAATTTCGCGAAGGCTTGACAGACCCCTGATCAAAATCAGCCTTCGTAATGAAAGTCGATCGGGGCGTGAATATCAGCATGCAAGCTTTGATGGACGGGGCATTTTCTGGCAGCCGCTTCCATTCGTGTCCGCAAGTCCATGTCAGGGACAGCATTTGCGGGAATCGTAACCACCGTTCGCAGCGTGCCAATTCGACGCACTGGCGCAGTTATCATTTCCTTTGTCACATGAATCCGCGTGCCTTCCAAATCGACATCATGCCGTTCAGCAACCAGACCAAGGATGGTCATTACACAGGTGCCCAACGCCGTAGCCACCAAATCGGTTGGTGAAAACGACTCTCCCTTACCGCCATTATCGGTCGGAGCATCTGTACTGAGCTTCTGACCGCTGGGCCCGTGGGTTGCTTCACAACGAAGTTGCCCGGTGTATCCGATATTGATTTCAACAGCCATCTGCGACGTACTCTGGTTCTATTCAGGGGTCTCGAATTTGAAAAACACTGACCATTGAAAGCCAGTTCAATGATGATTAGTGAACTGACAATACCGGCCATGACAATGCATCGATAATCACAATGCATCGGTTCAAGTCAAGGGTCCGTGACTCAGCCCATATTGGCGAAATCAGCAACCTCTTGGGGTGTAAACTTATTCTCCAAACGGGCACCCATTTGAGAGACAATTCTGGCAGCGGCGTGTGATGCAAGATGCCCTGCCTGCTGCCAACCCATTCCATTGGTGATGCCATACAGCAATGCCCCGGCATACATGTCACCCGCCCCGGTGGTATCGATGGCTTTCGCAGCGGCTCCTTCAATCGGCAACGCTTCGCCACCATGCATGATGAGGGAACCTTTGTCCCCCAATGTGAGCGCCACGTTCTCAACATGCTCGTGGATTCTTGCAGCACATTGCGCTGGATCCGTTTCGTTAGTCAGACTTTTTGCTTCTTCCTCATTGCAAAAGAACAAATCGACTGGCCCGCGAACAAGATCCCAGATTTCATCGCGAATCATGTTCACAAGAAAGGGATCAGAGGCTGTCAAAGCAACTTTAACACCGGCTTGTTTCGCGAGGTCCATCGCACGATACGCTGCTGCCTTGGTGGTTTCCCCCGTCAGCAAGTAACCTTCGACATAAACATACTTCGAAGATTCAACGAGTGCCTGCTCGATATCATCTTCTGTCAGCGTGGCGGATGCACCCAAATGCGTCAGCATTGTTCGCTGTGCATCATCTGTGATTAGCACGGCACAAGTTCCAGTACTGCTGCTGGCGGGTTTGACATCGATTCCAATGCCTAGCTCTCGCATGTCGCTGAGGAAAAACGACCCAATCTCATCATCGCCGACCTTACCGACATAAGCAGCAGAACCACCCAGGTCAGCCAAAGCCACGATCGTGTTCGCGGCAGAACCGCCCGCACAACGGTGCAGAGGCGAGCCGCCAAGCTTGCTCAACACACCCGACTGCTGTTCCTCATCGACCAAGGTCATCACGCCCTTCTCGATTTTCAGCTCTTCCAACACCTGATCCGCGACTTGCGTCTGAATGTCGACCAGGGCATTACCAACTCCGTAAACGTCTATCTCAGCCATTTTCAATCGCCTGTGGATTGTGAGTTTTGTTGAATTTCATTGGGTATCGGGGTTCCCCTACGGCAGTTTGTTCGCGGCCATGGCCCCCGGCAATGGGTCCCGACAAACTGTCGCAGATACCCACAATCACGGTGGAAAACAGCGACCATGAATGGTGGTGATAACCTGTCCTTGGCCTGCTGCCGGTCGATCAGCCCGCGTCGGCGAACCAAGGTAGTCGAAGCGAGTTCCAGCAGAAAGGAGATCAAGGACGCAAAGAGATGCATCAGCATTCGGGCATCCCCGCTGGACCGCATGACGTTTTTTCATGCTCAAAACGGTGGTTCTTGGCCTGCTTCCTATTGCCAAAATCATCCTTTCCAGCGACACTTGCGGGCTGAAAGAAATCCAGCATGCGACCAGATGGCCTCGATTGTCGAGGCCATGTTCATTTCAGAAAGCTGTTCGACAGTCCACTGAGAGCTCGGATCGCATCCAGCGAACAGGCAAACATCCTGTTTCGCACCCCCTCCAACAGCGTCATGCGTGACGTAGAAAGGTTTGCCCATGGCCCGTTACACCGGCCCAAAAGCTCGCATCAACCGTCGACTCGGTACCCTGATTTACGAGACAGCAGGCGCTGCCCGTGCACTGGATCGCCGCCCACAGCCACCGGGAATGCACGTTCGTGGTCGCCGTCCCAGCAACTACGGCTTGGCGTTGATGGAAAAGCAGAAGATCAAGCACTATTACGGTCTTGGTGAGCGACAACTACGGCGTTATTTCGATGCTGTTGGTCGCAAGCCGGGTAATACCGGTGAATTGCTGCTTTTGATGTGTGAGCGACGACTGGACAACGTGGTTCGCCGCGTTGGACTAACCAAGACACGTCCGCAAGCCCGTCAGGGCATTACCCATGGCCACATCCTGGTCAATGGCATCAAAGTCACGAAGCCCAATTATCTTCTGCGTCCCGGCGACATCATTGAGGTTCGCGGTCGCGAAAATCTCAAAAATCTTTACCGGGGTGTCATTGCGAATGCAGCACCGGATGCTCTCGATTGGGTTACTTTTGACAGTGAGAATCTGAAGGCGACCGTTTTGGGTCTACCTGGACCAAGCGATATCAGCTTGCCGGTGGACGCGAACAGCGTGGTCGAATTCCTGTCTCGCTAGTCGGCGCGTTATACTGAGTCGAAAGGACGTTTGCAGTTCAGTGTGGTTGCAAACGTCGTTGAATCGAGCATGGCTGACATCGATCACCCAAAAGGGGTCACATGATCAGCCGGATCGTAGTTTCTTGAGAAGGCTCGATCCGCCATGTCATGGTCCGCGGAGAGGGTCGTTTCCCTCTTCTGCTGACGCGAAGCACTGATGGTTTCCTGCCGCAGACTGCTAGATCGTGATGATGAGCCATGCTCTTTATTTCTGGGACCACGGCTGAAAATTGCTGGACTCCCAGTTCATGCATTCCCTATCCAAATTTGCAAGGTAAGCCTCGCTCATGCATGCTCCAGTTGTTGTCCTTGGTGGTGGTCCCGGCGGTTATGCGGCAGCGTTTCTGGCAGCGGACGAAGGTCTTGATGTCACCATCGTTGAAGCCGAACCGCGACTCGGCGGCACATGCCTTCTGAGAGGCTGTATCCCCAGCAAAGCACTGCTGCACGTCGCCAAGGTGATCAGCGAAGTTGAAGAATTACGCGATGAATGGGGTGTTGTTTACGACGGGCGCCCCAAAATTGATATCGATAAGGTACGTGCTCGAAAAAACAAGGTGATTTCGAACCTGACAGGCGGGCTGGGACAACTTGCCAAGCGTCGCAACGTCACGGTCATACAGGCAAGGGGCAGTTTCGTTGACTCCACTACCCTGAAGCTCGAAGGTGACCACGAATCGATCCCAGATGGCGGAACACTCACCTTTGATACCTGCATTCTTGCGACCGGCAGCGTCCCAGCGATGCCAGCTGCCTTCCGGATCGACAGCGATCGTGTGATGGACAGCACTGGAGCTCTAGCACTCGAAGACATCCCAG
Source organism: Rhodopirellula sp. (assembly GCA_002690925.1). Lineage (GTDB taxonomy): Bacteria > Planctomycetota > Planctomycetia > Pirellulales > Pirellulaceae > Rubripirellula. The sequence goes on from NZGD01000103.1 coordinate 166,264, forward strand.
AGAACCTTCTAGTGGTCGGGGGTGGTTACATTGGCTTGGAAATGGGCAGCGTGTACGCCCAACTGGGTTCCAAGGTTAGTGTCGTCGAATTGATGGACGGTCTTCTGCCAGGTGCGGACCGAGACCTTGTCAGGCCTCTGGCAAAACAGATTGACAAGCTATGCCCTGGACGCGTGTTCCTGAACACCAAGGTGGGATCCCTGACGGAGGTGGGTGACAAGATCGAGGTCACCTTCGAAGGACCTAATAAATTCGGGCATGAACAGTACGATCGAGTCCTGGTCAGTATCGGTCGAAGCCCGGTAACGAGAGGGATTGGTCTTGAAAATACGAAGGTCGTCGTCAACGACCGCGGGTTTGTCGTCTGCGATGAACAGCAGAGAACAGCTGACCCACATATCCTCGCAATTGGGGATATCGCAGGCGACCCAATGCTCGCCCACAAAGCAACTCACGAGGGCCGTGTCGCCGCTGAGGTTGTTGCCGGTAAAAATGTAGCATTTGACAAAGCCGCAATTCCTGCGGTTGTCTTCACAGATCCCGAAATTGCATGGGCGGGAATCACCGAGGAAGAGGCCAAACGCGAGGGAGTCGAAGTCGACGTTGAAATTTATCCCTGGGCGGCCAGCGGCCGCGCACAGGCACTCGGTATTACCAATGGCCTGACAAAGTGGCTGGTCGACCCTCAGACCGACCGGGTGCTCGGTTGCGGCATCGTTGGCAGTGGTGCCGGAGAATTGATCGCAGAAGCAGTTCTGGCAATCGAAATGGGCTGCGAAGTTCATGACATCACTGACAGTGTTCATCCTCACCCAACCCTGAGTGAAACACTCATGAACGCTGGGGAAGTCCACTTCGGCACTGCTACTGAGATCTTCAAGCCAAAGAAAAAGCCCGCAAAAACATGATTGAAACCCATCGAGTCATGGTCGGATACCAAGCAAATCCAGAAAAGAGTACAGGGAAAAGACGTTAAATGTGCGTTCCTGCGTGACGCCTCGCCCAAACCCATCAAAAGCAGCGACTCAACCTAGAAAGTCCCCCCACGAGGACTCTGCAATGCGTGGTGAACTCGGTGCACAGTCGATCACTGCATTCCACTCTTATTTTGTTGGCCACGTCTCACACTTTTTGGGTCGGAGCGTCTACAACATGCTTTGAACATCACCTCTGCCGATCTCAAACCTGCGAGATTTCCATTGAAGCCTCGACCGCTCCTTGTCTTATCGCTCGAAGGGCTGACACCTGCTGCTCTGGGCTGTTATGGATCATCATGGAATCGGACTCCGGCGATTGACGCCATTGCTGACACTGGATGCGTTTGGGATCGCTGGCTGGCGACCGATGATCAACCGTCGAATATGTTTCTTCAGATGGTTGAAAGTCTGGATCAAACCACCCACTGGAAAGAAAAGTGGCAGGCCAACGGAAGCATCGACCTGATCACTGATGTCGAAGAGATCGCAGATCAATTCGAAACACTGCCATTTGATCGAATGGTTTCCCTGCATGATCGCGAACAGCGACGGAAGCAGGCACCAGCAGAGGACATCGTTGACACTCAACTTGGTCAATTGGTCGCTGCCGCGATCGAACGTGATGCAGAACAGGATGACTGGAGCGTGCTGTGGCTCCACAGTGATTTTCTGACCAAATGCTGGGATGCTCCGCGTTACATGACACTGATGGACGAAGCCGATGTGGACTCGCTCGCCCCAAGCGACGAAGTCGAGCTACTAGAAAATGCTGATGAAGTCATTGAAAGAGTCGAGAAACTTCCACCCTATTTCGAGGACCTCGTACCGCCAAGCTTCCAACTGCCAGCCGAAGCCCATCCTGATTTGGTGATGTCGTGGATGCGTACCTATGGATGCCAAATCCGAATGCTCGACGTGCTGATCGAGATTCTCCTTACCTCGTTGAACGCAGACGATCCCCATGTGCTGATCGTGGGCACCAGCGGGTTCCAGTTGGGGCAACATGGATGGGTGGGACATCGGCTTGGCCCGCTCAGAAGTGCCGACATACGCCTTCCATTAATCGTCAGCGACCTCGGCCCACTGCATCTGCCTCAATTGAGCGGTGGCGACACGTTTCCCAAAATCCTGGATCAAATCGCCAGCCATTCGTCGCCAGAGGGACCAGACTCACTGATTTGGTCACCCGAACAATGGTGTCGATCTGATGAAGGCACAAGCGTGATCACCAAATCGGACCGAACCACACACGCCGTGACGACACCTGACTGGTTCTACGTTCAAGACCGCGACCAAACAGAGCATCTGTATTTGAAGCCAGATGACATTGATGACTTCAATAATGTCGCACGACTGCGGCCCGACATCGTTGAACAATTCGTCAGTGCACAAAAAAACCCCGCCGATTCTGGAATCGACGGGGCCATGTGATTCTGTTGACCGATTCAGGAAACGAATCCTGAAAATCGATCCTCAACGCGGATTAGGCGTCGGCTTTTGCGTCAGCCGCAGGAGCTTGGGGAGCTTCTTCAGCGGAGTCGCTGCTGCTCTCAGCTTCCTCAGCACCATCGCATGGATCATCTGCCTCGCAGCAAGCCTTGTTGCGACGCAATTTGCTCATCAAACGCTCAAGCAGGCATGGCTTTTCGCAGCAATCATCAGTGCACTCGGTCTCAGTTGCACATGGTGCTGGCTCTTCGCAAGGAGCAGCTTCAGGTGCACAGCAGTCAGCAGCATGCATTGCCTGTAGGCGTGCAAGCAATCCACCACCACAGCTTTTGTTGCCGAGATTCGACAAAACATTTCCGCCGCAGCTTTTCGCTTGCAGACGGGATAAAAGTCCACCACCGCAGCGACCAGCTTCGGCAGTTGTGTCAGTCATAGCAAGTCCCGCACCAATCATCAGTGCGAACGCGGCAATGCCGCTCACCACAGTCCGATTCATCTTCAATCTCCAGAGTTCGGAGTTAGGTGCGATCCGAATTCGCACA
>NZGD01000104.1 GCA_002690925.1 Rhodopirellula sp.
CAGTGAAAGTTCCATTTGCTGTAGTGCTGGGTCGGTAACCTGCGGCCGAACATTTGCCAGAGGTTCCTTGCCAGGGGTGACATGCGTCCCCTGGTGGCATGCGGGTAAAAAGTCGCTACCCCATGTTTGTGCGCCAGCGTACGGTGCAGCGGGAGCAAGCACCATGAACGAAGGCAGGTTTTGATTCACTGTACCAAGGCCATAACTGACCCATGAACCCGCGCTTGGGCGAGCAAACTGCGCCGAACCTGTATGCGCCGCCAGCGTTGCCTTGTCGTGTCCATCACTTTCGCAGTGCATCGCATTGAGTACACAAACATCATCGATGACCGATCCGAGATTGGGAAACAGGTTGCTGACCCATGTTCCACTTTGGCCATGCTGCTTGAAGGAATAGCGGGGCTTGATCAGGAAGCGTTTGAAGTCACCAGATTGATTGAGCCATCGCGAGGCAGTGATTGTCTTGCCATGATCCGCTGTCAGTTGCGGTCGATGGTTGAAAGTATCGACATGCGAAGCTCCCCCGGTTGAATAGATGAAGATCACCCGGTCAGCTCTAGCAGGGTGATGGCCGTTTTTCGCTGCTAAAGGATTGGCAGGAGTCGCGTGAAGTTCGCTGCACAGTCCAGCCAGAGCTGTTGCCCCAAAGCCGCCCGAAGCGCTTCTCAGAAATTCCCGGCGTGATGTGGAAGGTGTCTTCATGAATTCCTCTAGTCGACAAATAAGAAAGCATTGCCTGTCAACAAGACACGTGCCAAGGCGGACCACGCCGCGACGTCGTCCTGTTGATGATTGTCGCCGTCAAGTCTTTTTCGATAAGTGGACAGGAAGCCTACCGCATCATCAATAATCGCTCGATCGGGAATTCGCCCGTGGGCCATTTCAAATGCCCATTGTACTTTTGCAAGATCGTCACCTGGCTGGTCGTTAATTCGGTTTGCAAAGCGGCTTGCCTGCTCATGTACAAAAGACGAATTCATCAGGAACAGGGCCTGAGTGGGGGTTGTGGTGGGCTGGCGTGATGCCACGCTCTGGTTGGGATCGGCTGCGTCGAATAAAGCCAAATAAGGATGCCGGCGATTCCGCTGTACCATCAAATAGACGCTCCGATGGTTCGAGTCGTAAACGGCGTGGAAAGGGTTGTGGATGGTAAAGCCCCAGCTATTCACATCGGGAAAGGGATGCGAATTGGGAACGTTTCGATCAAGTTGCCCACTGACGGCAAGCATCGCATCCCGGATGGATTCAGCATCCAAGGAGCGGCGCGAGTATCGCCAGTGCCAGCGATTTTCCGGATCCACAGCCAGGTTTTTGGCGTTGTCGGTGCTGGCTAGCTGATAAGTTCGAGATGTCATGATCAATCGATGCAGCGACTTGAGTGACCAGCCGGAATCAATGAACTCCGTAGTTAGCCAGTCCAGAAGTTCTGGGTGACTTGGCAGCGATCCCCGTGAACCAAAATCACTTGCTGTGTCGACCAAGCCGCTGCCAAAATGCCATTGCCAAACACGATTCACAAATACACGTGCGGTGAGTGGGTTCGAGGGTCGCGTGATCCACTCTGCCAGTTCCAGTCGCCCACTTCCTGGGGAATTTGGTGGCACCAGATCGCCTCCCAGTACTTCAAGGAATCGCCGGGGCACTTCATCACTGGTTCGATAGGGTTCGCCGCGGAGTTGAATGCGAGCGTTTACAGGATCGGCTTCACTGACTCCGTAAGCGACTTCATAAGCGGGCTCCACAGTTTGTGCTTGCCGCTGTTTTGTAAGAGAATCGATTTGGCGGGTGAGTGCGGCAAGGTTTTCTTTGTCTGCGGAAGTGATTGCTCGAGGCTGAACTTGTTCGCTGCCCGGGGTGTTGAATGGTTGCTCAACGAGTCCAATATTGTCGAGGTCGCGAGAGCAGGCGGGGCCAGTGACGTGCCCAAATCCGTCACAGATGAAACAGTCAGCAACCCCGTCCCACCCAGGACCAACGGCCATGTCAGAGAACTCGGTCAGGTCGTCATTGGTTCCAACGATGCCAGAGAAAGTCTTCTTTGCCGGATCGATCGTGATTCGTAGGGTGTACCATGTACCGGGAACGAGCTTTCGAATTGTCTTCCAATTGTTACCGTTGGATATGGCGAACTCGGTAGCCGTGGCGCTGCATTGAATTGCTAACGACTGCACGACACCTCGGCCGAGATAGAAGCGGAACGCTCCCTTTTCGCTTGAAGTCGTCGAGCGAAAGTCGACGGTGAAATGCATGTTTCGACCGGGCGTTGCATGCAGACCATTTTTGAAAACATATCGAAGACCATCCGTTGGTTGGCCGCTGCCGATACGGACCCCTAACTTGCCGTTGGGATGGACATGGTCGAATGGACTTTGCGCTTCGGGTGTGATTTGGATCGGGCCGGAACTGACCCAAGGATCGGCGGGCGCCTTGCCTGCTTGCTGCGTTTCGAAGTCCAAGTCTGTGCCGCCGGCTCTCCAGTTCGGGTCGGATTCTTTCCGGAGTTGGTTGAGTGCTGTCAGCTTTGTATCCAGTTGTGCGATTTTCGTCGCCTTCTGTTTTTCGAGAGCAGTGACCTGTGCTGGAGGGACGATCGGTGGAAAGTGGGCGGGGCGCTTCTGTTCCTCACCACCGGGAAAAGCCCATTGTGTGCTTTGCAGGATCCCGTACAAAGCATAGTAGTCTTCAGTTGAGATTGGGTCGTATTTGTGGTCGTGACATCGGGCGCATCCCACGGACAAGCCCAGTAGCGAACGCCCCACGGAATCGATCACATCGGCAAAGTCGAGATACTGAAAACTGGGTGATGCTTTGTAACCGTAGCGTTTTCCGATTGCAAGGAATCCGGTCGCTGTCACCTGACTGGCATACCTTTCCGGTGTGTCGAGGGAATCGCGGCGAGCCAGAATGTCACCGGCGAGCTGTTCGGTGACAAACTGATCGTAGGGCATGTCATTGTTGAACGCCTGAATTACCCAGTCACGATACTTGTAAGCCTCACGCACCGGATAGTCCGCACCATCGCCAGCTGTGTCCGCGTAGCGAGCGACATCCAGCCAGTGACGCCCCCACCGTTCTCCATAAGACCCGGACTCAAGCAGGCGATCTACCAGGGTGCTCAATGCGTCAGGTGAGTTGTCGTTCAAGAACGACTCGATGTCTGCTGGGGTCGGCGGAAGTCCAGTCAGATCAAAGGTTGCACGACGGATCAGCGTGCGGCGGTCTGCATCAGCCACTGGTGATAAACCGTGCGCATTCAATTGAGCAAGGACAAACGAGTCAATCGGATTGAGCGTCCAGTCATTGCCGGTGTTGATTGGGACAGAGGGACTTTGCAAACTTTGGAAAGACCAGAAAGATTTTGCGTTCTCGACGTTCATTCTAACGTTGGTGTCCGATGTTGGGTCACCTCGCGGGGCAGGTGCCCCGCGTGTTACCCAAGTCTCAAGATCTGCTATTTCATTTTTGGCCAACTTCTTTGAGGGGGGCATCTGTAAGTTGGGGTCATCGTATTTCACAGCTTGGATCAGCGGGCTCTTGTGGGGCTCTCCTGCCACCACTGCTGCACCACGGTCACCGCCCTCTGTCCAACCAGCTCGCGAGTCCAAGCGAAGCCCACCTTCCTGCTTCTTTGTTCCGTGGCACTGCAGGCAGTGCTTGATTAACACGGGCCGCACGCGAGACTCAAAGAAATCTTCATTGCTCTGTGCGAAACTTATGGATGTTGGCAATATCAGGAGAAGCGTTGCACCCGCGAACCGTCCACATTGAAATTGGTGTTGCAGAAAGCGAGGCAGATCGCGGAATCGGATCTTTTCGTCATGGCTCATGTGGTCTTTCCTTTGGCCCACTTGTTCTACGCAGCGGTATGCCGAGTCTACGTTGGTTTGCCTCGGCGACAGGCTATCACGCTCGTGAGGTGATCACTCATGAACGGAAAGCAGGGGTGCAACTTGTTTCCGTCGCAATTTCAAACGTAGGGGGGGCAAAGCCGCATTATACCAGTATTTGCTGGTCTGATTGCAGGTGGACCGCCTTTGGCATTGCCTTTTCGTTGCGATAGGCTGGTGTGCGGGGACGTCCGTCGAACGACAAAATCACAAATTTGACCTAAACAATTGGTTCTTGCTGCGTGTTGCATGTAAGGTCTTTCTGCGAACGTTCGAGAATGTAATTGATGTAGAGATTATTATGAAGCTGATTTCGATTTTTGTCTCAACCTTGGCTTTGGCGGTTTTAGTTTTAGTACCAGCGGGGGTTGCGCTGGCTGACGATCAACTGCCCTCAGAGAAAGTTGCTCTTTACGCAAAAGTCATTTTGCCGATTAAGCCGCTGCCTAATGATTCTGGACCGACCGTCGAGTCTTGGATTTCGAAAAGGTTGACTAAGCTTGGCGAACCCGATCTTCGAGCCGTGACGCCGTGGGTGCGTTTGGCTGCGCATGATGAAAAATCCACAACGGTTTGGACTGCAATGTTGGACGGAGACTTGTGGGGATGCCCCGTCAAGGGAAAGGTCGCCGAGCATACTGAGGGCGGTAAAGTCAAAGCAGAATTGTTGGGCTGGTCGCCAGGTGGAGCCAGTATTAAAGGGCAGACACTCGCAAGCGAGTTCGGAAGTCGTAGAGTTGCCAAAGTCGATACCGGTGAGGGAACTGCGTATGTTGCCTTGTTTGTCGGGCCCGCATTGGTTGTCAAGAAACTGACGGAAGAGTAGCTGACATGAAAATCGATCAAAATTTCCAAAGCATGCATCAGTGTGGCTAGGAGATTTTCTCTCAATACAGACTTCCGCTCGTGAAAACATTCACTGAACGTTGTTGCCCGGTCGTACTAATCTGCCGGAAATGAATGTCTTTTGGGAAGTGTCATGCCAGTTTCGAAGCGTCACCTTTAACTTTATTCGTGTTGTGGATGTTCGTGCTATCGATGTGTGTCTTTGGTTGCTCAGACTCCAGTACATTGCCTTGTTACGCAGGGGTGAGCTGGTCGTCAGTTGTGAGCGGTAACTCTAAGTGCTGTTTGATGCACCGGGCACAAGCGTGCAAATTGATCGTGCGGTAGTCTTCATGTCTCAGCCTTAGCGAAGTCTTTACCGAATCACCTGTTGCGATGCTAAGTGAGGCAGCAATGCGTCAGGATCATCAGTGTTCATTCTGTTTGTCGTAAACGTTGAGAAGTCTTTGCGATGAATTGTCCGCTACACTGTACTGTCCTCATCGGGGGTGTTTTTCTTTTTTGAGTTCATGCGAGGAAGCCTGTGTCAGACTCTGCAACGCGGAAACAAGATCTCGTAGTAAGTGAAAATATATCTGCGGCGACTGCCAATACTCGCTTTGATCCGTACAAAGACACGTTGACGGGAACGGGTGACTCTGACGCAGCATTGAGCAACAGTGTCGGGACGCGGCGTTGGACGCGTATCGGTTTATTTAGTATTGCCTACGGAATGTGGGCAGTTCTTGGCTGTCTGATTGGGATGGTATTGTTGGGCGGGGTGGCGGATGGAAAAGTAGCGGAGACTGTTGCGGTTCTTCTGTTGGTGTCAGCGAGCGTTTCCATTGCCGTTCTTCTATTTGGTCAGCTGGCTTGCTTTTTCTCTGCGATGAAAAGCAATGCATTCAAGTCGATCGGCATTGCATTGGGAATGGAAGCCCTAGGTTTCGTACTTTTTTACATTCGTGAATGGATTTTGGTTGAGGGCTCTGTTGCAGACGGACTCGGTTTTATTCAAGGCATGGCAAATCTTGTTGCGTTGGTCGCCTTTCTCTTTTACGTCAGGCAGGTCGCAAGCAACTCGGGGTATCCTGCACTCGTTAATCAGACAGAGAAGGTTACTAAGTTGGTAATGTTCGCTCTCATCAGCTTGGAGTGTTTCAATTTAGTGGTGGTGTACTTTCCACCGTTATTCGGGCCACTGACACCAACCTTTGGAATGATCGTGGGGCTAGCCCAAGTGGTAGCTTTTTGCAAATTTTTCGAGATTGTTTGGAAGGTAGCTTGGGTCACAGTAAGCGAACCGAAAGAAAAGATAAGTGCTGACGCCGGACTGGCGGATAAACAAAATCTCTAAAAGGACGTAAGGAAGAAATAGCGTGGATTGTTCACAATCGCGCAATCTGAGATTGGCTTTAACGACGCGTCGATTCATGTCACGTTGGCCGAAGTGCGATCGAGCCGTTCGCCTATGTTTAACTGCTAGTGCGCTTCCGTCATTGGATTCATGCATCAGTGTGTCGGTGGGGTCGCCCGCGTCTTGTCTTCGCGTCCAAGAGCGGTTTCAGGTTGTCCCAGTAACAGCCCGCACATTGCATTTGACTCGCTGGGCATGTCCCAACGGCGGCACTCAGGCAAGCTTGGTGAATCAGGAAATATGGTGGTGATCGGGATGGGGTTGCTCGCTTTCTAGACTTGAGTGGTGAGAACACCAACAACTTGTTTTAGAAACCTGCCAAATTGAGAGACAATGATGAGTAACGCAAACGGAACCAACACGTGGCCAGAATTGGCAATCGGACTCTACGATTCACTGACTGGTCGGAACGCGGAGATCACGTACGATTTTGAGAACATGGAAGTGTCTGTTCCCGCAAAGACAGGCGATGATAATGTTGGCTACGCACACTGGAAGCTGAATGGCGTTTTGAAGATTCGCACGCGTGATGTGGCTGGCAAGGAATGATCTTTCATCAGAACCGAGGAATTCGGGTTGACGCGGATGTGAGATTGGAGCGGCTCGAGGGGACGAGGTGTATCCAAACCATAACTGTGTCGTCAAAAACTGATGGCACCCTCGTGCTCGCTTCTACCGGGACACTTCCGAGTGCAAGCTGGAAGCAGTTGCGTGTTCTTCGGCAGCGTCTTCTCGCATTTGCGGAAGTTGCCGGGCAGGAACTGCTAGTCACGACGGAAGGAAGGGTGATTGTTCACGTTCGCCAGCAAGGCAATCGCGGTCCGAAGATGTCGATTCGTTGGTGGACTGTGGCGAGGCAGATGCTGTTTGGGATTGACTGAGCAGGGGCATTGTCGTGATTGCCCATCACGAAGCCTGATAAATGGTGGAGTTTTACAAATGAATTCCTACCACTTGTTAAGATTTGTGAGAGTGATTCGCGGAATGCGGCGGCTGTTTGCAGCGTGAGGTGCAACCGCTGGTAAGCGAGTTAGTGAGTTATTTACCGGGAGTTGCCATTTTCTTTGATTGGCTTATCGTTCGAGGGCTCCTGTCAGGTCTCTGTCGTCCCTTCAAGACCGGTCGTTGAGTTTCCTCCGTTTCATTCTGTTCTGTCAGAGGTATAATCCGAATAGATGTGATCAGGCTGATCTCCTTGTTTTCGGGTTTCCTAAAGTTGAATCTTCTCGAGCCTGGAGCTCATCTGAATTACTGCCCTTGAAATGTGCTCGGCTGGTACTTGCGTTGGATGCAGCGGTTCGCGGCACGTTTGTGCCGTTTACGTTTCCATTTGTTCATGCCGTGCGGGGTGCCGAACTGTAGTAGATCTGCTCACCTTGTGAATGTCAGGATTCGTGCTTGCATACGAAGCCTGTTTTTGACTTGCTGAGTCCTTCTTGCTACTAGGCTTCGTAGTAGTGACGAGAACAAGAGACCAGAAGCGATTTCAACTGTTGGTCTATGCTTTACCGAAGCAACGGAACGAGTGTGCTACGTACCTGCATCGCTATGGCAAGTGTTGTTGAGTACTTGGTCTGACAACGACCAAGTACTTATCACTCGATGTCGCATATGCGAGTGCAGAATATGTTGTACTTCAAAATAGGTTGTGCTTTTTGTCCATGTTGTCTCTAGCAAGCTACGTAAAAGCTTGAGGTAAGCGACGATGCCGAAGACGAAAACTTCCGTAGCGGACGAGGGTTTTATAGGAAAGGGGGAACAGGAACTAAAAGTCCACCGGCTACAGTTCGCTAAGTAAACGTATTCAGAACCCATTTCGTGACTTGTTTGCACGTCCTATGATAAAAACTGCGGAGTTGATTTCGCCATTGAAAAGACGGTTGAAACCTTCTTCAGCAGGTTTCACACGAGACGTGTGATATCATCTTCGTGGATGGGAATGCCACGGGCATTCGTTTGAGAACGTTTCATTATTGAGGGATTTTGCCTTGCTTCGATTTACTAGCCGATTTGAAAAACAGGCCTTCCAATCCACCGTCCCACGGACAAGCCGCCAGATCTTGTGTGGGTTATCTCTCATTCTCGGCACTCTCGTTCCCTCTGCACTGTTTGCCCAGACCGATGCTGCTGGTGCCACCACAACATTTCTCGTTGTTCGGCATGCTGAACGGGACGGAAATTTGGACAAGTTGACGAACGCTGGCGAGCAGCGATCTCAAATACTTGCCGCATTGGGCCGTGCACTCAATGTGCGAGTGATTTATTCGACAGACACCAAGCGAACGAAAGGCACCGCGCGGCCTTTGGCAACGACTGTTGACACCAAAATTCGATCTTATGAAAAGCCAAGTAAGGAATGGATCGCGTCCCTTAAGAAGAATCATGTCGGGCAGGTTGTCATGATTGTTGGGCATTCCAACACGACTGGGGTGATCGCGGGTTTGCTTGCGAATGAAAAACCCTTCGAGATCGCCTACGATGAATATGATGCATTATTCATCGTTCAAGTTGCTAATGCCGGAATACAGTCGATGCGTTTGCGATATGGAAGTTCTTCTGAGGGCGCTTTGTTCGCAGATCCCGACAAGATGGGCGTGATCGATTCGGCTTCAGGAGCAAAGTAGCTAGCCGACTGTTGGATTCGGGGATGGGACAGGAGCGATTTGTAAGACAAGTACAGTGTTAACGGAACTGTTCGGCAGTGCACCCCGTAGCATGATTACAGTCACCAATGACACGATGCTTCGTAAAGTGATTGAGCTTCTCGGGGTTGTCTGGCAATGTAAAGGGTTCAGATCCCATTTTCGAACTTAGCTGCTAGGTGAGAATCTGCTTGGGACTTGGCTACAAAATAGGAGCAAGAATTCGTTCAAGAGTGTGGGCGTCTTCAATCACCTGAGATACCGGTGTTCGAGTGTTATCACGACTGGGCGTAGGCAAAATACTTCCACCTCATTAATGCGTTGCAAACGTCGCATCAACTTATCTGATCAACTGTGTCGGTCAGGATAAGTTTTTTCGCAGGCGGTCCAGCAGGGGCTCTCGCGAAGCACAAAAGAAAATCGGTTACGTTCATCACAACCAAAGTCGCTTTTCTAACCATTGGTGAATGCTAGCAGGGCAAAGGGCGGCTGATCCAAGCTTTGTCGCGTTGCTGTACAAGAATTTTGTTCCGAAAGTGTTGAAGCATCGATCTTTCGAAATCGCATCGAGATTGCAAACGCATCGCGCTGTAATGAACAAGAGATCGGGTTCTCTGTAAAAGTTTTATGTAGTGGGGTGGATTTTCGTCGATAAAGGAAAAGTCGGCGTGATGCCTACCATCGTGACGGTACGTAGGAAAGCGGGGAAACGCTTCTTCTTCGCTGGCAGCAGATGAAAAAACTGAGTATTCGTGACATTTTTAGTGGATTTTGTGAACTTCCTGTGGTCCTTCGAACAACTCTAATCACAGCCTTCGTCTTTTGGGGTGTGTTTCATGTCGTGATTGCTAGTGGCCGGCCAGTCACTGGTGAAGTTGAACTGGTCGAGGCCTTGGACGCACAAGACGCTGAGATTCGTTTGCTCAAGCAGGAACTCGACCAACTCAAGATACAGATGCAGCCGGGTTTAATATCCGCGCAGCCTGATAGCGACAGCAGAAAGCCAACCGCACAGCTTGCTGCTTTGTCGCCAGTGATTCCTCAAGGTCATGCTGCCGTTGAGCTTTTGCCTGAACCGACTGGATTTCGAACGCTCTATCAGCGTGGTTTTTTATTCGAGCCATACGATAAAACGAAGACGCCGTTCGAGTTAAAAATAAACAGTTGGATTCAGTTTCGTCACCATGCCTTTACCAAGACGGTTGACACTTGGACGGATAATTCTGGGAAAACGAGACCGGTACTGAACCGAAATGCTTTCGACATTGAACGTGCCCGCCTGAGTTTTCGTGGATACGCAATCGATCCTCGGTTGACCTACTTTCTGCAATTAGATGGTGATACTGACGGGGCTCATACGGTAGATTTTTTTGATTACTGGTGGTCTTGGCAGGTCTCTGATGATTTCCGTATTCAAATCGGAAAACGCAAGGTACCGGCAAGTCGACAATGGCTTCTCGGAGCACGCAGAACGCGTTTATCAGACCGTCCCATGGCCGATGACTTTTTCCGACCCGACAGAACGGTTGGTGTCTTTGGGCTAGGGAAGTTAGGTAACAGTTGCCACTATGAATTGATGGTCGGAAATGGTTACCGAACTACCAACCTACCGCCGGCAGTAGTTGATGATCGCTTTACTTTCGCAGCGACCAGTTACATAGAGCCAACTGGGAAGTTTGGATCGCAACTTGTTGATTTCGATTGCACGTGTACTCCGCTTTGGCAGCTCGGTCACTCCTTCGTTTATTCACCTCAAACCAGTAACGAGTTGGCCGTTCCGCTGGATGAGAGCGATTTTCTTCGTCTTGCCGATGGAACTCGATTGAATGAAACCGGTGCTTTGGCAGCCAATGTGACTGTTTCAGAGTTTGATCTTTGGTTCTACGGCCTAGACCTGGCATGGAAGCATCGTGGATGGAGTGCTGATTCCGAGGTCTTTTTTCGATGGATTGAGAATCTTCGAGGGGATGGGCCTCTTCCAGTCGATAGCATCTTCCAGCATGGTCTGTATGTGGAGGGTGGCAAGTTTTTGATTGATCGTACTCTTGATGTGAATTTTCGCTATTCATACGTCAACGGCGATTTTGGAAATGGTTCAGAGTTTGCTGGTGGATTTAATTGGTACCCACTCGCAAAGCCAACCATGAAGTTCACCTTCGACGTCACGCGTTTGAATCGAAGTCCGTTGCAGAATCGGTCTACTGACATTTCTGTTGGTGACAGCGGTGTCCTGTTTCGGTCGCAATTCCAAGCTGAGTTTTAGTTCCAGATGAATTGTTGTAGTGGCTACCTCCCAAGGTACCTTCACTAGCTTCGGCGAGAATCATGAGCTATGGATGCGTGGGGCTTTTCCGTTTTGTGCGACTTTCCAAACTGTCGGCACTGTCTTGACCTTAGCCTGTCCACCTCTGCTGTATATGCTCGGTAGGTAGCACGATGTCTCGGGTGCATTCATCACGCTCTTTCCCGACCGTGATGACTGTAATGCTGCTCTCGCTCACGATGGTGTCATTCTGTGGACGAAAGTCAACAAGACTCGGAACGGATGAGGAATGCCAAGCAAACTAGTCTTCGGTGCAATATAAGCTGGAACTGATTCGGTTGTCGAAGAGTGTCGCTCATTTTGTTTGCGTCCCACTTATGTCAGCAGCATGATGTGTGTGACAACGACATCAAAAATAGGTTGAAATAAGTTGGTGGAAAGATAGATGACGCCAAGCCACAAGTCGTTCCCCGGGCTGGGTGGAAATCCTTGCCGCATCCAGGATCGCTGATGAAAGTGGAGTTGCCAAGAACCGCGAAGCAGCACAGGAACTCAATCCAAATGTTGCTGAGAAAGCAAAATGGTTTCAACAAGTTCGCTGGCGTTGACAACTATTCAGGAGCTTAGCAGCTGATGGATGTTAACAGTCTGAAGAGCGGTGTTGCATTAACTGGCAGACACGGTTTCCGTATCCAAGATGTGCAATATTAACGCCGCTAATCCAGCAGCAGTAAATCACGCAATGAATTTGCTGCTGCAATTTGAAAGGCGTGGATCTGGATGTTGTGCAAATCCACATTGACACTGAAAATCGAAAACACCGAGCTTGGTGGTAGATCGGCCAGATGTACCGCTATTTCGAGATTGGCTACCAGATCCAGAGACCTCCACATTGTCTCTGTTCAGTGTGCTTGATCCACTCGATCTAACGCACAAAGCTCGAGAAGTAAATTTCGGCGGACTCCTCGACAAGATTGATCTTGATGATCGCGAAGAATAGATTGCCATCCGATACATCATCAAGACTGTAGAGAGTCACGCTGCGGCCTGATCTTGACCAAACGCCGTTGAGTTTCGCATCCGTTTTCTTACCCTCGACGGACAGACCACAGGCCGTACCTTTAAAACTACCTTGGGTTTCGTGTTTTGGATTTTCCTCAAGATGGTAGGTCAGGTAGATAAGACCATAATCTTCTTGTTGTCCGGTGATATTGATGGTCGCTCCCTTATCACTAAGACAAACACTTGTGACTTGGGCTGAATCAAAGCAGTAAGTATCGCTCTTAAACTGCATGAGTTGGTCGATGTTCATCGGCGGATCCTTGTTAGAGAAAGGTGTCAAAAGATGATGAGGCTCCGCCTGCCTCGTGATTCTTTTTAGCTTAGTCAGAACCTTTCACAACCCCCCCCCTTAATCTGTTCATGGCGTGTGGGCGCCAGGGTGCTGCATCGGATCGGGTGATTATTGAATGGTTTTGAGAACGCACCCTTGGAAGTAGATATGCAAGCGGTGGGCAAAAGTTGCGGAAGGCCTTTGGGGGGGGAGACCCGGGCAAAGCCCGGTTGTACTCGCCTCGCTCTACTACTTCCACTAACGTTTTTGGCCCACCAAAGTCCCTGCGTATCTGCACAGCGATTTTTAGATGGCTGTTTTTGAGGTACAGGCAATCACGCAGCGGATTGATTTGCTTTCGCCCTTTTGGCAGCGGACGGCTTTATCAGAATTTCTGTTACCTGGTTCAGACAAAGCAACTGCAGTGAACTGCAATCTTTTACTGAATTCATCAGTCCCAAAGTGAGGAAAGTGGGTGGTCAGCTCCAGAAACGCAGGCCGCAGCTGCCCCCAAGCAATGGGAGTTAGCCCAAAGCATACAAAATTCCACCTGTCACGCCGCATAGCCAAACGATGCATGCAAAGAGTAGCAGGAAGATCACAATTCTTGGGTGTCGATCAATTGCATGCGACAAGATATTCTGCCCGCGTTTTACCAATGTAATGGGGCACTGGATAGCAAAGTCACCATTCCGAATTTTCAGCAAACCTTGCAACACCTCGTTGCAATCAGCGAAACGTTCCTCTCGGTTGTGCGCGAGTCCTTTCTGAAGGAAATATCGCAATTCTGTGGGCACTGAATCCTCGTTTTTCTGGTCGAATACAGCATCGTGAATTGACAGAACTGAGCTGCTTCTGGCCGCTTCAAGTGTTTCATGAAGTGTCAACTTGCTAGAGATCCAATCACTTAAAGTGAGAAGCTCAAATAACAAAATGAAAGCGCTGTAAATATCGCTTTTCTCGTCGACCTCGTGCACGTTTCCACTTGCTTGTTCAGGCGCCATGTATCTTGGTGTTCCAAAAATTGCCGCTGGTACTGTGGCACCTTCGCTTAGAGGTGTTGTGTGTCGACTTGCAACATTTGATTCTTTGGGCGATGCATTGGGATCGGATACCTTAGCTTCGGGAACCGTTGGTTTTGTTCTGGCAATGCCCCAGTCAGCAAGCCAGACCTCGCCATGGTCACCAATGATTACATTTGCAGGCTTAACATCACAATGAATCAAATTTTTGTTGTGAGCGTAGGAAAGCGCGTTGATGATTGATGCGAATACATCAAGTCGGGCTTCCAGCGAAAATCGGTCTCGAATTCTCTGATCGCCAAACCGCATCCTGTCAATCAGGTCTGATAAGGTTTGTCCATTGATGTACTGCATTACAATCGCAAGCGTGCCCGACTCATCGAAGCCTGCATCGTAAAGTGTCACGATGTTCGGATGCTGCAAACGACCTTGTATGCGGGTTTCTCGAAGAAAACCCTGCCGACGCGTTTCACTTTGTTCGCGTTTTAAAGTTTTGACTGCAACCTGTCGTTGTATCAACAAGTCATCAGCAAGATTCACCACACCCATTGCACCGCTGCCTAGTTTTTCCTGAATGCGATACCGGTGCTGTGGAAGTGCTGAGAGGAGTTCCCAGCGTTGGCTAGTCGCCTCGTGGCTTTGTTGGTTACCCAGGCTTGGCTTCGGAGCGGAATTTACCGGTTTCGCGGTTGAAACAAACTGTGTGTCCAACATCGTGTCGATTTCTGTACCTTCTTCGATGGACGGATTCGTCCGACCTTTTGTTTCCTTGTTGTTAGCATCCTCATCATTAGGCATGATCGCAGTCTCGGGTGTTTAGGTTTTGAACCCCGCTAACTTAGCACACTATTGGAATCACATGAATGATGGAATACGTTGAATGTTGTTAAAAGGAATACGTTGAATGTTGTTAAAAGGAGTCGACGCAGAATAAGATTGTCTCATCAAAAAATTTCAAGGCGTGAAGCGTTAGACAAATTGCATTTGTCTTAGGACGGTTGCAAGACGATCGGATGCGTTCGCGTCTTGTTCAGAATCATGAGGTGTGATGAAATGGTATGAGCATCATTCGACCAACCCGAGTGGGATGCCTGCGGTGGTCAGTATCTTCGGTTGGCGATCAACATCCACCTACATGTCATCCTTGTTTCCTCTGGTTGGTTCTTGCTGAACACATGTTTTCAGCATGCATGCAAAGTCGGGATTTTGAAGACAGCTGTTTTCAAAAGCACCTCGGCTGAGTTGACCACGCCTTGGAGAGAATCTGTTTACTGGCCACTTAAGCAAAATACTCCTCGGGTATTCCATGACTAAAACGCTGAAATCAGCGCTTTTAAAAAAGCCAGACTCCGAAGAACAGGAAGGTGGCAAAGTTGCAGACGGTTCCCGATAGGGCGCCATAAAAAATGCACCATTTCCAGGCGACATTCCATGCCGTCTTTCGCAAGTATGCGGCCACAATCGAACAGGGTATCAAGCAGGGAACAGGAAACCATAGCCCAATCGTCCAGAAGATCGCGGCTAACATGGAACTGCGAGAAATAGACGCAGCGAGCCCGATAGCAATCGGGATTCCCAAAGAAAAACAAACACTGACCACGTAGGTCGTCAGGAACTTTTTCTTGAAGTGAGTGTGAGTTTGTGCTTCATTAAGGGGGACTGTGTTGGTGATTACTGCAGCGCTTTGATAGGGATTGTTCTTGTTTATCAATCTGTTCCTCACGTCTGGCGAGCGATGGGAGAAAGGTTTGAGATCAAAACGTCGGGGGATAATGAGTACGAGAAATGATCCCAGAAAGAATCTTTGAGCGCAACCTGTCTGCTGAGGTTGGTGATGCAAAAATACGCTGGCTAAGCACGATACCTGCTCTGCAGCACGTTGTCAGGCATCGATACGCACAGGCCTGGGGATGAAGATTTACAGTTTCAGCACATCTTTTTGCAGCACGATAATGATGAGTTGAGGGAGACGGATTTGTTATCGAGTTGAACTACCTGCACTAGTGTGACTGTTGGGATTTAAGTTTTTGCGAATAAGCTTGCTTCAGATCATCTGTCTGAGCTTTGGGCCGGATGTGGATTTCCCTCTTTAACGTCATTCGCCATGTGTATGAGGTGAGTGGTAGCCCTGCCAGCGGCAATGGCTGGCTATGTTGGGATCCTGTGTCGCTTAAGGAATCTGTGGATTCGAGTCAGCCAGAGAATTCAGGATATGAGTTCGAAGCAGATGACAAACCTTCATGCAGGGATCGTCAGTTCAATGTTGCGGCCTGCTTTCCTAACCTGCAGCCTTCGTATTGTGGTTGTGGTGCTGCCTGATTGTCGAAACGAACCAAATATTATGGCTGCCTTTGGATGTTCGCAATCGCTGCTGGGTTTTGTGCTCGTCTCTTGTGCATCTACGTGTTTTCATGGCGGCGCACCGTGATTATAAGCACGATTGTGTTGTCGGTTGCAATGTTTGCGAGCGTGGCAGTTGTTTTAGGGGCTGACCGCAGTTTCCTTGAAGTTTTCACACTTTCGTTGGAGTTCTTGTTGCATCAAAGTTGGCCCGAACGCCTGCGGAGCACAATTCAGGTGTTGAGCTGTGCTTTCGTTTTTGCAGCCTCACATACTATCAAGGCATGCTTGGTTCACGCGATCACTACCGCCATTGGCATTTCAATATGGTGGGGCGGGTCATGTGGATTGCTACTTACGCCCGGTAGTTTGTGATGGGCATTTGTGTCGAACTAAATTCGGCTGCAAACACGGTGAAGGCCAACAGCAATGAAACGCGATGTGGCAAAACCAGAACGATGTTGCTCCAAATACCTACGTGCAGTGAGGGTCATTGCATTGGCTTACTATTCGTTACTCGCTTCTTTCGTTTGGCCAGCTGCGGTAAGAAAAACAGGTAAACCCCCGTGCCCCATAAAATGACCAGAACCAATGCCGTGGGCAAGAAGATTCCCAGTTTGACCCTTTCGTGAAAGAAGCTGCCATCGTGCAGGCTTTCGATCAGATCCGATCGCCGAAAAGCCACTTGCAAAATATCCCCGGTAGCCGTGTCCAGTTGCACTTCCCAGCGATTCTTGGCACGGACTTTCACGATTCCTTTTCCCGGTCGAACATCCAGACGGTCAATGTCGTCCCATGACTGGATCTCAGCCTGTCGGGCAGACTTGGCGATATCCAGGATTTCTGCGAAGGAGAGCGTCGGCGATTGCTCGATGCCCCGCTGGGTGATGGGTTGAATCCAGGACGACTGTTTTTTTAGCTGCAGCACGATGCCTGTCAACAACACACACAGAGCCGGCAGGGCAATCAGGATCGATCCCCAGCGATGAACGAGTCGATTTAAACGAGATAGTTTCATGGTGGATGCTGTGAGTTGTCTGGGGTTTCAGGTAAAAGGGTGGTTGTTTACCGAGCATATTTTGGGGGATGAAGACGAACGTGGGATGCTGTTTGGGGTCTGAGTAGAGCTGTTACGACAGTTGAGCCGGTGTCACAGCAAAGTGAGAGGATGGGAAGCTGCCCGTTATGAACCACGGCTGACTTGGCACAACCCAATTTTGCAGTTTGATCGTCTTGAAGATGGCGAAGTTTTGACTTTTTCATAAACTATTGGTTGTTCACTGATCCCACCATAGTCAAGCTATCATCCCGCCCGAAATTCTACTTGTACGAGATACCGTCATGCTCATTTGTCGCTTGACCGCTTACTTGATCATCCCTTTCGTTTGCGCTAGCAGTCTGTGCGATACAGGAATACTGTCGGCTCAGACGGTGAATGACAAGGAGATGAAGACTGATACTAGTTCACGAGCCAAGCTCATCACTGGTGCACTGAAATTTCGCAGCGTTGGCCCGGCTTTCATGTCTGGTCGGATCGGTGATGTGGCAATCGATCCTGTCCAGCCGAATACCTGGTACGTTGCTGTTGCGTCTGGTGGTCTTTGGAAAACGACCAACGCTGGAACAACATTTGAGCCCATTTTTGACAACAAACCGTCTTACAGCATGGGCTGTATTTCGATCGATCCATCGACGCACACCACGGTCTGGCTGGGCACCGGGGAAAACAACGGCGGG
>NZGD01000105.1 GCA_002690925.1 Rhodopirellula sp.
CGTCCGTGTTCGCGAATTCAGTGAAGCCTTCGCTGGCTCGGTCCGTCAGTGCCAACTCCCGATACGAGTGATCACATCCGGTGTGATACTCCAATGAGCCACTAATTCATTTAATCAGCTCGATGGTTTGGTAGCGTGCGCCGAGTTCAAAATCATGATCTGCATGCACGCGGGGTACGATGGTGTTAGTCTGCCATCAAGACATATCTGAGGTCAGGCGCTACTCGGACCGAGTGCAGTCAGCGAAATTCCGCGTGCCATTACGAAAACGTTATTCATCGGAATACGCATGAGAACATTACACCTAGAAAAGAAAGAATTATTCGTGTCGAACTCGATTGCAGCCTGACACCACAAGTCGTCGAACACTCAAACACTAGGCCCAAAATTTGGCGGTGTCAGAACGCGTTGTCAACAACAAAGTACACAAGGAAATTGTTTTTGTTTGAACGCACCTCCGAAAGCCAATGAAAAACTGGATGACATGGTGTAAAGTTTTTAGAAGAGTTTTTTAATCAGCAACGAACCGCCGCGCTCTAGTTGACAGTGGCTTCGCACCGTGCTGTGCCCCCAATGATCTCTTACCGCTAGCGACCCCACTTTGACCGACGATCGATCTCGTAACGACGACTCCGCAGCAGATAATCCGCGACGTCTTTGGTCCAGTGAGTATGTCAAGGAAATGGAATCCCAATTAGGGAAATCCGTTTGCCGGCAGTTGTCAATTTTCTCGCTGCCTGATGACTTCATCCTGAGCGTGATTGTCCCGATCTATAATGAAAATGGGACTGTGAGTGGGGTTGTTGAGCGTCTCCAACAAACCGGAATCCCGATGGAAATCATTATGGTGGATGACGGAAGCACAGACGGAACCTCCGAAGCACTTGATGAATACGTGTCGACTGCTGGGGTCAGGATATGCCATCACCCAGAGAATCGTGGCAAGGGTGCGGCGATCCGAACAGGAATCGGTATGGCAACAGGACAAATCGTTGTTATCCAAGACGCCGATCAGGAATATGACCCCAACGACTTTCGTTTTCTCCTACAACCCATTCTCGCTGGCGAAGCAGATGTCGCTTACGGGACGCGATATGGACACTGTGATCGCCAACTTTCACCTTGGTGGCATCAAACGGTCAATCATGGCATCAGCTTGCTGGCAAGCATTGGGATTGGGCTGCGTTTGAGCGATGTGGAAACCTGTTACAAAATGTCAAAGCGCGAGAATTTTGAAGCAATTGTCGACCAACTTCACGAGCAGCGATTCGGAATCGAAATCGAGTTGACAGCCCGCTGGGTCCGAAATGGTCTCATCTTTACCGAACGTCCCATTCGTTATCGGCATCGTTGGTATGACGAGGGAAAAAAGATCGGCTGGAAAGATGGTCTGAGCGCACTCCGTTGCATCTTCAAATATGGCTTTTTCCGGCGTTAACCAAACTCCCTGCCGCTCACAGGTCAACACACCGATGGTGATAAAATGTATGTTCACGGGATTTAGACTGGATTTGCTTGACTTGCACATCCAGCAAACGCTACCCTGATCGTCAGACGAGCAGCCTCGCTATTCACTACTTCACGGAGGCGATGATGACGGTCACTACGGCAACGTCGACCAAGGTGTTGGTTGTTAACTCTGCGTTCATGCAGGAGATCAAGGATGGGAATCCCCATCTCGCCAATGCGATGCAGCGCCTACATCATATCTGTAGCAGCAACGAGAATATTTCACAAATCTCGTGCCAATTAACCAAAGTACTCAACACACTCCGAGTAGAACTGGCGCTGCAATTCGCGTTGGAAGAGTCCTATGGGTACGCAGAGGTACCCGAATCGCACTTATGCGACTTGAACGAGGCAGCACAAAGCACAAGGTCCGAGCACAACGTACTCTACGGTGCAATCACGGAACTTGCCGAAGCAGCCGAAGAGTTACAATATCGCGGCGTTGAATCGAAACAGTTGCGCGGTCTCATGAATGACACCAGTCAATTCCTTCGACAACTGCGCCACCATGAACAGGCCGAAAATGATTTGATCGATCAATCATTTGATTTACGCTAGGTGTGGAATGACCAGCAGGCCGGAAAGACTGATTTTTTCGGTTAAGAACCAGTTACAAGCGGTGAATAAAAGCGAAGAGTGTTTGAAATGATTGGAGACTCCAAAACAAAACCCATGGAGATCCTGTTGGTCGAAGATGGACTGACAGATGCTCGCGTCACTATCTTTGCAGTCCGCCGCAGCCAGGTTTATCATCGTCTGACGTTGGTCAGAACCATTCATGAAGCAATTCAATTCCTGAATCAGGAAGGAATTTTTGCGAGAGCTCCCAAACCTGACTTGCTGTTGCTCGATATGATGCTCCCCGATGGATGCGGACTCGATGTACTGGAAGCGTTGTCCCATTGGGATCCGGGCAACCGACCAACAACCGTCGTGCTTACAGCTTCCAACGACCCAAAACTGCTGGAACGCTGTAGTCAGCTGAAGGTTCACGATCTTATCAGTAAACCAGTCCACGAAGACGAGTTCATGCGAGTCGTTCGAGATCACAAGAAGCTTATGATTCACGGGACTCAGACACTCAGTTCCGTAAACTGAACCCGACAGCATCAGGCTGTGTACGCAACTTTCGACGTTGCAACCTGAATTGCCCTAGTCGGTGCGCCGCGACCAAGGCACCCCCTGAATGACAAAGTCCCCCCAGAGTGAGTACGCGCCACGGCATGTATCTCTGGTGGCAGAGGCAGACCACCGCTGTTCCGCGCTAACCCGACAGGTACCCGAAATCAGGTGATCATGACGCCTCATTGCATCAGTCATTCCGAAATGACCTGTGACCTACTTCTCAAACCACTTCTTGACCATGTGAACAGTCGCAGCACGGCCGGCCCGCGCGATCGACGTGGTGAGCGGAATTTCCTTCGGACAGACTGCAACGCAGTTCTGTGCGTTCCCACAAGCTTGGATACCCCCGGGTCCCATCATGGCGTCCATCCGCTCAGATGCGAGCGCCTTGCCTGTGGGATGATTGTTAAACAGCATCGCTTGGGATATCGCGTGCGGGCCGACAAAAGCTTCGTCGTATGCCTCCAGCTTTCTCTCTTCAAATGCCTCGGCCGACTCACCAGGCTCCTTCGCCACCTCTACCTTTTGGTATTGAGGACAAGCATCGGCACAGCAACCGCAGCTCATGCATTGACTTAAGGGATAATTCTGCTCTTGCGTTGCTCGCAACTGCCGCTCGCCGGAGCCCATGTTGTAATAGCTATCCACGGGAACCCAAGCCTTCACCCGTTCAAGCCCACGAAACAGCCGTTGCCGATCCACGACAAGATCTCGAACCACAGGAAACTTACTCATCGGCTCAAGCACAATCTCATCGGGATTGTCTGCCAGCAGGCGATCTACGAGTGCGCTGCAACTCTGTCTCACGCGGCCATTGATCTGCATCGTACAGGAACCACAAACCTCTTCGAGGCAGCCACAATCCCAAGATACCGGCGAGACCTTTTTATTGTCGGTGGTCCTCGCCTGAGCAGCAATCCGCTGCAGCAGCGAGATCACATTTAATTCGGGTTCGTAAGCCAGCTTATGGTGTTCCCAATAAGATTCCTTACCGGGCCCATCCTGACGACGAACACGAACATTGATGAATTCCGGGCGTTTCTGACCTGGTTCGAGGGCAATCATCCTTCGATCCTGCTTAATCTGGTAGTGAATCTAATCATTTCGTTACAGCAATTTTAAAGCCGGCAAAACATGCCGTTCGCGGAGGTTACTGCTTCATCCGCACCGTTATTTGTTTGGCTCACCTTTGCAAACCTTTTTGCAGCGTCAACCTGCAGCGACAGCTTCATTCCCACTCTTCGCAGCCGCTCTTTCACCCCAAACCTGCTCAATGACTTCAGCACCCACCAAGCCATACAATCTTGGACGCGGGGGTATCAAGGAGGTATCGACCTCTTCGTAAGCCAAGCTCGGCATCGCTTGCCCTGTTGTCCAGCTCGCCACGGTGCTTTTCAGGTATTTACGATTATTCTCTTCGAAATCGTCGCACCATTTTTCCGCCTGCTGACGCCTTTCGACTGGGTCTTCGCTAGTCAGTGAGGGCTTCTCAAAGTCCGGCTTGTAGTGGGCACCCCGGCATTCGTCACGCTGCAAAGCTCCCTGCAAAATTGTCTTTGCAATCGGAAACATATCCTGCACTGATTTAGCAAAAATTACGTTCTGATTCGACCAGTTGCCCGTGTCGGAGAGACTTACACGCATCGCCCGCTCGTGCAAATCATTGACCTTTCCAATCGCCTCGGTCAGTTGGTCATTGCGGCGAACCACGGTCGCCACACGTGTCATGACGTCTCCTAATTCCTGATGAATCAGGTAGGGGTTCTCGTCGTTGTTGGAATCACCGTTCAGCAGTTGCTTGTGCCGATCCTGTTGAGTCTTGATCGCGGAATCCTTCAGCGAGCTTGGAACATCAGCATGACCGGAAGACTGATCCTTTGCAAAGTTCAGGATCGAAGCCCCAGTAAAGAGCCCGGTGAAGATACATGAAAGCAGCGAATTGGCTCCCAATCGATTGGCGCCATGGTAGTGATAGTCGCACTCACCGATGGCATACAGCCCCTCGATACTCGTCATGTGGTTCTGCGGTGCTCCCGCCAACAAGCCGCCATCCGCGTTTTTCGCATAATCAGCCCACAAGCCGCCCATACTGTAGTGGACAGCCGGGAAAATACGCATCGGCTCGAGACGCGGATCAACGCCTTGAAACTTCTCATAAATCTCAAGAATTCCACCTAGTTTTCGATCCAATTCCGCCTTGGGTATGTGAGTCAAGTCCAAGTAAACGCTCATGCGATCCTGCTCGATACTCAATCCATCGTTGACACAAATGTCAAAAATCTCGCGGGTCGCGATATCGCGTGGTACCAAGTTCCCGTACTCGGGGTAACGCTCTTCCAAGAAGTAGTAACGTTCCCCCTCCGGAATATCTCGGGGTGTCCGCATATCTTGGGGTTTTTTCGGTACCCAAACTCGACCGCCCTCCCCTCGTGCCGACTCACTCATCAAGCGCAGCTTGTCACTGCCGGGAATCGCGGTGGGATGAACTTGAATAAATTCTCCGTTGCCGTATTTTGCTCCAGCTTGAAAACATCGGCTTGAGGCACTGCCGGTGCAAAAAACGCTCATCGTGCTTCGTCCGTAGACGAGACCGCAGCCTCCCGTAGCAACAACAACGGCGTCAGCAGGGAATGCCCGCATTTCCATCGAAACCATGTCCTGTGCGACCACACCTCGACATCGGCCTGACTCATCCAGCATGGGTCCCAGGAAATCCCAGAACTCATACTTATTAACACGGCCTTGACTTTCCTGCCTGCGAACCTGCTCATCTAAGGCGTACAACAATTGTTGACCAGTCGTGGCACCCGCGAATGCGGTCCGCTTGTAGAGCGTTCCACCGAAGCGTCTCCGATCGATAAACCCTTCGCCGGTGCGATTGAATGGCACACCCAGGCGATCCATCAGGTCAATCACTTTCGGGGCCCAGTAGGCCATCTCTTTGACTGGAGGTTGGTGGTTCAGGAAGTCACCTCCGTACACGGTATCGTCAAAGTGCTTCCACTCGTCATCGCCCAGCTGGCGTGTTTGATCATTGCAGCTGTTGATCCCGCCCTGAGCACAAACGCTGTGCGAGCGTTTGACGGGGGTCAAACTGAGCAAATCAACGTGAACTCCCAGTTCGGCGAGCTTCATCGTCGAAGAGAGACCAGCCAAACCACCACCAATGACTACCACTCGATGCTGTGCCATAACTCTTACCGTTGTTGTCGCTGTTGTTTCTATCTCTGTACTTAGGCTTCCGAAAAAGCCGTGCTACTTCAAATCACTCAGCCCCGAGTCGCCCGTTAGCAGCAACTTCCGCTGTTTCATCGGTCGGTTCCGAGCGCTTCTCCACATTAGGGGTAACCATCCCTGATTCGACCGCTGCTTCATACATCCGATTTTCTATCCCCTCCATGTCAACCGTGGTCTGTTGGCTAGGAGAAACAGCCGCCCACCACGCACTGATGCCGAGAACGGCGAGCCCACAACCAATCACCGTGCAAAGTTTCGAGGCTCGAGCTTGGGCAGTCGGCGAAATCCAAAGTCCCCAGGTGATGCCTGATGTCCACAAACCGTTTGCTAAATGGTAGACGCACGCCAACATACCCACCAGATAAAATGCCGGCCAAACATACCCCCACTCCTGCATCGCCCTTACAAGCGAACTTGCGGCATTGAAGGGTCGAAACATACCAAACCCGAGAGGCCTGATGATTGCCTCCCATGCGGAAACATGAAACCAACCATGCAGATGCAGGATGTGAAAAAACAGATAAACCAAAGCGATGAATCCAGTCCACCGTTGCCAGGTGTAACGTTTATTGCTTCGAAACTGGTACTGGCTGCTGTTGGATTTCCCCGACTTGGCGATCCAGATACCGATCACAGCATGAAAAATCAAGGGCGTGAAAATCAGCCCCCACTCGATCAGCGGCAGCAATTTCCCAGGACTGTGAATCAGAAACACTGCCCGCTGAAATGTTTGAGTTCCGTTGAGCAGACTCGCGTTGGTCGCGAGGTGCACGGTCATGTACAACCCCAGCGGCACAATGCCCAGCAGGGAATGGACTCGCCGTATGAGAAACTCATGGCGAATAAAAAAATTGTTCTCGGCAGTCGCTTGCGCGCTCATCTCAGGGTGCTCACGGGGTATGAATCCACTACCATGCAACCGTAAAAAAACCTTACAAACAACGATCCGGTACGTCCGGAGACCCTTTCCCTGCACCGAACTCGTCGTCAGGAGTCGGAAAAAGACGTTTAGAACGATTGCGTGGGACGGACCGCCGGATGGTGACTCCAACCGCACGCCCGCCGCAGATGGTAGCGTAATGCATAACCGCGTTGTGGGAAGATACCCATATACAGAAGCTCAAATTACGTAACCCACACCCCCAGACGGGTTTTCCGTCAAGAGATTGCAACCAGGAACTGCATTAATGAATATCTGGACCCTTGTTCTGCTGGCGGTGGCCCTCGTCCTCGTCAGTATTCTAGTGTTCCGTCTACATGCATTCCTGACCCTGCTGCTGGCGGGGTTGCTTGTGGCGGCTTTAACGGGCAACCAAGCGGTCAAGACTTACACAGACGGGGAGGTTGCTAAAGAAAAGATGACGGTCGCAGAAGCCGAAAAACTGCTATCGAATTCAGCGTTGATCACCGCTCCCACCCGCCTGACCGTGGCGTTTGGCCACACAGTTGGCAAAATTGGCATCCTGATCGCGTTAGCCAGTATCATCGGCCAGTGCCTGCTCGAATCGAAGGCTGCTTCGGTGATCGTCGACCGCCTGCTGAAACTCACGGGACCAAAACGTGCCCCCGAAGCGTTGGCCGCCAGTTCATTCCTGCTTGGAATCCCGGTCTTTTTCGACACCGTCTTCTATCTCATGGTGCCTTTGGCCCGTTCACTTCGGGAACGTATTGGCAAAAACTACGTTCTGTTCATCCTTGCAATTCTGGCAGGAGGCTCCATTGCCCACTCGCTGGTTCCACCCACCCCCGGCCCGTTGTTGGTGGCAGAGCAATTCGAAGATGTCAGCATTGCGAACATGATGATGGCAGGCCTCGTGATTGGTGCCTGCAGCAGCATCGTCTCACTTTTTGTTGCGCGAGTGATCAATCGCTGTGTCGAGGTACCCTTGCGGTTTGAGGGAACTGAGGACGCAACAGCATCAAACCCAATTGACGCTTCCGAATCATCCAGTGAGTCGCCAACACATGGTGATCCTGCTTCGAAAAACCCGTCCTCCCCGTCAGACGACTCACCGCCGCTGATCCGCGCTCTGCTACCGATCACGATCCCGGTCATTTTGATTGCAGTAGGCTCATTGACGGATTATCTAGTCAAGCAGAATGTTGCCGGCATCGAATCAGCCGTGTGGACGGACATCCTGCGTGGTATGGGCAATAAAAATATCGCATTGGGAATCGGTGTGGTGCTGGCTCTCTCCCTGCGAAAGTTCTGTCCTGAAGAACAACGCGGCACGCTGGTCACACGCTCGTTAGCATCCGCTGGCAACATCATTTTGATCACCGCTGCAGGAGGTGCCTTTGGCGTGATGCTAAAACAAGCCGGCATCGGCCCGGCCGTAGAATCGCTGACAGGGGCGGTGCCTGGTTTGCTGTTGCTGCCATTGGCATTTGTGGTAACCGCTGCCGTTCGCACACTGCAGGGATCGGCAACCGTCGCGATGATCACTGCGGCGGGAATTCTGCAAGGTTTTGCCAGTGCCGAATCACTGCCCTTCCATCCGGTGTATATCGCAATGGCGATTGGTGCGGGTAGCAAACCGATTTCATGGATGACAGACAGTGCTTTCTGGGTCATCACGAAAATGAGCGGCATGACCGAATCTGAGGGACTGCGTGTGATCTCGCCGATGAGCATCGCGATGGGATTTTCTGCCCTTTTCTTTACAATGCTGTTCGCGTGGATCTATCCGGCGGCTTGAAAATTTGTGGCCACTAACTGACGATATGATCACGGAATTTTGACAGGATCTCCAGCGAAAGCCGAAAATGAGACATGCTCCTACTAGCGCCCGAATCATGGCTGGTTCGGCAGATAAGAATGCTTCTCTGTTCAAACGAATCGGTGTCCCGCTGGGAGATCCCGCTGCTTGGATCGAACTGGACAACAAGCGGATCGCTCTTGTCCGCGACCTCGAAATGGACCGAGTCCGACAATACAGCCACGCAGACGAGGTGACCTGCCCAGCCGAGCACCCACCCTCGGCGGGCCTTAGTGCGGATCGCGAAACAGCCACAGCCGAAGCAGCCGCACAGCTGCTCAGATCTGCCAAGGTTGAAGAAGTCTATGCTGATCGTTCGTTACCCTACATTTTCGCTTGGCATCTGATTCAAGCTGAAATCAATGTGCTGTACGATGACGAACTCGGAGTACTTGATCGGCGCCAGAAAACGCATCAGGAATTGGACGCCTTGGCGGCCGCTCAGAAGGTCACCGAAGAAGTCATGCGGATGATGTGTGAAATGATCGCACGGGCTGACGCCTCTGCTGATGGCTCCCTTCGATATAAGGGAGAACAACTCACAAGTCAAAGTGTTCGCGCCACAGCAGCAATCGAATTCATGAAACGTGGATTCAGCATGGGACACGGCGCGATTGTCGCTACCGCGCCTCACGTCGCCGATTGCCACCATGCCGGCGATGGCCCACTTTATACCGAGCAACCTGTCATTGTTGACCTGTTTCCCCGCGACGATTCATCCCGCTACTGGGGTGACTGCACACGAACCGTCGTGCACGGACAACCTTCCGACATGGTCAAAGCCATGCACGCGGCTGTTCTGGAAGCCAAAGCGGCCTCTGCTGCAGCTTTGACATTGGGCAACACAGCTGATGCCGTTCACAAAGCCGCAGAAAATGCCCTGATCGCACACGGCTATCCCTGCTCACGAGGGACCATTACCGATCACCCCAGTATTCAACATGGGACAGGCCACGGTATCGGACTGGACGTGCATGAACCGATCCTGTTGGATCACGGTGGAGGCGAAATCCTTGAAGACGAGGTCTTCACCATCGAACCGGGCCTCTATGGACGCAAAGTTGGTGGCGTTCGAGTCGAAGACATGCTGGTCGTCACTGCGGGGGAACCCCGCAACCTGAATCAACTTTCCGACTCACTCTGCTGGGACTGATAAGCACTCAAACGGATCTGTCAGGAATACCCCAGCACACGACACACATTTATCTCGAAACGCCTCACTCACCACTTGTCTCTAAAGTTTGAGGCTCTGGGTTTGACACTGGATGCGTCTTGGCCACAGATTCAAACCCAGGAAGATGCGGCTCAGAAAAACTGGCCGCCCAAACGGACCATACAGTCAGCATGATGCCTTGACTTTTTAGATCAGGTCTTTTCAGGCGATGCCACTCTGATTCATCCGCACCAGTATGATTAGTCAGGAGTGTGACTCAGATCTGCTAACGCAAGCCGAAGTGGATCATCGTCCGGCCCACAAAAACCCCAATGAAGACGACGACGCCACCCTTCAGCATATGCGTATTTCCCACTCATGCCGCCTACCTCTTGACTCATATCACGCATCGTCTGCAAGTAGCTATCTTGCCCCTGACTCTCGTCAAGCCATTGCTTCTGACTTGCGTGACAAGCTAACGCCTCCACTTTTTCATCAATTACTTCAGTAATATCAACATAAAAGTGAGGATGCACCAACTCCCCCGTGGGAACACGATTTCCGATGGGCTGGGCGTGGTAGACGGTTACAGGGTCCATGAACACATCGACCGGAGGTTCACTAACCAGATTTGGCATCCCATGGGAAAATGCGGCACTCACGGCCAAGCGGCAAGCGATCTCGTGGTCTTCCATGTAATCGCTGGGCGCATGAGCTAGGACAATACTCGGTTTAGCTTGACGGACTACCGCGGTCACCTTTTTTAAATTATCGGTCGTATAACACGCTTCCATATCTGCATAGATTGGCGGATAAAACTCTGCTCCAAGAACTTCACAAGCCATTTTTGCTTCTGCAAGTCGGATTTCTGCACACTCCTGCTGCCCCATGGTCGTACTGCCACGTGAACCATCGCACAAGTTCATGTAGTGAATGTCCCAACCGCGTCTTGCGAGTTGCAACATCGTACCGGCGAAAAGAAACTCGATATCATCCGGGTGGGCGGCAATCGCTAATACCGACGGCATAATCCTGACTCACATTTTTTTACGGATTGCCAGTTTAAGATCAGCTGCAACTTCATCAGCTGTGCACAGGCTGGCAGCAACCTGTGTCGGCAAATTCTAACCGATCGAGAGCAACCCGTTCAGTAGCGGTTCGACAATACTAGGCAGTAACCCTCCGCTTGATCGCTGAGCATTCAGAAATGCGTGAGCGTTTTACAAAACAAGCCTTGGATTCATCAAGCAGCCTGGCTCACTTCCCGATTCATCAATTGCGATGGTCGTGTGCTTTGGGATCACGATCGTGATGATACTGATCGATGTGGACGTGCAAATGAGGATATTCATGAAATAACCATGCCCAGCCTGCTTCAGTGACCGCTGAGTCATCCAGGTACAATGATTCCAGATAAGGCATGGCTGCTATTTTCTTCAGCCCCTCATCAGTGATCGGAACACCAATCAGATGAA
>NZGD01000106.1 GCA_002690925.1 Rhodopirellula sp.
CTCGTTGATCAGACAGAACGACCTTCAGGTGCGATCCCAATCTCGGGCATCACGTGGTTCGAGGCCATTCGTTTCTGCAACCAATTGAGCATCCTGCAAGGCTTGCAGCCTTACTACGAAATACACGGCCCAGATGAAACGGTTTCGATTCAACGGGGTAGTGACGGTTTCCGGCTTCCGACCGAAGCTGAGTGGGAGTACGCGTGCAGAGCAGGCACCCAAACACCGTGGTACTTTGGTGATTCCGCCGACAACATCAGTGACTTTGCTTGGCACTCGGATAATTCAAATGGTCAAACCCAGGCGGTGGGTCAAAAGGAACCAAATCCATTTGGTCTGCACGACATGCTGGGCAATGTACCTGAGTGGTGTTGGGACCGATTTGACGAGGAATACTACCTTAAATCGGAAGCGGTGAATCCCCCAGGTTCCACGGAGGGTGATCAACGCGTATTCCGAGGTGGTGGTGTGAGCAACCGTCCTGCACAACTGCGGTCCTCAAGCCGAAATCCTCTTGGAATGCAGTATGGCGTCTCAAATGGCGTTGGTCTTCGCATTGCCCGCGATATCCCAGCGAACCGTTAGCTCCAAGTCCAGCTCAACCACATCGGGCAGCCGGTGGGAAGCGTGTTGAAAGCGGCTCAACTTGAATTCACCTCAGGCGAACGATGACGGTGTCGGCAAAATGCGTGGACGGTTGCAGCAGCGAAGATTGAGGGCAATGTTCGCGGATTGTGCTGTTCAATACACGAAAGCACTTATTTTCCCGGTAGTTTCGTGATGCATTCCATTCATCCCTACCTCTGCTGAGCCTAGAGATGCCCGACCTCACAGATGGTCTCACGGCAGCCGCCCGTGAATGAACGTCTTGGTGCAGTTTACAAGTTAATTCGCTGCCATTGACGAACATCCACGTTCGATTTCAAGTTTTTGATTTTTTCGCGGGACGCGTCTCCGTTCAAGTGATTAGCCGCCCACTGGGCACCGTATTCACAACAAAACCGGAGAGAACCCATGAAAACGAAACTTCCCCACCAACTGTTCGCAGCCATGTTGAGCGTCCTTGCCATGCCAGCGCTCGCAAGAGCTTGTGGCGACTACGGCGGTTTCCGCCCCTACCTCGTCGCGGAAGCCGAGTTTGAAGGCTCGATCGCGCAAGGCGAACTGCTCATCGCAATCAATCCAGAAGGGTCCCTCATCTCCAAAAATATGATGTGGGGTACAATCCGGGAGTATGGTCGCTTTGGTCGGAAGCTCTTGCCCCATATCGATGTCTTGGGGGATCGTGTGTGTGTTGCGACCAAAACGGAGATTTGCGAGATCAGCTTAAAGACGGGAAAACTCTTAAGAGCGCACCCACATACTCAAGGAAAATGCGGGGCCGTCATCGTTGGCGATCACAAGGTGTTTCTCAACAACGGAACAAACGTCGCAATCATGGACATGTCCGATGGGACCACACTTCGAAAAATCAACCTGATGCCTAAAGGTTTGGCCAGCCGTACTGTGACCGGTGCAACCACCAGAATCCAACACGCCCGCGCAGGCAATCGTCTCTACGTCGTTCGCCCCAACACAAGTGGTGTTGCCGTCGTGGACCTCCAAACCGATCGGCGAATTCGGGATATCCACACCGCTACCAAAATGCTGCCTACCGACATTTTTCACTCAGACGGTACTCTCTTTGTCGTCAACCGCTCCACATCCTACGGAATGCAGTACGAAACTCTGAGCACCTTCAACGCAGTCACAGGGAAGTTGAAAAAATCGATCTCTTTGAATGATCTGTGCAACAAACTGCCAACCACACAAGCAACGGACCCGACCACGATTCTCGGAGCCTACCGTGACGGCATCCTGGTCTCAGTGAACGAACGGCTGCGATTCTTCAACAAGAAAGGTGTCTTTGTGAAGTAAGTGCCGAAACACAGTATCGACGTGGTGACCTTCTGCCCTGCCAGTCAGCACAGACTCGCTTCCTGAGCGGAAGCGAATCTGTCCCGGTAACGGTCGGTATCGCAACGGGTGGTCAGCAGCTTATGGTTGCGACCCGTCAGCACCCTATCAACCCAACTATGAAAAAACATCACCCAAGTGCAAAAAGTAAAATGCTGCCCCCACGCAACACCATCTCGTGCATTGTCTCTTCACTGGGCGTCCTTACTCTTTTCGGCCTGACACCCAGTTGGCCCGAGGAACACACCAGCCCCGCGTCCGAACCGCGGCTGGATGCAAACCACGTAGCCAAAGTTGCAATCAAATCGGTGGGGACGTCTGTCATCGGCCAGACCATTTCAAAACTTCACGTGGCTGAACCTCACGGGCGCGACTTTTCCTTCACCCGTATTCGCGGCAAACGCCTCACCGTGATTGCCTTTCTGGGTACCGAATGTCCGCTGGCAAAACTTTACAGTGCACGATTGGAAACACTCGCACAGCAATACCGTAACCATGGGCTAACCGTGATTGGATTCTGCTCCAACGCTCAAGACTCCCAACAGGACGTAACGGATTTTGTGCATCAACACGCTCTCACATTCCCGGTTTTTAAAGACACGAGGCACCGGGTTGCTGATCAATTGAAGGCAGTTCGCACACCCGAAGTTTTCTTGCTGGACCATGAGCAACGAGTTGTTTACTGGGGACGCATTGACGATCAATACGCAATTGGCATTAAAAAAGCCAAACCCCAACGATCGGACTTGAAAATCGCAATCGACGAAACCCTCGCTGGAAACAAGGTCTCAATACCGATCGCCGAATCCGTCGGATGTCACATCGGTAGACTCGAGATTCCTGTGCCGACTGCTGACCTGACATTCCATGAACACATCATTCCGCTGTTGAGAAAGCACTGTGTCAACTGCCACAAACAAGACAATATCGCACCATTTGCATTACTGCATTATGACGAAGTTGCCGGCTGGGCACCGATGATTCGAGAAGTTGTCGAAGGCGAGCGAATGCCCCCGTGGTTTGCCAACCCCAATCACGGCAACTTCAAGAACAACGCCAGATTGAGTGCCGCGGAAAAAGCAACTCTGCTCGGCTGGATCGAGCGTGGTTGTCCTCCGGGTTCATTGGATGTTGTCGCAGACATACAGATCGAGCAAAACAAATCTGCGAAAAGCAACTGGGAAATCCCTGAACCAGACGAGGTATTCTTCATAAGTGATCATCCCCACACGATCCCGGCCCAGGGGCAAGTTGACTATGAATACTTTCTTGTAGATCCGGAATTTCAGGAAGACAAATTTCTGCAGGCGGTTCAAGTCAAGCCTGGAAACTATTCCGTGGTGCACCACGCACTGGTCTCCCTTGTTATGCCCGGAAATACTTCACCCGGAGTCGGGAACTGTGGTGTGTTGATCAACTACGCACCGGGGATGCAGTCAACAAAGCTTCCAGCTGGGATGGGAATTCACGTACCGGCTGGAGCAAAGTTTCTGTTTCAGATGCATTACACCCCCAATGGAACCCAGCAGCGTGATCGGACTTCACTGGGAATTGTCTTCGCTAACCCCCGCCAAGTGACTTCGGTTGTCCGTGGTGGTGCGATTGCAAACGTCGGGATCACAATCCCGCCCAATACTCATGACCATCACGAGGTTGCTGAATTGAAAATCGACCGTCCTGTTGAACTCCTGAGCCTGTCACCCCACATGCACTTGCGAGGAAAGGCCTTCCGCTATGAAGCGTTTTTTCCCAAGGGTCGCCGCGAAATATTGCTGGACGTTCCCAAGTACGACTTCAACTGGCAGCTGCGTTATTTGCTCGAAAAACCGTTGCCTCTGCCGCCAGGAACCCGTATTCGGTGCACAGCTTGGTATGACAATTCCTCCAGAAACCCCGCCAATCCGGATTCCACACTTGAGATTCAATGGGGCGACCAGACGACTGACGAAATGCTCATCGGGTTCTACAGCATCGTTGAACCCCGATAACGTTCAAGTTCATGAGCACCCAGCGGTCGTCGTCCTGAGCCTTTAACTTAGGAACCGAAGAGATGATGCCCCATCATCAATGCATCCCCGCTACATTAGCATCCAGACTGCAGTTGCCCAAAACACGAGAGCCATGATGGATACTACAGACCGGACGCTTTCCGAAGAATTGTCGCTCTTGTTTCGCGAGGACGTGACTATAAGTGATGTCACCAGCCAACAGAGGGGCGACACTCAAATAGCGGTCGCCAACATGTCTTACTGGAAATTGGACGAGAACCAACGCCATTACAAACAAACCGTTTTGGTACTCAGGGACTCGCACCTAAAAGTACCTGATTTCATTCTGCAATCACGTTCCAGCGGTAATTTCTTCAACGTCTTGACTCAACTGCTAGGCCCACGGCCTCTCGAATTTCGAGACTCACCCAAATTCCAAACCAATTACTTACTCTCAGGTCCAACAGAAATCGCGATTCGTGCGTTCTTTACCAAACACGTACGTGATTTTTTTGAAGAAGCGACAGAATGGACCATCCGTGGCACTGAAAGTTGTCTTATTTTGTGCCACCAGAACAAAATCTACAAAGAACGCGAACGAGAAAACTTTACGGCACAGGGACTCCAAGTTCTGACATTGCTGCAGGAAGCAGAGGAGCGTTTGGACCGGCAACCCGAGATTCGACGGCAAGCAACCCTGGAAGAATTGAATCGGTCAACCAATCAGCTTGGTGGCATCGCGGGAATGATGCTCGAAGAACAATTAAAAAGACTCGCAATCAAACGGGCAGATCTTGAAGCATACCTTCACTCAACGCCCCCTCGGCAACCCCCACCTGCGCTGACCAGACAACTCTATAGCGATCAATTCAAGTTCCTTTTCGTAGGATTGGGCTTTCTCATCTTCGGGATTGTCGTGGGTACTGTGCTACTGCTGACGATGAAAGACAACAGCAAACTGGTGGCTGTTACCTTTACAGCCACCGTTCCAACCATTGGTTTATCGCTACTGCTTGCAAGTCTTCGCTTTCACCTAAGAACTTCCAGAACCTTGTGCGCGGGACGGGTCGCGACAGGCTCAATTCGTGACATCAAGAGCACAACTTCCAGCGTGAATGGGCAGCACAAATTCCACATCTTCGTTCAATACGAACTGGATGGCACGACCCATGATACAAAATTCAACGCCTACGGCTTCGAAGTTGACTTCGCAAAGAATCTCCTCTCCCGGGGCGAACCGACACGATTCCTGATTGACCCCAAAGATGCCAACCATGTCATTTGCGTTGACACACTGCGGGTCACCGAGGATCCTTGATTGCCATTCACCGCGTCAGACGACAAAGTTGCGAGTTGAAAATGAATGCCGGTATCACTCTGCAAGTTTCGCCATTTCGACGGCTGTCTGCTTCATGCTCTTTGGCCAACTTTCGAATGTGAACTTCCGTGCTGCAGGGATGTTTGGAACCGTGATATTTTCAAGCAGTGATTCAGCAGGTTGAGCGTAGATGAACTGCACATCATTTTGACCATAGGTGGCATTGAGGCTGCGTGCATAGATTTCCAGTTCAGCTGCGTACTCGGCGGGGTCGTACCCAATATTACTTTCCGATGGAACCCAGATCACGCCGGCGACTGCCATTGGCGTCATGGGGCTGACACACCAATTGTAGGCATAGGTTGGGATCGTATCAGCAGCAACCTCGCTTCCTTTCCCCGCCTCGGGAAACGGCGGTGCGGAAAGCGGCGTTGAAGTCCACCAATCCTTCTGCTGACCACTCAAGACAGTGATCGTGCTGACAAATTTTTTCACGTCCCGCACATGCTCTGCGACTGATTCGCGTGCCACCTCCGTACTGGGATACTGCATGAACAATTCATTCAAACGTTTTTTGAAAAATGGATTCTTCACATCTTTCACCCCTGCGAACGACGTCCAGGAAAGTGGTGATGCCATTTGGCTGGAACGCCCACCACGTCCGGAAGACATGGTGATGAACCCTTGCGGTATCCCTTTTCGATCAAGCGTCTTGGCAAAGTGATAGGCGAACATCGTGACACCCCGATCACCTTCCCAATGATCCGTTCCCATCCATGAGGAACGATACTTACCGCCTCCGGTTTCAAACTTACGCTTTCTAGGGGTCGTGAAAGTACTTGCACTGGTCTTGCGTCTGAATTCGCGAACCAGAGGCAGTTCCTTCGGTGGAGTCGCCCCCTGAGCACGTGAATTGAAGGCCATTTCTCCGTTGAGCAACGTTGATCCCGTCAGATACCAGACATCACCCACCAGGATATTGTTCACGATCTTGCTGTGACCGTGCGTCGAGACCACCGACAGTGAAACTGGAGTGCGAGATGCCTCACGTGCAGGAAACTCAACCGCCCACTGTTGCAAATCGTTCGCCACGGCAGCCCGTGTCACGTCGCCTAACGTGACCTTCACCTCCACTCCCTGATTTGCGTGCCCCCAAACCGGAATGGGGCGATCACGTTGAATGACCGCGCCATCCCTGAAGTATTCGACAACCTGCAAAATCGGGTAATCAGGATCGGTGTACTGGGCATAACGTGCTTTGAGTGCCGCAGCCTTTTCAAGATCGTCCTCTTCAAAAATCAGCTTCCCATCAACCACTGCGAATGGAGTCGCAGGTAATCCGGCCTTGTTGTAGAGATTCGACATTTCAGGAACTGCGTTATACGCATATTGCACACCAAGCGGCTCCGGGACACCCGCGGACGTTACCACCACGTTGTCGCCTGAGATCACTGCCTCGGCGGCATGCCAAACCTTGTCCTTGCCGCAAAGTCGAAAATGATTCAAGTGCCCCTGCGGATCTGGTTTCGCAGGTTCAACATACTGACCTTCTTCGCGGTAATCTTTCGCCATGCCTTTGCTACCGATCATCAGACCACCGAACAGACTCTCCTGCTCGAATGAGACAATGACCTGATTTCCTTTCACTTCGTACCCTGCGTAAATCGGGCCGGTGTAGGGGATGTCGCGTCCATACTGCTTTGCCAACGCCCAGCGTGCCATTCGCATGCCCGGATGCAGCTTATTGAAATAGTGGATGCCCTGAGGACGTGCAGAATTCAGGTCAGACTGAACGACCATCCCCACATGGTCCCGATTTTCCATAAAGAACTTGTGCTGCACCTGGCGAATATCGGCGAAACCCACAGTGTTCGGATCCGGCGATCCATAGCACTGCATTTGAGTGAAATAAAACGGCATCTCGGGCATGCCCCACGCGTCTCTCCAGCCCTCAACCAAAGCTTCCATTCGCGCGGCATAGATTCGTCCATCTCCCGAGTTACTCGTTCCCTGGCACCAGATTGCACCTCGAACTGCAAAGGGAATCACGGGGTTGATTTTCCCGTTAAAAAATTGTGACGGCCCCCTCCACATACCAGCGATACCCGGTAATCCTGGACGAGCCGGAATACGTCCACCGGCGTCAGCCGCCCGCCCTGCAACTTTTTGCCACGCTGCCAAGTCTTCGTAGTAACGCTCAAACGCTTTGCGTCCTTTCTCTGCTGTTGGATCCGCGTTCTGAATCAGCATAGCATCAATCTTCAAGCCCTCATGCTGCTCGATAGCCTGACGCTCAGTAAACGCCTCGATCCGCGTATTGCTATGCGCACTCAACAGAATCCCAATAGGCACATCCAGCTCTTTGTACAACTCATACGCGAATGCCAACGACAAGGCAGAAAATCCACTGGCATTCTGGTGTGTCTTCCAGCCCTCATCCGACGTCGCCCTTTTTTGCGGATAAAGTGCTGAAACGGTATTGATACTGATCTCGCGAATCGGGACATCCGTCTCCGAACCCGCAATCTCACTCGCAAGCTCCCTGCACATGCTGCTTCCGGCTGTCCAGACCATGTTGGACTGACCCGATGAAAACCAGACTTCTCCCACTAACACGGACTCGAGCGAAATGATTTCATTCCGCTCGTTTCCTACTTTTAGAATCCGTTCCTCTCGCGAGGCGGAGAGAGGGTCAAGACGAACGATCCAGTCACCCTGTTGATTCGTAATTGTGGACTTTTGTTGCCCGCCGAATTCAACCGTCACCTTGGTTCCAGGCAGATCAAATCCCCACACGGGAACCTTAACCTGACGCTGCAAAATCATATTATTGGTGAATGGCACCGCGACTTCGAGCGTTTGCTCGCCAGTTGCAATGGTCGATGCTGACAGCACAGCAGCCACTGAGAGCACCAGCGTTGAAACAAAAACTCTGATTTCTTGTATGAGCATCATTTACAAATCTTTTTTAGAAAGCTGCGAGGGCAGACACAATCGGTAAGATTGTGCAGGTAATTTGCGGGAAGGTTCGTGGGGATACAGCAAGCCACATGAACAGCGTCCAAGTCATCAGTCCTCAGTCATCAGCCCTCAGTCATCACAACTTCAATCGACCACGCCAACCGGATCAGCACAGCTTAGTGTTCGCCGCAATCAAGCGACAGGAACCGCACGGAACACTTTTGGTTGTACTGGCACAACTGACGCCAGTGGTGTCAAATTTAATGATGACACTGTCTACTTCTTCCTACTTTATTCCTACTTATTCTCAAGGGCATTAGCATTCCAAAGCTCCCACTTACCCGCTAATTCCTTGACTTTTTCGGGCCGGATTTTTGCAAGATTTCTGGTCTCCGATGGATCCGCATGAAGATCATAAAGTTCCCAGGACTTACCCGCCCTGATTGCTTTCATGTTACCTTGCCGAACTGCATTGGCACGATTGAATCGCCAGTAAATTTCCTTGTGCTCTGCCCGCTGCTTGCCCTCAAAAATTGGCAGCAGAGACAAACCCACTGGTTTTTTCGTTTTCTTGCCTTGAATCTCCTCGGGATAATCCGCGTTGGTGATCTCTCTGAGCGTAGCGGAGATATCAACAATGTGACCGACCTGATTCGTCAGTCTGCCACCCTGCTGACCGGAACTCTTGCCTTTGATCACACTTGGCCAATGCGCGATGAACGGTGTTCGAGTTCCGCCCTCGTAATCGCTTGACTTGAACTTGCGATAAGGTGTGTTACTAGCGTTCGCCCAACCAACCGATACC
This sequence comes from Rhodopirellula sp., assembly GCA_002690925.1. Taxonomy (GTDB): domain Bacteria; phylum Planctomycetota; class Planctomycetia; order Pirellulales; family Pirellulaceae; genus Rubripirellula. Next base: position 9,029 of record NZGD01000106.1, read on the forward strand.
GTTCGGTAACTTTCCACCCGCCCTGGCGGAATTCCTGGTGTTGTATTGGGCTGTTCAGGACATGCCCCATTATCCGAAAGAAACATGATCAGGGTATTCTCCCAATCCCCAAGCTCTTTGACTTTGTCAAAAAGCCGCCCCAGGTTCTGATCTACTCGATCAATCATAGCGCAGTACACCGCCATTTTGAGATCTTCTTGATCCTGCTGTTGTTCGGACAAATCATCCCACGCCTTGGACGCGCGGTCCGTCAATTGATGATTGGGGCCAACGATCCCCATTTCCTTCATTCGCTCAAATCGCTGTTTGCGAATGACATCCCAACCCACCTTGAATTTCCCGCGGTACTTGGCAATATCCTCTGGCCAAGCATGCAGTGGGTAATGCGGCGCCGTGTATGGCAGGTAGAGAAGAAAAGGCTTTGTTTCGTCTTTATACTCGTCCAATCGATCGATGGCATAATCAGTAAACGCATCGGTTGTATAAAAACTGGGATCTGGGTTGGTATAACCCATGATCACACGATCTTCGATAGCCCAGCGCCTCAATCGATTCTTTGCCTTGCGTCCCGGAACACCCTCACCCTCACGAGCTTTCGTTCCCGGATTGAAAAAATTGCAGCAACCATCAGCAAGCCCATAATAGCGATCAAAACCTCGGGCGGTTGGCAGCGTCTCCTGATGCCATTTCCCGGCAATCAAAGTCCGGTACCCGACCGTTTTTAATACCTCACCAATCGTTGCGCCGTACTTCATATCGCGATCGCCGATATGGTACGCATAATTCCCCGTCAACAGTTCAGCACGTGTCGTGTGACACTTTGCTGTGTTATAGAACTGCGTAAACCGAAGCCCGTTCTGCGCTAAGCCATCGATATTTGGCGTTTCCACCTCACCGCCATAGCAGCCGATATCCGAATATCCCATATCGTCGACCATGATCAGGATGATATTCGGAGCAGGCATCTGGGCTACAGAATCTTGTCCGAAGCAAATCGGCAACAGAACATTGCACAACCAGATCATTGACACAGAAACAAAGCTGACGATCAAATGTTTTCGCTTGTTCATAAAGACTCACCTCGAACCAATGGGACACTTGCTTGGTGAACGCAAATCAAATCGGGTTTTGGTCACCAAGAACCACCAGACATCCAGCCAAACCCGTCCAGCACGATTAAGCTAGAAAATAGTTTCCACAATCTTCAGGGCAAGAGGCTTCCCTTGTGGTTGCTTCCAACGCACGCCGATGGCAAACCGTCGACTGTCAAATCGGTTTTACAGTGTCGTCCCCAGCGTCCGCATTGGAATTTGTGTTTTTCAAGGCAACAACGTTTGCATAGATAGCGCCCACCATCCCTGAAAACTGCATCTTCCAAATCATCTCAGCAAAAACCATATCAGCATATCCACCCCGGCTTCTGCCATACAGTCCCAAGTTGCCATACATCACATTGAAAATGTTGAAATTTGCATCCAGCGTGGCAACAAAGACACCAACACAAAACCCACGCCACCATCCGTGGTGGAACAAACAGCCCATCGCAGCAATTACCGCAACGAAAACCCCAGCAAAACGGATGAGTAATGAAGCAAGCCGCTGGGGCATCCATTCATCCAACGATCCTACAACGGAAGGAAGGATCCAGCCAACGAGTACATTGACAACCAGAAGAATTAAAATACTTCTCCACCTCTGAAAGCGATATACTCCATTTGGATTCACCCGGCCCAAACGAAAACCAAGCAACATCAAAACACCGCCCACCAGAATCATGATCATGGAAACTTGGTGTACGTAGCTTCCGGTGGTTTCAAGAGACCGTACGCCTTGAAAAACACCGAGCAGGACCGCTGTAACAAGCAGCGAAACGAGGCCCACTAAAAAGCAAATGACTCCCGCCCGGAGAACATTCCCCTCAGGCAATCTAAAACGATTTTCTCTTTCTTCCGAAAAATCTGATTGTGTGTAGTCCTGGTCGAGTGGATGGACGTCGTCGTCATGTTCTTTAGTCATAATTCCTCGTCTCAATTTTGTGGACTGCGACTACGACCTTGCAAAGCGGAAACAATGGCAAAGCCGAAACAATTACAAAGCACCATGCAAGCTCAACTGGCCTGGAACATTGCATGCCCCAACGAGTTCAACGAGCCTAACGCAACAGCCGAGGCGACTTTCCTCGAACGCCCTCAATTGAATTTGCCCTGAATTATAACGGGGGATCATGCCCCCATTTGCTTGAACCTGACTAACACCACTCGCCTTGTTTCCGAACAACGTTTTCCTGAAAAGTCCGATGTGGTCCAACCTCAGCAGTAGCACGGGCCCCCGAGTTGGCCCAAAACGCCTTGAAGGCTCCTTCCCGTGATTGAATTCGCGGTCCTCTGTCCCCTTTTCCATTCGGATTACCTAATGAGCTAGCCGAAGTGTCAATGATCACTGTTCTAGATCCAGAAAACGGATCCAAATGATGCATTTTCTGACCTGTGCACGCAAATCACGCATTCATTGGCCCGCAGCTCCAGCGACCAGCACTGCCACACTCCCTGCGTCTGCTAGGCAATGATTCTTTCAGTTTTCCGAAGTTACTCGGTAACGTGCTCCCACACACTGCTATTTCTAGTCAGTCACTAGTTCATTCCGTCGCGAGTCTGGTGTCTTCCAACAGCGTGAACCCGCTCGTCCAACAATGTTAGACTTTGCCATGCAAACAAACCCCACCGCCGTATCCTAGTTAAATGTTCACTGACACGATTTCAAACGTATTTACGCTCAATCATCGCACCACACCGTCATGGGTCATCTGGATTCCGCTGCTCACTGGCATACTTTCATTCGACAGGCAGGCATTCCCACAGGGGCGTGAGCTTAATACGAGTGAAACCGAGAAGTACCGTTTGCCACAAGCGACAAGGACACCAGCATCCAGCCCTGGATTGTCAGACGCATCGAAAGATAATGAGCAGATGCCTCAGACGGCTATCTCTTACGCTCACATGTGTGAGCCAGAACTTGGGATTCCTCCACAAATCAATCTCGACCGAGCAGTTGAGATTCCGATTTACATTGATGGGAAACAGGTATACGGAAACTTTCCAACCTGTGACAACCCGGTCCTTATCGGCAAAAGCACTGTGTCGGGATCTGTGATACAGCGATACGAAGGCCGGACAGCGGATGGCGTCAAACTTCCCCACGTTGTCTGGGTGGCGTTTGGTCGCAACTCAAGCTCATCAACTACGCGAGTAGTGGGGTCAGTACAAATGATCGGCTACAACAAGAAGACGGGTGCGACTGCATTTTTTGAGAGTGGTGACCACATTGCCCCCTGGGTGTCGCTGGACAACGACACATGGCGGATGCGAGGCACGATGCCTTGGATTGATGACCCAAGCGAATTCAACCGGGCATTTGTCCCGGCGCCCATGCAGTGTGTCCAATGTCACCAAAACGATCCGTTCATCACCAATTCATTCATCACCGCGGCCAAGATCCCCGGAACCGATGAACCGGTCATTCCAATCCTTGATGCCACCTCTCCTTATCACGTCATCGGTGGTTCCCAGTGGGATATGCGTACGATCAACCTTAAAGATAATGCGTGCTTTGATTGTCACCGTGTTGGCATGAAAACCATTGAACTTTTCACGCAATCGGGATGGGATGTCAATGAACACATGCCACCGGATGATCCCGGCAGCCTCTCAGAGGCTTATGCACAATTATTGGCCGCGTGGAAACAAGGTCCAAGCCAATTCGATGGTGCCCACTGGATCATCCCACCTGCCCGTGGAAAACCAGCAACAATCGTGGGACCTGATTATCCGCACCAGGCCACGTTCAACCGCAATCAATTCACGCTCGGCAATGCTGTCCCAGAAGAGGAAACCCAAACGCTCGAACTGCTGAGACGTCGCTACTTTGAATCCAACAGAAAATACCAAGAGCAGATAGCACAAGGCAGGTTGACTCCAGAGGAAGCGGATCGCGAACTCACCAAGCTACTTCGCCAAATACTCTTGGCAACGGAAAGGTAGCGTATACGACTGCGGCCACCAGACGAAGATCTCCTTGGAACCGAACATCACCCTGGCTGCGCCTTGACGTCACGGGGTAAGACCTCCACAACATCGTCTCAGCGACCCAAGCGATTCTGGCCGTGAAAAAGATAAGACGACGACGTCGGATTCAACCATGTTCACTGATAACTGATGAGCAAGTTACTCGCTCAGTAGCATTAGAGGGATGGCAACCTGCTAGAGAAGCGGCGAACTGCATGATATTGTGAACATAATCGACTGAGCAGTGATGTCGAAAAGATCATGCAGTGGAAACTCTTTTCCTTCTGCTATCGTTTGAAATCCGTTGAGTCACGCCCCACCTCCATTTCCCTGACTTGAGACGTGAGCCCTTATCCAATGACAGCCAAATCTGCCGCATTGCTCATCGCAGCGTTCCTCTTTAACTGGCCAGCTATCTCTACACACGCACAAGACTCGCCTGACAAGATCACGGTAAGTGGGACGGCAACCACGAAAATCACGCCTGACGTAATGAATTGGAATCTTCAGGTCAAAAACAAAGATCCGAATCTGAACAAGGCCGCTGAGACCCATACCTCCGCAGTCAAGACCGTGCTTGATTTTTTGAATGCACAACAACTTCCTGAAACTGACATCCAGACATCGGGCATGCAATTCGGGCAAAACTGGACCTACCGAGATCGCGAACGAATCAAAGATGGCTATTTCGCGTCGACTGACATCTCTTTTAAAGTAGAAGATTTGGCGAAGTACACGAAACTGTGGATTGGCCTGTCACGGCTTTCCCACGTTTCTTTGACCGGAGTCTACTACGATCATTCCCAACGGATTGATTTACGCGACAAAACCCGAAAAAACGCAGTGCTTGCGGCCAAGGCAAAAGCAGAAGGCCTTGCCAACGCAATCGGTTCGAAGATCGGCCGCCCCCTCTTGATTGAAGAAGCTTCCGATAATTTTGGGATGAGAACCTCAAACTTCAATACCAGCAACAGCATGACCGGATTTGCAAGCCCATCCGCAGACACCGTTGATCTCGCTCCCGGACAGATCCCAATTACCATGCGGGTAAAAGTTTCATTTTTACTGATCACAGAGTGACCCAGTTTTTACAGTATGATGATGGCTCAAGGCCAAACTGCCGCTTATCACCATTTACAACCTCCTGCAGCCAGAGATTGTGTTTCTGGCGTTTGGCGAGGCACCCAACGGCGGCCCGCTGCTACCCTCCACCCGCCCCTCAACCCACAGAAATTGGAGCAGTCAATGCACCGTATCGCTCTCTGGTCTTTTCTGATCATTTCGAGTCTCAGTGTCACTCAACGCGTAGCCGCTGAGCCTGCTTTTGGTAAGCAGCCGAACATCGTTCTGATCATCACAGACGACCAGGGATATTACGATCTCTCGGGTCATGGTAATCCCCACCTTGCCACACCGAACCTCGATCAGCTTCGAGATGAAAGCTTGCGCTTCACCAGGTTTCAAGTTAGCCCGACCTGTGCACCCACACGTTCAGCCATCATGTCTGGCCGCGCTCCGTTTTACGTGGGTGTGACGCACACCATTCTTGAGCGTGAACGCATGAAACTGGGGGTCCCAACGATGCCCGAGATGCTTCGCGATGCTGGATACACTACCGGTATTTTCGGTAAATGGCATCTCGGAGACCAAGCCCCTTACCGACCCGACCAGCGAGGTTTCGATGAAGTTTTCATCCACGGTGCTGGTGGAATTGGCCAATCTTATGCTGGCAGTTGTGGCGACGCACCCGGTAACAAGTACTTTGACCCCGCCATCCTGCACAACAATACCTTCGAGAAGACCAAAGGGTTTTGTACAGATATTTTCTTTACGCAGGCAATGGAGTGGATGGGTGCTCAGAAAGGCACGAAGCCCTTCTTTGCGTATATCACCACGAATGCACCGCACGGACCTTTTATTGCCCCAGACTCCTACAAAAAGAAATTCATTGATGCGGGCATGAGCAGCAACACTGTTGGTTTCTACGGGATGATCGAAAACATTGACGACAACGTAGGACGCTTGACCAAGCAACTCGCAGATTGGGGCATCGAGGATGACACACTTGTGATTTTCATGACAGATAACGGTCCCTCCGCTTCCAATTACAACGGAGACCACAAGGGCAAAAAAGGCAGCGTTGACGAGGGTGGAACACGCGTCCCAAGTTTTTGGAGATGGCCCGGTGTGCTGAAACCAGGAACTGACGTCGACACCATAGCTAACCATTACGACATCCTGCCAACGTTTGCTGAGATCGTCGAGGGCACCCCAAAACAAGAGAACCAACTGCAGGGACGTAGCCTTGTTCCACTTCTGAAAAATACGGACGCTCCCTGGGAAGATCGCTTTCGCGTCTTCCACAAAGGACGTTGGGGAAAGGGAGCCGCCGAGAAATCCCGCGATAACGGGTTCGCGGTTCGCAACCAACGATTCCGACTTGTTGGCCGTAATACGCTCTATGATATGGAGCAGGACCCGTCCCAGAAAAACAATGTTATCGACAAGCACCCGGAACTTGCGAAAACAATGAATGCTGCTTACGACGAATGGTACGACGGAGCACTACCCAACATGGTCAACGAGGATGCTCCGCTGACCGGGCACAATACGTTCCACCTCATGTTCTGGGAACAATACGACATGGAAGTGCCCCCGGTACGGGTACGCACCCCACGTACACCCAAGAAGAATCGCAAGAATAAGTAAGTTGAATTGGACAGCAGGACGAATGGGTCTGCTCATGGACCGCTAGCAACAACACTGGCGGTAGAACCCAAAAATCGCATGAAGCCTGACCGATACTTGATCCCTCAGGCGTGTTCACAGAGATCTGGTGACAGAGATGTGGCTACTGGCATAACAGCTCTTTGCTGTGGCTACTAGCAAGCTTGCTGCCACTCTATGCTGAGAGCACGCGAAATATTCTGTCGTCTATTTAAGAAAAGCTAAACAGCAGGATGCTCGCCCCCGAGCGCTGGCAACCTTCTGTGCCATTAGCATGGTCGCTCGATACCACTCAGGAGCGGGGCGATTATCCTTCTAAACACGAGCTACCGTCGGGAAACGATTCGAGGCCTACCAAGCCCCAGGCACTACTTCGAAAATGTCCGGACGGGGAAAACTCTTTGAATCAGAGCGACATGCCCCAAACTGATTCGTAAAACGTGACGGGAACGCAACCTCTCAGGCAGTTTCTAAAACTCACACCGTGTACGAGGCGGAAATCTAATTCCGTCACGTCCTGGATACGGAACCGTTGTTCGTCAGTCGCCACAACACCTCAAACGAAGGCCGACAGAGACCGATTAGGACACCAGACTGCAGGCTTCCCATCCCTGTCGAAAACAACGCATTCATTTGGCATCGATGCGTCAACTGGGCAGGGTTACCCTCGAGACGACTAATTATCAACAGACGATCAAGAAACAAGTCTTATCATTCAGCCGACTCATGCTTTCCATTGCCCGAATTTGGCATCTGGAACCTTAAAGAACTGTTGGGCGAATCGTGCTAGCTGATCCGGCTTGACTAGTAAACGAGGCAGAGTCGACGGCAGCCACTGTTTTGCATTCTGCAGTGAAAGTTGCAGCCCACCGAGACCATCGATTGAATAGAGCTTACTTGAAAAAACTTCCATCAATTCAGCCACGAGCGACTGGTCGGCATTCTTCAACGCAGTGAATATTTCTTCCAAGCTTACAACGCTGTCTTGGTTTTGATCTACTTGCTCAAACAATGCCCAAAACGTTTCTTTAACTTCGTCAACTGCAAGTTCCCCATCACCATCAAGATCAAACTTAATGAACAACCCTTCAAGACGATCCGGATTGAACGGTCCCCAGGCATCACTGCTATCTTGTAATTCCATCAAGGAGACACGGCCATCTTGATCAAGGTCAGCCCGTACGATCAAACGCCAAAGCTGATCCCCCACCTCGTTCTCAGTTAAGACGCCGTCGATATTTTCGTCGAATTGAGCAAACACGCGATCCAACACTGGTGCCGCACAGACCGTAATCTCTGGTTCCCAAAGTCGCTGCAACTCATCGATTGAAATCGCCCCATCTGCGTTGCCATCAGTTTGGTTGATTTTGTCCCAAACGCGGGCATGCACTTCATCCTCAGTCAGAAACCCATCTTCATTTTCGTCAAACCGCTCAAATAGATCCCCACGGTCATGGCGGCCCATGCCTCCCCTTTTTGTTTTTTTAATTTCTGCAAATTCGTCGCCCGAGATCGCTCCATCTTCATTGAGGTCCGCTTCAGCGAATTTGTTCCACAGCCGCTCCGGCAGCTCTTCGGCTACTAACAATCCATCGTCGTTTGCATCAAAACGCTCAAAGAGATCCCTGTGCCTGTTGATCTGCAGCTTCCGCTCTGCACGCATTTCTTGCAGCTCAACGAATGACACAAACCCGTCCTCGTTGACATCGGCATCTCCGATGCGGTCCCACAGATTTTCAGCAACTTCGTACTCACTGAGCCGACCATCCTGATCCGCATCCAAGGATTCAAAGTGGGGCCTCGCATCATTGGGTAACAATGCAAGCATGTGCTCACTTGGGCGAGCAGCTTTTATCTCATCCCGAGTAACTCTGCCTGTCGCATCTGAATCTGAGTCGGAAATACGTCGCCAATGAACATCGCTAAGCTCATCCTTCGTAAGTTCGCCATCACCGTTGCCATCAAGATGGTCAAACGCTCCTCGGCGTAGCAGCGGCGTGCCCCTTTTTTCATGCAACTTTGCAAACCATTCATGAGCAGTGTTCACATGCATGCCCGCCGGCAGGTCCTCCATCAGAATTGCCGTCGCAAGTTCTGATAGGCCTTCCTCCTGCACCCGTGTTTCATATCCTTCCTGACTGAGCTGATTAACCACTTGCAACGCATCGTTGATAGATAACGTGCCATTATCATCCACATCCAACAACCATTCAGTTTCACCGGCGTCTGCCAGAACAACCTCAGTGGGAGAATCAACGACAAGGGACAATTGATTGATCAAGACCACTGCATCGAGCGCACTGACGTTCCCATCAAGATTGACATCACCCGCTTCGACAAAGTTGTGGCAAATATCACCAGCTAGCAAATTCCGGCGTTCCAATGTCTCAAAGCGTAATCTTGAATGGTGCAGAGGCCGAGATCGAAGATGCTTGAATTTCACAGCCGAACTTCTTTTATCAATGTTGGGGAACGAAGGGAGATCGGGAATCCAAAATCATAACCAAAATGGGAGTGTCACGATGCCCAGACTGCCAAATCCAAGCTCTTTGAGCTATCCCAACAAGGATTTTTTATACACGACCGACTTCGACCGCGAACAAATCACTCATGTTTTAACCATTCTCAGCATATTCGCCCTCTTGGCATGCTTGCCTTATCGGCCACTCTGCGTGAGCGGCGACTCCGAATTATCGGCGACTCCAGAGAAGCTTATCCCTAATTTCCGGCATATTTTCCGCATGAAGGAAGGTGGACCGATCCGAAATGAACCAATAATCGGTGATCTCGCTTGAACGGACTACCGCTCTATCAACTTCACTCGCCCTGCGTGGATCCATCCATCTTAGAGAGTGAAAGCAGAAAATCGAACAACTAGCCCATGCAACCGCGTACCTAGGCCCATATGCCAACAGGCTTTTGCGATGACCTTGCGATGATCGCTTCGTAGAGTTTCAGATCGTGAGAGAATCAGGCACCAGGCACCCGTTTTGAGCGAGAGTGAAGCATACGTATCCATCCCCACCCCACCGAGCAAAACCTCAAGCACCACCCAAACGGGTGGAATCCTAGGTTTGGTTCCCGTGAAATCGAAATCTATTGAGGACACACCCTCTCCTAATCGACACGCGAAAAATCCTGACTATGATCGAAATCGATACAACAAACCGGGGGGCTTATGCGAACGCATTACCGTCAAAAAAATGAGTTCCACCGATGAGATCCGATACCAGCCTTCCGATGATGGCCAATTAACGGTACCAGAGACAATACAGACAACTACCTAAACCCTTTTCTACCTACACCCACGCAAGCAAGAACATGACAACTCAAGCCTTGATTTATGATCAACTGCACGCCCTCGATCGCGAACGTCACAAGAACTGGTCGATTAAAGCCGGAGACGACTGCAGTTTCGCCCGCGATGTGAATTCCGTCCCACTTTTGGCCGCTGAATTTGCAAAAGCCGCTGAGAACTATCCGATTATCTTTGCAGGCAACAAAGAAAGTGTTCTGCCATGCGTCGTGCTGGGATTGCAGAAGAATCAGAACCTGTTTGTCACTGAAGAAGGCAAGTGGGACGCAGATTATCTTCCAGCATTCATTCGACGCTACCCTTTTGTTTTCTCCGAGTCCCCCGAGAACAAGCAATTCATTCTCTGCATTGACGAAGATTTCGCCGGCTGCAATGAAGAGGGTCGTGGCGAGCGTCTGTTTGACAGTGAAGGCAAGCAAACCAATTACCTCGACGGAGTGGTCAATTTCTTGAAGGACTATCAACTTAGTCACCAGGCCACGACGCACTTCTGTAAACAGCTGATCGAGCTTGACCTGCTGGAAGAAGTTCGTGCCACCTACACCGGCCCGAATGCCCAACCGGGCGTATTGACTGGATTTTACGCCGTCAAGCGAGAGAAGATCAAAGAACTGGACGACGAGAAGCTGGTTCAGATGGTAAAGTCCGATGCGCTTGAATTGATTTACTACCACATCCTCTCGTTAAGCAACTTCAAGTCGCTCGCCAAACGTCTTCCTCAGGATGCAGGCGAGAACGCAGCTGAAGAGGTCGCAGAAGCGTCGTCGAACGCAGACAGCTGATCGACTTGCCGCTGCCAACGTCGGCGTGGTTAAAGCGGTGACGGATTATGACTCGGGGCACCCCCGAACTGATCTGAATCTCATTGGGCCGCGTTCTTTCAAAGAACGCGGCCCTTTTTCGTAGCTATGACACGAATTGTTCCTCAATGAAAAAAACCAAATTTCACAGCCGCGTCTGAACCATCGTTAGCTCACCGAATTTGAAAGTTCAGCTCCCTTTAAAACGACGACTCCGTTTCGTGGTTTCATCTCTCTTAGCTACATCCGATTCATGGGCATCTTCGAAACCGATCCAGACTAAGTCAAACTCTGTTGGTACACACCATGGAATGAGGACCTCAAATACATCTTCCAAGTTGCAACGGCAATGATACGCTCAGTCCCTACCACATTTACGCTGACCGCATTCAAGCCTTTTCTACCATCCGTGGTTTCATCCTCAGCACTCGCACCCACCGAAACCTCGCAAATACCAGCATGAATGCGGACAAACAAATTTTTCAGCGAAACACATTAAGAAGAAGAAACATGAGAAAAAAACACAGGGACAATTAGAAGAGTCCGCTGTACATCAAAGACATGTGTGTTCAGTCTCGCAAAAGAACTTTGGTGCAGCAACGAAGGCCGCCCCCGTACATCGAACTCGTCGAGAAACCCGAAACCGGCGTGACGCGGTATCCAAGCGACTTCCAAGCCTGCACAGCAGCCTCATCAAGCTTTTTGAAGCCGTATTGTGGCAGATAGACCACCGATTGATTCTGTCGCTCTTCTACCAATACGTTGCTGTAAGACAGAAATGGATACATAACATCCTTCTCAAGCGATTCGTTACCGGAACCAAATTGGCCTGGAATCAACGCCGGTACGCGGACGACGGTATAGCCTTCATGAGACAACTGCCGGGCGATTGAGTCTAGCTCTGGTGCGATCCGCAGACTTGCTGCCATCACGTGGTCCGTTTGTCCGCTCACTTTCGGGCGCAGCAAGAATTTTCCATCCCGGGCCCGCAACTCGGCAACATCCTTGTGCCCAAAAAACATCTCTTCACAACTACGCTCAAAAGTCTGGACAAGCCCCGGGTTCTCATCAATCGCAGCAGCAGCCAATCGGGCACCTGCACGACTATCGGCCACCGCCACCCGATTTTCCCCTAGCGGAGTGACGATCAAATCGATGTGCCCAATCGGTTGACTTGATTTACCCACTACAGTCACAGGTCTTCCGAAGAGTTTCGCGAAACGTTTTACAATTGACTTTGGGGAAGCATCTAAGAGAACAGCGTTGTGTGTGATCGTATCGAAACCAATGAAAACAGAATCTTCACTGCAGACGATGTTTCCACCCTCAAAATGCATTTCCGAATGTACGACTTCCAGATTCAGAAGACTGGCTAACTGTTGAGGCATCCGTTCATCGTCTTCACGATTGAACGAACATGGGGTAATTAACTTGGTAGTCGCTTTTCCCTGCACCACAACGAAGGGATCCTGCGGCCAAATTGAAATATCGCTCCCCGAAGGCATTTCAACAAACGTAACACGATTATTGTTCGAGGATGTCGCGAATGCAGACCGGTCGTTTACGAGTAACAACACATGAACATCCTCAGGCAACCCATTGACTATGTTCGAAACCAGCTCAGCATTTCGTAAAGATGATGTCCGAGCACTTGTAGCACTACACGCGACCAAACGAATCTCTGATCCGACATCAGACAAAATTTTCTCACCCTCCCGCGGCAGGATCGCAGGGAGAAAATAGGATGCCGAAAAAATTGACAGCGTTGTTGCTGCTGTGAAGAAAAGATTTTTCATGGATAGTTCCAACAAAAAAAGCATCAACAATTTGCTCGGAAATTGTCAAGTTGGTGATCATCAAACAGGCCCCAAATAAACTGCACCAGAGTGCAGGAATCATCCGTGCATGCGTTACCCCACGCTGAACAGGTTCATTCGCCGCGAGTCATACAAAAGTAGTTTCACATGTGAAGCACCAGCGAATAAAAAACAGGAATCAGGAACGCCTGATCGGTAAGCATTCATCAATAACCACCCTCAGGCAATTCCCCCACCGCTGCATGCTCAACTCAATCGCGGGCTGCCATGCGTTTCACGATTTCGGCCAACGCACGGTATTGTGCTCGCAGCGCGCCACTTCGCTTCTCGACGTCCTGCACTCGCGAAGCAACTTCGCTCAGTCGTCCGTCCTGCGCTCGAATGTCAGCATCATTCGCATTGATCCTTGCGTTCAAGTCAGCGAGTGTTCGATCCACAAGAAGGAACTCGATATCGTTCTCATCTTGCCGTTCTTCCAAATCAACGATCCGTTGCTTTAGATCGCCTCCAACAGCATCTCTCCGCTGGTCAGCGTTGGCTGCCCCATTGAACATGGCTTGAGTCATCATTACGGCAGTTGCAACCATGCAAACGGTGGCAGCGTTGAAGAAAATTTGTTTCGTTTTCATAACATTCTCGATTTCAAATACGTGTTGTGATGAGAGACTTGGCGTCTCCCCTCTCTAAGGGTGACTTCCATAATGCGGAATGACGCAAAGGGTGTGCCATTTACTAAAAACACGTTTTTCACGATCCAATACGGTTCCAACGTCCCGTCCTGAGATGCTTGTATCATTATGAGATCGTAGCGATACTGATTCCCTTCGCTAAAACCCAATCCCCGCTAATGCTGGGGATTTCTCAAGATTGCCGGTAAAAAAACTGGTTCTCGAACACGAACTCCTGGCCTGCCACGTAGCCTCGAGGCATCTGTGCGAACGGCACAAACGTTGAGTGATGCTATTTCACCGAAAGAGCGATCTCTGAGGCGGAAAACCTCAGCGACTTTGATGAGTGGTTTTGACGCCTGAATGCGCACCTCGGGTGCGTGCACTTCGCTGCCAAGCCGAACGCTCATCCAAAAGGGGCAAATTTTCTGCCATTCCCAATTCTTGCGGCATTACACACAAAACATCGTTGGATTTCTTGACCTCGCATTCTCTACCAATGAGTTCAAAGGTGTCAGGAAGTGAATCCCGCCCGAGGCGAAGGATCGCGACCACCAAAATTACCATGACGCTTCGACTCACCTCCGCCACAACAAACTCTCCAGCGTGTCAGGAAACTTCACTCCAATCTGGCTACCTCAAGAGCAAACGTCCCATCCATGGTCTCATCTCACGGAGTGAAGCTTCATGCTTCGTGCAATCAATGAACATGTCCTTCACGCCTCCCACTCTTCAACCACCTGATGACCAAGGCAAAGATGCGAAAGAAGAAAACCTTTAGGCAAGGGGCACGAGTCTAGGGCTGGGTAAAACTGGTTCCCCGCATTGCCCCCCTCGAATCACGCCATTTACTAAGTGCGATTCTGCCAGCCTTTGTGAATGACAAATTTATTTTCGGTGACGCAACCTTGCTGGCCCATAACGGAATCGAAAGCACTCTCTCACTTCAGCGTCGCCCCGACGCACAAAGACCACTTTTCTTTGACTTTGATGGTCATCACAGTGCAGGAAATTCATGGGGACACGATCTTAACTTTCCTCTTTCATCCGTGATGACAATCCGAACCATTTTTCAGATTCGGAATTGATCGAAAGCCAAAAACAATGCCAGCATGTTGCCGAAACCTTTCTCCCGTTTGACATGAACGTCACAACCCGTGATCGGGGAATTGCCGCGTTAGCAAAAAGCAATGTCACTGATTTCACATGGGGAATTCGAGCGGCCAACACCCAACCAACCGCGGGCTTTAACGCTGGCATCGGCGGCATTGCTTACCTGAACTCATTTTCATCCGACCAAGACACGCCAATCTTCACATTCAACGAGGGCGCACGAGACGGCGGCGTGACGAATTCGCATGAAGTCGGCCACGCTCTTGGACTGCAACACCATGGCCTCATTGGGCAAAGCTACCATCCAGGAGCTGGCACGAGGCAAGCCGGGCAATCAGCTTTTTGTCCGATCCTCGCTCCATGAAATTCGCCATCGACTCTTTTTTGCACAAACAACGGCGAACATTTATTTCCAAAGCTTGATTTGAAGAACTCTTGCGTGAAGAGCTTCAACGTCACGATAGAGAGCCACAGATTTGCGTTTATCGTCCTAACGACAAGGCCACCTGTATTGCTGCCAGACAGAATGGCAGGGAACTGCAGAATGAATCATCGGTCGCGCATCATCAACTCCGTGAATCCGGTAACCAACGACAACAAATCTGCTTGCACCTCAAATCCTGCACTTTTTCCCTTGGTATCGGCTAAACTTTCATGAACCAGAAAAATCGATCTCATTTCCACGCATTTCCCAATACCCTTTTCTGATGGACAAACTACACCTCGTTTGCTTGTGTTGCCTGGTTGGCACAATTGTGTCAGCAACTTCCCCCCAACCAGCGGCGACAGAACAGGCTGCCGCAGTCGCATTCACCATGGTCACTGCGGGTAACTCGCCCTACCCGATCAATGACCGCAAAAACTTGAGTGTTCATTGCGGTGGAGGCAAGGGTGTCTTGATATCGCCTCACTGGGTGCTCACCGCATCGCACTGCATCACCTCACAAAAGGCCAAGACCGGCAAAGTGAAAGTCCGGTTCACCACCTTGAAACAAAAACCAGCGACCATTGCAGTTAACAAAGTCCTGCGGCACAAAACAAAGGACCTTGCTCTTCTCCGTTTAGTCCGTCCTGTCAAAGTAGATGATCGCCCCGCTGTGCTTTTGTTGCGGCAGAAGCTTGACCGTGAAGACGGAAAACTATCGATCAAAAAGGTCGCGGGCAACCAAGTATGGCGTGACATCCCCGCCATAGGCGGCTCGGACAACTTGCGTGTCCCCAAAAAACAGGACCGGCGTGGAAAAGCCGGCAGTAGCGGCGGTCCCTGGTTGATTCACTCAAAAGAAGTTGGTGACGTTTTGGTAGGGATCACTCACGGAGGTGGTTTCGCCCCTCAGGTGGCTTTTGCAGCAACATGGATCCACGAATCGGTTTCCACGCACAGCAATGACCGACTGATCTGGGCTACGAAAAAGCAAACGTTAGGTCGCTAAGTAAACTTGGTGACCTAACTTGGCTGCCAACGCAAGTCAGTAGAATGAGCCGGAACTCACTAACTTCTAATTATCCCGAAAAAGGAGAAACGTTTTTCAGACTTCCCATTGCGTCTGTTTTTCACGCTTCCAGTGTTCACATTTTTCTGAGCCCGTGCATCGCTTGTTCCCAAGCCCGAGCATTCTTTTCTTTGGGATTCCCCAGGTCTATCTGATTGCCTTTGGACCAACTGGCCCGCCCTGCGACGGTTGGAACGACTGCAACGTTCTAGGCTTCCTTGCCCAACATGCGATTTGTTGGTGACTCAGTGAGGCTTTGTGAATGCGGCCGAAGTCGCCTAGGCAGCTATAAGATTCCTGCTGGCAAGCATCCACGAGGATAGTGATGCGTGCCTTTGCCCCAGCCAGTTCTGAGCTGATCACCATGGTGCGTCCTTTGTTCTCTCGGTGGTATCCCCAAAAGGTTTTCATGTAAGTCCACCGTGCTAGAACACTGACCTCATTATGCCTCAAGTGGTGGACGTTCGGTGACTTTCGCCGTGACGGTGATCGCTCTCAGGGCATGCACATACACGCGTTGTGGAGCCTCGCAAAGCCACTTCTGGACGGCGGGGCAAAGCACCACGCAGGACTTCGCAGAAATGGTCGACCGGAGAAATTGCCTGGTAGTGACCCGGTAAACGGGTCACACCACGCCCCCATGCAACATGGGGCTAGTTCTGTGAATGCCCGCCAAACACCTGACAGGCGATCCTCAAGGTTGAGCCATGCCCCAAAACAAAATCGATGGGCACACCCCCAGCGGAATGCGCAATCTCAGATCAAACCCTAAGTCACCCCCCATCTCAGGGATACAAAGTGCTGAAATCGGGACGCATTTGTCGTATTTTCCCGAAACTGCCGCTTAAACCGTTATTTCGCTGTGGGTTTTTACCATGTAAATCGCATTAATAAGTTGCATGGACGTCGTTTGTGCGTCATGGACAAGACGATTTTTGAGCAAATGCGTCTTGGCGTTATCGACAGGCACTCTCGGTGTTATCGACAGACGCAAAGGGTGGGGGCAGAAATTTTGGAATGTGTACAACTGACTTGGGCTGAATGCGTAGCCGAGCAACTTTCGACAAGTTGCGCCGATACGGTTCGCAGTGAAGAGCTCTGCGACTCTCGTACAGATCCTGAGATTGACCGCAAGGACAAAGAAATTCAGTCTAAGTTGGCTCTAGCCTATACGGAACTGAAGACGGTCGCACGTGAGAACTACTTGAACTTCGATTGGAATGCTTGGGCAGAGGCAGCTTGTTTAGTCCAGCAGGAAGCTGAGTGCTTTTATACGACAAATTTATTGAGCAATGACTTCCAATCCATATTGGACGCGTACTCTCTCGACATCAAGTTGGCAAATGCGATAGCCGTTGCAAAGCAGTTGGTAGTAGATTTCAACGACCGAATACGTTCTCTCGGTGAAGAGCTATGCCGGGCGCGAGAGAAATGCCCTGATGAATTGCGATGCGACACTCACAGCGAACTGGAAGCAAACGCAAGCAAACTTTTGTCAGCTTGGAAAAAGCTAAGTGTGCACATAAGAACACTGGAAAAATTATCTAGTGATATACAGCTTGCCTATTCCCCGCAGGCAGTTGAGGCGGCCAAACAGTACCAGCTGAAATCACACCAACCGTCTGGCAACACATGTTAAATTTTCATGAAGACGGGCTTGTCGTTCCGCGGACTGGTTTGTTCCTAAACTTTTTCTCAGCGTAGTAACGCGAACGTGTACCTCTGTCACGCAAATGTGTTAAAGTTTAGCGAGTGGGTGTCGTACAAAGGAGCGATTAAAAAAACTCCAAATGCACTGACGTCACCTTCTGCAACTTGAGTTTTCAACAAGTTTAATATTGCATGACTGCTGGGGCGCTGTGGCAGAATTACAAAAAAGAAATGGTGCAAGTGAGGACAGTTCCTACACGACGGGAGCTGAATTGCTGAATCTTGTTTATTCTGAACTGCGGCAGGTTGCTGCGCTTCGGTTAGCTGCAGAATCACCCGGCAATACACTGCAACCTACCGCTTTGGTGCATGAAGCTTATCTACGGTTGACTGAGTCCGAGAAAATTGACCAATGGCAAAACCGAAAGCATTTCTTTAGTGCTGCTTGTATTGCGATGCGTCGCATTCTCGTCGAAAGAGCACGAGCGAAGAAAACATTGAGACGGGGCGGTGCTATTAAACGCGTTCCCTTGGAAGGACTCGCCGTTGATCCTGACCTGAATCTCGATCTTGTGCTAACGATTCATTCGTTACTTGAATCATTTGAAAAACGGCACCCAAGGAAAGCAAAGCTTGTTGAATTGCGATTTTTCGCCGGACTCACCATCGTCGAAGCTGCTGAAATGCTGCAAATCTCGGTTTCCATGGCGGACCAAGATTGGCGTTTTTCGAGGGCATGGCTACGTGTTGCGATGGAAGAAGCATCCCCGCTCGAACAATAAGTCCTTTACATCACGGCCTATCGACTCTGCTGACAGAAAATTTGCGTGCAGCGGGTTCGGCTCGACACCAACCATTACATCTTCGTAATCGAAGAACACGTCACAGAAACGGGGCATGGGCATAACCTCAATGTGCGTGAGATCTCCCGTGGGCCGTCTCAAACGCTACGGGAAAGCCGAACCATCAGAGACCGAGGGATACCACATCGCAACTGCAAGCGGCGGAACTGGCATCTACCACTTCATCTACAAAGTCGCATACGTCGCAACTTCACATCCGCCCCTAACGAGGAAGCACTCCCGTACGCAGGGCACGTAATCATTCCTGAAATGCTTCCTTGGTCACCAGGTAACTGCTTATCCGATATTCCACCTAAGGCGGTTAAGTGCCTCAACACTCTATGATGCTAAGCCAATCAGGTATTTCCAGGCACCGGCTTCTCACACACGATCGAGCTTAATCAAAAATCCGACTTGGCGATCCGTACGCACGCAATGCTCGAAAACGAACCACGATCATTGATACGTTCCCCATAAACTTGCTCGATAAAAAATCGAAGAAAAACGGCAAAAGGACAACAAATCCCAGAATAGAACATCTGCAAACGGTCTCCGATGTCAGCCCATCAATACTGGCAGCGTTTGCCAGTGAACCAACACCCCGCTCTCTTTGCTCGCTTTGCTCTCTTGAGAACCAGTGAGATCCCAATGATTGACCGATAGCGTTGCGACTCATTTATTATTGCGAGGTGCTAGCGAACGGATCCTCGCATTTCCCATGGCATCACCGATCAGAAAGTTGCTCTCGACGTTACCGAGCCAATGAAAGCCGTGGCCGACGTTCGGCGGTAATTCCTTGTGGCCTGTAAAGTTGGTTTTGGTAACGAGGGTGGCTGTCCCTGTCGGTACGATCTCCGCAGTGGCTGTTGCCTGTACACCACGATTCGCCAACATATTCTGCCGACTTAAGACCCCATCTTTCTTTTCTCGCCTATGACCACCAGCAGCTCAGAAGCAGGAAATATTATTCGAAATTCATGTATGAGTTGCAAAAGGTTTTTCGCGTACTCACGTCTCGCCTTTTCATCAAACATCTCGTTTCATCCTTGAAACCAAACCAAACTGGCTAGTTCCATCTTGGCACCTTTCAGTGCAGGAATCTCATGAACAGCGTGGGTTAGAACAGATTGTGCATCTTCCACCATTTTCAAAAAAGATTTCCCGTTTCACCACTTGCAGCAGGTAGTCAAAAATCTCTTTAAAAGCTTTTGACCCCGAAACTTTTTGATGAGCTTGATGCGATCATCAATGTAATCTTCAATTGAACGGCCAAATATCAAATCCGCAGGCCAGTTTCCCCAGCCTCAATTCGTTGGGAGTTTGATAACGCACCCAAACATCATCTCAAATCTGACCATTGTCCGACCCATCCTTCAAATTCATCGTCTTGGCCCTCGTGTTTCCATCTTGATGGATTCAATCCAAGTCCCTTTTCTTTTCTTATAAAAATCGGCTTGCTCATGAGCAATGACGCCTTGCCCTTCATATTCGATTGTCTGGCAAGCAAGAACTCGCGAATGCAACAGAAAAAGCAGCACCATCCGAAGTCACAGCCTCAACGCACCCCGGTAACCTTACGAATGCCGATTATCTCATATTTGGCCAAAACGTTGCACTCATTTCTGCTCAGTCTTGTGACACTTAATCATGATCAACCACCCGTGCCATTACGATCGCTGCTTTCGCCTCAGGAACAAATCTGATTCCGACCGCAAACAGGTCAGCACTTGCGATGCACAAGCACCATTGACACACCCCAACTGAACTATCAATCAAAAGGCCCATTAACGAATAACAAACCTGCCTTATCTGATTCATGAATGCCCACCAGACTTTCCATCAGACACTTTTGAGATAAGATAGGAAACGCACGATTCAGCTTGTCGCTATGCCAGAACTAAGATCGGTAACCACCAACGAGCAATCACCAAGTGAGCCCCATTCGATTCTTTTTCATTCTCGCGACTTTTTTCACCTGTTGCAGTGTTGTTCATGCAAAGCAACAACCGAACATCATCCTGATTTTCATTGACGATTTGGGATGGAAAGACATAGGGTGTTACGGCAACGACTTCGTCGAAACACCGCGGATCGACGCACTTGCGAGAGAAGGTTTGCGTTTCACTGACTTCTATGCGGCAGGTGCAGTCTGCTCTCCTACCCGATGTGCGGTTCAATCAGGTCAAAATCAAGCACGAATAGGAATCACAGCGCATATCCCAGGTCACTGGCGTCCTTTTGAACGAGTGATTACTCCCCTGACCACCATGGCACTTCCTCTACAGACGGTGACTGTCGCCGAGGCGTTGCAGGCAAGCGGTTACTCGACTGGGTATGTAGGAAAATGGCATCTCGGGACAGGCCGTGGATTTCAACCTGAATTCCAGGGTTACGATTTTTCAGCGGTGATCAATGGTCCGCACTTACCCGGCCGATACCGTGTTCAGAACAAGCCAGATCTGCAACCCACTTCCGGGCAGTACCGAACGGACTTTGAAGCCGAATTGGCAGTGACATTCATTGAATCGAAAAAGGAAGAGCCGTTTTTTTTAATGGTTTCTCCATTTGCGGTTCACATTCCTCTGGGTGCGATGTCAAACAAAGTCGACAAGTACGAGCGCAAGTCCCGGGAAAAAGGAGTGAACTTACCTCATCCTGTTTATGCTGCCATGGTTGAGCACTGCGACGAGATGGTTGGCCGCATCATTGATGCCGTCAGGAGTTCAGGCATCGAAGACAACACCATGATTGTGTTCACCTCGGACAATGGCGGCCTGTATAGACGCTACGATTATCAAGAAGCGGCTGATGACAATGTCACAAGCATGGCCCCCTTGAAAGGAGAGAAGGGATCTCTTCATGAGGGCGGCGTTCGCGTCCCGTTGATCATCAAGTATCCTGCCATGATACCGTCGGGCAGCATTAGTAACGAACCCACCATCAGTTATGACTTCTATCCAACATTTGTTGATCTAGCCGGTGGCAAGCTTCCAGAAAATCAAATCATTGATGGAAAAAGCCTGCTTCCACTCATGAAAAACCCAACGGCAGTTCTCGATCGGGATGCCCTGCACTGGCACTACCCACATTTTCACCATGATCGGCCCGCAAGTAGCATTCGTGAGCGAGACTGGAAATTGATCGAGTACATTGATGGGAGTGGAGATCTTGAGCTTTACAACCTTGCGAATGACATTGGAGAAAGCAAGAACCTGAGCAAGAGTAAACCGGGCCGGACGGCCGACCTTCGCAGCAAACTCCACAACTGGCGCACCGAAGTACTTGCCAAGATGCCCATTCCGAATCCTCACTTCTCGCCTGAGCGTTCTCACGAATGGTGGAGCATGCGGACGGGTAAACGTGTTCCCAGTGAAACCAGAAAACGCTTCCCACCCAGCGAACAAGGTCTTTGAATGGCTAAGAGATGTATTTTCAAATAGTTGTTCTGACAGATTAGCTTCACCAATGCCGCATTCATCCGAAGTTCTGACGGCCTCTTGAACGAAGCCCAGCTCTTCCCCACAACCAAGTCTATTCCCAAATCCCCTTCACAATTTCAATTACACCCAAAGATTCAATTTGCGAATCCAAGCTGTCCCATTTTATAATTCAGGGTGGAACCATGCGTAGCATTCGCCATAGTCGAATTCAGCATAGATCAAATTGTGGTTCGGTTTTTATTCAGTCGGGGCTTTCCAATGACCAGTGGTTCGAGGCATCCAGCCCCCGCCGATAATGAACGGAACAGGATGAACCAACCTTCCTCCTCAAGCTTGCCTTCGGCTGACGACCAACCTCTTTCCAGCGGATCACCCGAGAAGCAAGCCGATCCAGCTTCATTTGCATCAACAGAAATGATCGAAACACCTATTTCGATCGGTGGTGTACGCTCTGTTAAACAGAGCACTAAAGTGATGCATTCCAGGGTAGAAGGAAGTCCGAAAACCCAAACGATCATTTCCGAAACTCCTCTGACCGAAGGTATCAGC
Source organism: Rhodopirellula sp. (assembly GCA_002690925.1). Taxonomy (GTDB): domain Bacteria; phylum Planctomycetota; class Planctomycetia; order Pirellulales; family Pirellulaceae; genus Rubripirellula. The sequence continues at coordinate 31,505 of NZGD01000106.1, forward strand.
ACCATCATCGGGATCCGCCTGAAAGATGGAGAGACGGTCGAGTTTGGTGATTATCAGCTACTCGAAGAGATTGCACGTGGAGGAATGGGTGCAATTTTCCGGGCTCGGCAACTAAGCCTTAATCGTATAGTGGCTGTAAAAGTCATTTTGCTTGGCCAGTTCGCAACGGTGAACGACGTCCGTCGCTTCCAAGCCGAAGCTGAATCAGCTGCGGACCTGCGTCACGAGGGCATCGTTCCGATTTACGCATCTGGCGAATATGAGGGTAGCCCATACTTCTCTATGCAATTCATTGAAGGCAGCACCTTAGCCCACTTGATTGCGAATGAAGTAATGGACTGCAGAACCGCGGCAAGACTACTTTCGTCCATCGCTGACGCGGTCGCCTATGCACACTCGAAAGGAATCATCCATCGAGACCTGAAGCCAAGTAATATCCTGATCAATAAGCATGGTAACCCCATCATCGCAGATTTTGGATTAGCGAAACGAAGTGACACCGACCCCAACCTGACCGGCACCGGTCAAATCATCGGCACCCCCAATTACATGTCTCCGGAACAGGCATCCGGCCTGAACCACTTGATCAGCACCCGATCAGACATTTATTCCCTTGGAGCCATTCTCTACGCGATGTGCGCAGGCAAAGCCCCTTTTCAAGCGGGGACGATGGTGGAAACACTCACGCAAGTGACCTCCACGATGCCTGCACCGCTGCAGCGGTGCCGAAACAAAATTGACCGCGACCTGGAAATAATTACCTTTAAGTGCTTGGATAAAGATCCATCGATTCGATACCAGAGTGCTTCTGAACTAAAAGAAGACCTGGACCGGTTTCTGAACCATGAACCGATCAAAGCGGTCGCAACCTCGCCCGTGGCTCGGGCATTTCGATGGTGCCGCCGCAATCCGGTCCTAGCTCTGCTCAGCTCAATTACTTTGGGCATGGTGACCGCATTGGCAGTTGGCGGCCCCATCATTGCCTATCGCCAAAGTAAACTCCAAAGCAGCACAAGAGAGTCTCTGGAGAAACAGAACAGACTGGCGAAGGAACTCCGGAACTCAACCGCTGCGATCAACGCCAACCTGGTAAAGATCTATACCGAGCGGGGTCATGCAGCCATCAACTCTGGTAATCCACTGGCAGCTTTGCCGTCTTACACGGCAGCACTTAGGGGGAGCATCGAAGCTGGTGAACGGGAATGGGGCCATCGTTTCCGGGTGGGGGCGATCCTTCAGCACGCCGCTGTCCCCATTTCAATGTGGGAAATGCCAAGCCAGCCTTCTGCTGCTGCGATAAGCCGCAACAGAAAGTACGTAGCTTGCACAACCCGGACTGGCGACCTGTGTATCTGGAACCTGAAAACCAAGGAACAACTCGTCACTGAAACTTCGCTAAAACGTGTCTCCAGCGCGAACTTACAGTTCTTCTCAAACGACGAAAAACTGTTACATACAACGGGTAGCAAACTCCGGGTTGTAGATCTCTCCTCGCCTGCAACTCCATTACTCGAGTTACGAATGAACGCGATCATCCGTGCGGCCGTCGTGGATGAGAATGATGAACTCTGTGTGGTCGGGGAACGTGACGGTACCGTTACCTTACTCAACATCAACTCGGGTGAAGTCATCTACCGCTGCGAAAAACACAAAGGCACCGTGAGGTCGGTCGCAATCTCTGCAAAGGCAGGGCGTTTTATCTCGGCATGTGAACGTGGCACGATAAAACTATTTGATCTGAACACCGGAAACCTGATTCACGCGGTTTCCCAAAAAGAAAACACCAATTACGTTGAATTCTCGCCTGATGGAAGTAAGTACTTAGCCTGCTCGGATGATAACACGATGCTGGTTCTTAACTCAAAGACTGGGCAACCCTACAGCAGCACCATCCGATGTTCTTCCAACATACAGGTCGCAAGATTCAATCATGCCAGCAGCAAAATCGCCACGGGCACAAGTAACTCAACCGTGCAAATCTGGGATGCCGAAACCTCCACACCGGTGGGGCA
>NZGD01000107.1 GCA_002690925.1 Rhodopirellula sp.
TCAAACCACGCTGGGTCAGCGGACCCCCTTAATTGTCCTATCGTCGCGATTCGACTCACGCCCCCTTCCCAGCCATCCGACCTGTCAAACCGCAGGGAAACGCGTCTCGCGTTTTCTTCCACTCACAAGCTTCTATTATCTGCTGCATTGCAACTGGCAATGAATTTTCAATGGAATAGCGGCAATTCCGTTGTTAGACATCAGTATTACGCATGTGATCTGCCGTCCGCTGAAAGTAGCTGCTCAATGTAGAACGCAACGCAACAGAACCAACCACTTCCTGCAACGCGGTTTCCATGCACAAAACCCATTGGTCCCGCTCGCTCACGCCAATCGGGAAAGGCAGATGCCTCGCCCGAAGCCGCGGGTGCCCAAACTCACTGACATACAAACTTGGCCCCCCAAAAAAACCACTCAAGAACTTGTACAGTTTGTCAGCCGAACCAGACAGATCTGCTGGGTGCAAGTCACGGATACCCTGCGCCTCCGGCAATCGATCCATTAGTTCATAGAATCGGGCAACCAGAACACGCAGGCCCTCTTCCCCACCAAGTTGGTCATAAAGCGTCTCTCCCTCACCGTCCATTACTTAATCTATCTTCCAATAATGTTCCAAGAAATATCCACGGCCTTATGCCGGACAAGGGCGGTAGATCCGATGCCTCGTTGCTGCAAGCCATTATCACACCCCCCTTCGAGTCTTATTACCATAGAACAACTCCCCTAAACTTGTAACTGTAACGAACACAAAAGCGATCAACTCATCACATTTGACACACCCACTGGGAAACGTTTTCAGACTTCCCGGAAACCTAACCGCACGGAACACCGAAATGAAGCTTCATGCTCGGAAAATACTTCTTGTTGTCCTGTCATTCCAAATCACCCCGAAGGTTATGTCTGCGGAGCAGGAAATCTTTACAACAAAGCCAGAACTAGTGTTGAGTTCAGGCGCCGGTGAAGGTCCTGCGTGGCACCCAAAACTTGGCTTGTTGACCAGTGGAGATGGAAATATCAATCGCTACGACTTGTCTGGACAAACGTCGGTGTTTCGGAAAAATGCAGGATCTAATGGTCTTCTATTTGACCGCTTGGGACGATTAATTGTCTGTGAAAATCGCAAGCGACGGATCACACGAACTGAAACAGATGGAACCATCACCGTCCTTGCGAATTCTTACAAGGGCAGTAAGTTCAATCAGCCGAATGATCTGACCATTGATTCAAAAGACCGCATTTACTTTACTGATCCGCAATATGGTGACCGTACTGGAATGGAGATGCGTGATTTGGACGGCAAGTACGTCGAGGGCGTGTATCGAATTGATCCGGACGGAGCAGTCACCAGAATCATTACACATCAAGTTGATCGTCCAAATGGACTGATCATCACCCCGGATGATCGTTACCTGTATGTCGCTGAGAACAACAACGATCGGGGTGGCAGCCGGAAATTGTGGCGATTCGAAATGGATATTGATGGCTTTGTGAAACCAAGAACTCAAATGCTCATCCATGATTGGGGTACCACACGCGGTCCTGACGGAATGAAGCTGGACCAAGCCGGACGCCTTTATGTTGCAGCAGGCCTTAATCGACCGAACCTACCCCAGGAAACTGCAGTCAAACCTACTGCAGGGATCTATGTCTTCAGTCCGGGCGGAAAGCTCTTGACCTTTGCCGCTATCTCGAAAGATGAAACCACAAACTGCGCCTTCGGTGGACACGACGGTAAAAGCCTGTTCATCACGGCCGGTGGAACACTCTGGAAGATCAGAACCAGAAGTCCAGGACTCCGCCTTCAATGATGAGCAACCCGCCACTATTCCTGGTTACCAGCTACCTTTTATGCGTGCCAGTCACAGTAAAATTAGCTTCAAAAACGCTGGCAACTTGCCACTCGCAAAACGCCGCAGTTGACACTTTTCCAGCTGATCCACATTTCTGAGGGGGTTCGCAGAATGCCCTCCAGCCGCGACACTACAGCCAATAAGTCAGAAACTCCCAACCAGTTGTAGACAGTATGGCTATCCAATGGTTCCCCGGTCACATGCACAAGGCTCGCCTTGAAATGCAGGCCACGCTCCCCAAGGTCGATGTACTGATTGAGGTTCTTGACGCGCGAATCCCTTATTCCAGCGAAAACCCAATGCTGGAGGAATTACGGGGAAACAAGCCTTGCCTGAAAGTTCTTGCAAAAAGTGACTTGGCAGACGAACGTCGAACAAGCGAATGGGTGGACTACCTCGATCAGCTTGAAAATGTTCGTGCTCGGGCCGTGAGTACCGAAGACATACCCTCAATTCGCCGCCTTAAAAATGCGGCATCCCGTATGGTTCCCCACCGCGAAGGTCGAACTGTCACCGTGATGGTCGCCGGAATTCCCAACGTGGGCAAGTCAACACTGATCAACGTCCTTGCAGGCAGAAAGATAGCCAAGACTGGGAACACACCAGCTGTCACAAAACATCAACAACGGGTTCCCATCGGGGACAGCGTGACTTTAATGGATACACCAGGAGTGATGTGGCCGAACGTAGAAAACCACAACAGCGGATACCGGCTAGCGATCCTTGGTTCAATCAAAGAAACCGCCATGGACTACAGCGACATCGGATTCTTTGCTGCAAAAATCATGACACGGGACTTTCCCGAGCGGCTTCAAGAACGTTACCAAATCGATGATCTTCCGACCGGCGAGCTAGAGCTCATCGAAGCCATTGGTCGTAAGCGAGGATGTCTAGGAAAAAACAATACTGTCGACCTTGATCGAGCATCACGGATTCTCGTCACCGAGTTACGCTCGGGAGGACTGGGGCGTCTGACCTTGGAAACCCCAGACTCAATGAAGCATGAGAAGAAACGCACCGCTATCGAAGTGGCAGAAAAAGCAGAACGTGCTCGTGAAAAAGACGCAAAGCGGAAGAAACGTTTTCGCGACAAACAACGCGCGGCTCGCAAAGCACGCGAACACGGAGCGTAAGCAGCCCTTGCAACGGTGTAATACTCTCATGTGATCAGAAGCTTGCCGAAAGTGCCCCTTTCCGCGGGCAACGAATTTACAACAGGAAAAACTGAAACTAGTCTGCCGAGATGGCAATCAGATTCAGGAAGCACGTGGATTTTTGAATGTTTGACGATCTATTCCAAATAGTCGCGTTACTTGCCGTCATTGGCACCTCCATTTTCCGATTTATCAAAGCGCGGAAAGTCAAAAAGGTACGAGAGCAATTGGCAGTAGTAGCCTCACGTATCAACGCATCGGTTGACCCCGGCCAACGCAGCATCAGCGGCAAGATTGAAGATATTCCCTTCAAGGTAAAATACGAGCCAGCGTTGGAAAAGACACCGGCCCGCATCGATGTCGTTCTCAACAAAGCCTTACCGTTCAACCTCAACATCGCAGCAAGGGTAGCACCATTCGATCCTGAAAAAGCTAATCGCGCTGGCGAGTTTCTACTAGACCAACGCAAATTTGATGAACAATTCAGTGTATCAACCAACGACCCAGACGCATGTCGCGAGTACCTGATGGATCCTCTGTTCCACCAAGGCGTTGAATTTGTCGTCTCGCAAGGTTATTCCATCCGGTACACACATCGTCGAGCTGTCTTTGCAAGCCCGCAAACAGAATGGCTCGCTGACACAGAGAAGGCGGCAGCAAAAATGGAGAAGCTTTTAATGTTAGCCTACTCACTGATTGCCGAGTTCGAAGATCCAACAGAACCATAAAGCTTGGTCGAAACTCAACGCTGAGAGTCCCATTCAATAAGTTGTCCAAAGGGCACCTGATGTGCACCGTTGGACGCTTACATCTCGATGCCGAAACCAGCACGCTTGGGACGGTCTACCAAACCCTGAGCCCTGGAATTCCCAATCACCATCTCGTTGACCGGATCCCAACGGACCGATTCGCCCAACCGTGCGGCAATTCCCGCTAAATGACAGGTTGTCAAAGCCCTGTGGTGGCTGGCCACATCCGACACCGGCTCTCTCCGGGCACTCAGGGCCATAAAGAAATTTTCAACATGATCGCTCAATGGCTGCCCTTTGTAGACCCGCTCCAGTGCTCCGTCTGATAATGGATTCAAACGCAAGTCCTCAACAGGTTTCCCAGTCAAGCGTCCGCGGTTAACAAAAATGCGTCCATCGGTGCCCTCAAACAGGATGCCATTATCCGTATCATGCCGAATTTCAAGTTCCATCCCGTCAGCATACGTCGCGTTGATCAGAAAACGTGTTGCCGTGTTATAACAATCGCGTCGCACGGGCTTCCCAACCTCAAACTCAGTTGGGTGTTCCACCATTACAGGGTCAACCGTAACTGGCCCCGTTTCGGTTTTCCCCATACCCCAGGTAGCGATGTCGACATGGTGGGCACCCCAATCAGTGAGCTTTCCCCCTGAAAAGTCGTACCACCAGCGGAACTCGTAATGCCCATTGGACCATTCCTTCATGATGTTGTTGGCACCGGACTGATAACGATAGTCTGTCTTCGGAGCGGGCCCCAACCATCGATCCCAATCCAAATTTTTAGGAGGTGTTACTGGGCTCAAACGCGGACTCTCGGGGCTTGAATCGATCCCACACACAACTTTTTTGATTTTCCCCAGCCTTCCAGCACGAATCATGGCAACCGCCTTGATGAACTGAACTGTACTGCGTTGCTGAGTTCCTACCTGAAACACAGCACCAGTCTTCTGCTGAACTTCCCTGATCAACTTGCCCTCGCCGATCGTCAAGGTCATCGGTTTTTCGCAGTAAACATCTTTGCCGGACAACATCGCTTCAATTGCAATTTTTGCGTGCCAATGGTCCGGGGTCACAATATGCACCACATCAATCGACTTATCATCGATTACCTTGCGATAATCTCCGCATTGCATTGGCGGAACAGTGGACCACTCTTTCACAATTTCGCCAGCTCTCTTCAATCGATTCTGGTCAACGTCACACACAGCGACCACATCGCCATAGCGCGGAAACTGTTTTCCGAGCCCGTAATTTGCTTTGGGAACCATGACGCGTTTGTCCCACCGCAAACCACACCCGATCACCCCAATCGTAGGACGCTCGCTGGGAGACTGAAAACCAAACGCCTGCTCACTACGTCGAATTCCCGTCGATCCCGCAACCACCGAGGCTGTACCGGCCACGAAGCCCCGTCTTGTGATTTCATTGCGATTCAACATGCTTCTCTACTCCACGTCAACAAAAGTTCTTCTTGCCCAGCACACTTCGGGAACGTCTGCTTTGAAGACCGGCGATAAAGCGTTGCACCAACGCAAACAGATTCCAGCAAGCAGGCAAAACAAAAAACATTCTCAGACAACAACCACACCGCACCGGCAGTCGTCAATCAATACGACCACGGACCCTTACTTGATCCGTTCTGCGATGCATTCACCTAAAAAGAGAATTCCTTCCGTGTCCAGAACCAACTGCTTATCCTGAACGGGGAAATTAGTAATGAAATTCAGATCGGTATTCTCATCAGCATTACATACCTCAGCGATCGCTTTCCGCACATCGATATCGTCAACACGCTCATTCCGGGTTGGCGGTTGTTGACTCACATACCACGCGAGCCCAGGGCGTTTCAAGTCCACACGACTCTGCGTGATGAGTTCCTTAAGCCATCCTGCGGCATCACGCCGATACGGAGGCATGGACATATCGTTCTCGCCTACATGATAAAGAATTCCAGCCAACTCAACCTCATTTCCCCTCTCCTCGAGTTCGCGGATTGACTCGTTCACAAATTCGATAAACTGTGTGTAGAGATTACGTGACTTGGCAATACTACCCTCAGGTGTCCAGTCATTCATCTGCGAGCCACTATGAGTGAACTTCGCAATTGCAAAATCGTCCCGTCCCCTGGCCTGCATTGCCATTGCAAAGCTAACCTCAGGGCCAAACGTGTCATACAAACCTGCGGCGCTAAGCGGTTCCCAGCCGTTTGAAACATGCTGACCACCGGCCACGTTGTACTTATACGCGATGCTCGCATCTGACTTTAAAAACTCCGGATGCCGAGCCACTAAATCCTGTACGAACGCTCGTTCACCCTCCATGTTCCGATGACCCGCTAGCACATACAGCTTGATCTTTGACTTGCTTGCATATGGCCAGACCCGCAACCGGCGATCAATGTCTTTCTGTTTACCAATGGTTTTTAAATAAGCATTGGCGTAATTGACACCGTGCTCCAATTGCCCAAGCGTTCCATAGTGGTAATGCAAACCCACACCTGATCCGATCTCCACTCCAACATGCGACGTAGGCACATATTCAGCCTTAGAATCACTTCCTACCGCAAATTTCTGCCCAACACTGATTGCATACATTCTGGGACGCAGGTCCATTCCCCAAATTGTCTTGGTGCACAGTTCCCCGACATAGAACTTAAGATCCGGCAAGCCCAAGTCCCGCCGCCAGCACGCAAAGAACCGCTTCAGATTTTTTCCATACGCAGCCATGTAGTTCTCATTGAACATATCATTCTCGCCCTGATGCCACATGAAACCCTCAACCCGATATTTGACTCCGGCATCCGTCAATTGTTTCAATGAATCACGCACCAATTCAAGCGCCAGCGGATACATTTTGAACCCCTCTGGTGAATCTGGATTCCAGTCTCCACCCAGATGCGTTCCCCCAGCAGCGCATTTGATGACCGCAATGGGTGCATCAATCTGATCAGTAATCAATCTTGCGAAACTGAGCTCCGGCCCGACCACATCATTGACTGGCGCCAATGCATCCCATCCATCGGACCGAAACTTGTTCTCCCGGCCAATGCAATATGAAAATTTAACATCGGTCTGTGGCTGGCCGTAGCCCCGAAAGGGAGGGAAGCGTTCAACATCCGACACTTTGGAGTCTGACCCCACCATATTAGACTGACCAGCAAAGATGAACACTCGCGTGACCGCTTCCTCATCACTCTGTTCCTGACCATCATCTGCAGCGACGCGTTGCATCCCCAACAGCAATACGACAAGCAAAAAGGGAATCGCTTTCGCATAGCACGCTACATTACCGGGTTGAAACATGAGTCATGCACCATGACGAAGAGTGAAAACAAAACAACCACCGCACGCGTCCACCTGATCACCACAACGCCCAGGGCATCCTCCCCGAAGCGAGGACACCCAGATACGGTACCACCAGTCAACACAGCAGGGTGCAGACCACCATCATGTCAACCATAGAGCCGCCGCGTTAGTGAGCGACCTCACGCTCACTTCGCAAAATACCGGTGAGACGCATCGCCACCGCTCAACAGGTAAGCAACCAGATCAAGCACTTCATTCTGCGTCATGGGGTTCAGCAAACCGGATGGCATGGCTGAAACTTCCGAGACCTCAAGCAGATCGATTTCCTTGCGGTCGATACCAACTCGTTTATTGGGGTCCGTCAGATCGGTGTTCAGAGTCATGCTGTCACCATTCAGATTGACAACCACCCCAGTGTGAACTGCACCATCAAGCGTCAACACTTTGACAGCCGAGAACTGCTCGTTGATCACTTTGCTCGGATGAACGACCTGGTCCAGCAAATCATGCGGCGAATAACGCCGTCCTGCGGAAGTCAAATCAGGCCCAGTCATTCCACCTTGTGTTCCAAATCTGTGGCATGCGTAACATCCAGACGCGGCAAACATTTTTTTACCGTTTGTAAAGTCACGTTTCACAAGACCCGTCTTGGCGGATTTGGAAAGCTCGTCCAGCGTCCACTCGGTCGGAGTTCGCCCTACGAACACCTCACCGAGATTCTCCAAAGCAGATTTTACAACAGGCTTTCGGGCCAACAGCTCAGACATCTGCTGTTTTTGTTCATCAGAAAGCGATGCAACCGCATCATCACGAATGAACTGAATGAACTTCGCGAAACTAGCTCCGCCTCGATAGTTTGCCGCCTTCAGGAACCACTTGAAATAGGCATTTTGCAGATCAGGCGTCCACCCTTCTTTCAGCATGCGAATCGAGCGTGCGTACTGCATTTGCTCTTCCTGCGTCGGCGCGTTGGCGATCAATTTCATTGCCACTGGGGCAACTGCGGACGACTGCAGATAGGCAAGGGTCTCGCACAGCAACCAGTTCGACTCAGCGGACTTAGCGGGAAACAGCGGTTCCAATCGTCCACATAACTGGTCAACCGCGTCGGCATCCGGCATACCAAATCGATTCAAGATTATTTGCACACCGCGGACCATCGTCTGCTGTTGTTGTTCCGTCAATTTTGATGGATCGATGTTAATCATCGCGGACAACATCTCATCGCGCAATTCAGTGTCAACCTCAACTGTCTTGCCTTTCCTGTGCTGAGGACAAACCCCTGCAGCGCGGGACAGGGCAAGTAGAGCAACCACCTGCTTGGCAGGGTTGGATTCGTTCAACGCTTTGCTTTGCCACCGTTCAAGCGGTTGATGCTCAAGTACGGTTCGTGCAGCAAACCGAACAAACCGATCTTCGTGATCGAGGTATTTCCATGCAAAGTCAACTCCAGCTGGATCAGGATTCCCATGAAACTGCTCTAGTTCATGACGCAAATCACGTAGTGCGTTTTCAGTCGCACCGTTGATCGCTGGCTTGGTGGACTCGTCTCCGACATAGGTGACGCGGTATAGTCCTGACTGTACGCGACGGCCACCAATGGTGAAATACATCGCTCCATCACCGGGATGAATAATCGCGTCGGTAATGGGCAGCGGCGCGCCTGTAACGAATTCCTCTTTTGTTGCTTTGTAAGTGGAGCCATCCTCTTCAAGATGCACCGCGTACAATTTGCCCCAACTCCAATCAAGGGCGTACAAGGCGTTCTGATATTTGGCAGGGAATTTTGCACCGTACCCGAATGTGACTCCCGTCGGCGATCCAGGACCGATATCGAGTGTTGGTGGCAGGTTGTCGGCGTAGAAAGGCATCCTTTTTCCAGCACCATTTCGCCAGCCAAACTCGGCACCGCTGACCACATGACAAATGCGTGTTGGTCGATACCACGGGGTGTTAAAGTCATATTCCATGTCGGCGTCGTAAGTGAAGAGTTCACCGTCCACGTTGACAGCCGCGTCAAAAATGTTCCGAAATCCGGAAGCGTAGGCTTCAAACTTCTTACCGTTTTCCGTTACCCGGTAGACAATTCCACCAGGAGCCAGAACACCGCGGTTATGGCCTCGACCATCCGGCATGCTCGGCAACAAATGATCCTCACCCCAGATCTGTGCGACCTGGGACGTCTCGGCCAATTCGGGTGGTAGGGTGTTGTTGCCGGTGATCATGAAAAAACCTTCGCCGTCCGGCGTTGGAACAAGTGCATGCACCCCGTGATCACTTTTGGAACTGACCTCGCGTAACGTTTCAACCTTATCAAGTTGATCGTCACCGTTGCTGTCAGATATCCGATAAAGACCCGACGGCATCTTGCGTTCATAATCGTTAACCCCAACGTACAGAGCGCCGTCGGACCAAACCATTCCATTAACCGCTCGAATCGCGGCAGGCACCTTCTCGATACTCGCTGCCTCAACCGGCTGCCCCGCTGCCGGCGGTGTTATGCGATACAAACCGCCAAACTGATCACTCACCAGCAAGCGTCCCTTATCATCGGTGCACAGATTCACCCATGAACCTTGCTCGGTACCCGGAACCGAATAAAGCAGCTCAACCTTGAAGCCCTTGGCTGCCTTGATCAAGTCAACGGGCGTGGCTGTGTTACCACCGACTGCCGGCCCAACCGACTTGGCCTTGCCTTTAGGACGTTTGGCTTTCTTTTTGTCCTGAGCAGTTGTTATCGAACTTGTCAGGCACAAAGAAAGAATCAACAGAAACTTGAACAAATACTTTTCGCGATTCGCTTCGGTCAACATGCTTGTTCCGTAGAGGGGATTCGAAAGAAAAAAATGATGGCAGATTCA
>NZGD01000108.1 GCA_002690925.1 Rhodopirellula sp.
ACCACAACGGGCGTGAAACTCATTACAGGGATGGTTCCTCCTCGGGAATCATCCTTTTTTGTTTCCTCAGTCACTTTTGTTGATTGGAGTTAAAGTTTACCGGTCAGAACGGTCGATCCGGTTTAACAATAGATAGGAATCAAACCATCAATCCATTTCCACTGTTGCAGTACATCAGTGCGATACGGGGGAGAAAGAAACTAGCCGTGAATTCAGTGCCAAAGCTTCGACAAGTTCTCTTCACAAGCCTTGTTGTTGGAACAACCGTCTCATTGACCGGATGCACCAGCGGTGGCTTCTCTCTCTCCTCAATGAATCCCTTCTCAAAGCAGGAGGCGACGATTAATCAGGCTCCCGGTGTCAGTGAGGCGATTGCTGCTTCGGATGAGGGAACCAATAGTCAGCTGGCTTCGTTTGGTGAGAATGCCAAGAAGGCATTTTCGAAGACGACGAATGCTGTCACTGGTGCTTTTCGCTTTGGGGATGATAAGGGATTAGAGGAAGAGATCGTCAGTGATCCACTCAGCTTGGATAATAAGCCAGCAAGCGTTGGTCCAGAGGTTTATGTAGCGAATGGGCGGTTGTGGGAATCAACTGGTGATAATACCAAGGCAATGGAGAGTTATGGTAAGGCTCTGCAAAGCGCGCCGGGCAATCCAGACGCCCTCGCAAGCATCGCTCGATTGCACCTGCGACAAGGAAATCAGCAGCAGGCAGTGCAGTATTTTCAACAGGCGATTACTGGCGCTCCAGAGGATGCTCTCTTATACAATGAGTTGGGTTTGGCACTGAATACTGCTGGCAACTATCAGCAAGCAGTTGCGGCACTTGAAAAATCTTTGGAATTGGCGCCTGGTACTTCAAAGTATGCAAACAGTTTGGCAAGTGTCCGATTTGGTGGCGGTGATGCAACCGCCGCCTATCAGGTGCTGCTTGCTAATAACAAACCTGCAATCGCGAACTACAACATGGCTTATCTGCTTTACAGCAACGGCCAAGTGGCGGGGGCTCGTGACTACTTGAATCAGGCTTTGCAGTCACAAAGAGAGGGAGTCGCTGACCCTGCCGTAAAGTTGGCAGTTGATCGTTCTCGTAGCCTGCTGTCGCAGATTGATACCAAGCTCGGACCTGTTGCTCAGGCTTCTCCTCAAGCAACGATCGCGCGGGTATTTACCGACGCAGTGCAGCCAACAGCAGCTCCGGTTTCGAATCCTGTAACTACGAGTGTGAACGTTGGAGCAGGTGCTCCGACCAGTGCGGCACCAACCGCCGCCCAGAGCAGTGGACTTACCTTGCCCCAGCTTCCCTCAACGCCCGCAGTGACCAAATAGTATTCTGGTTCTGAAAGTTATCTAGGAGAACGCATTTGCTTCTGCAAATGCGTTTTTTCGTTTGGGCTACGCGATCATTCGTTGGTAGATTCGTTTTCGCGCACGTCACTTGGATAAGGCAGCGGTTGGCTGTGCAATTCGGCAATCGCATTTGATGCTGCTCTCTGTTCAGCATCTTTTTTATTGTTACCCCAGGCGGCTGTGAACTCGCGATCAGCGATGACAGCCGAGATCAGGAATGACTTTCGATGATCGGGGCCTGATTCCCGCACCAGTCGATAGATTGGTGTATTGGATAGTTCGCGTTGTGCGTATTGCTGCAGTGATGATTTGTAGTTGCTGGCGCCCTGATTCTCGACCGCAGTGTGAACTTCATCCGCCAACCATTCTTTAAGTCGCGTTTTTACAATTTCACTGCCACCATCCAAGTACAAGGCTGCGACTACTGACTCAAAAACGTCACTGACTAACGACCTTGGAAAACTTCGATTGCGAGTGACACCACGGCCAACGATTAGGCAGCGGTCTAGCCCTAGGGCACAGGCAGCTTTGCCGCAGGAGCGACGACTGACCACGGCAGACTTGATTTTGGTCAGATCTCCTTCGTTGTACTCGGGATAATCCTCGTACAGCCATTGGCAAACGGTTAATCCGAGTACTGCATCTCCCAAAAATTCGAGTCTCTCGTTGCTTGCGAGGCGATGCGCTGCACCTGAAGCATGTGTCAGAGCAGATAAAAGTAGAGTTTCATCCTGAAAACGATAACCGATAATTTCTTGACACCGCTCAAGTTTTGAACCTTGATCAGTGCCGTCAATATCACCAGTGCCATCGACAAGATGGATATCAATGTTGGCGTCGGTTGCTCGGGGATCCGGCAGATTCACGGTGTGACCAGGGGCAGCAAACAGCCAGACCCGTCTGTAGGAAAAACTGGAACCAAACTACGAGTAGTGGTTCCGGTTCGTCTTTCCGGGGCGTGGCACTAGCAGGGGATTGGTGTCACACACCGGCGATCGGGTTGTTTACCATGAGCCGAGGCCAATAGCCTGCCTACTCATCAACCTGGTTGCAACTCGAACGCCGGTGAACGACTGCGCGATATTCTACCGCTCTCTGCGTCAGTTGAACAGGTTTGAATGCTCTGACTTTCGATGCTCTGATATTTTGTCAATGGTTGGGCAATTCACGGTACCATGAGAATACAAGTTGATTCCGCTTCGGGAATTCATTTTGATATTCCAGCGATCCTGATCTGAATCCCCGCGGAGCCGAAATGCTTCATTGTTAGGTTTGCAGTGAGTATTCCGTGGAATGGCCGTTTAGTTTTACGGAGCCGTGCCTTCTGTCGCAGGATTTTGCTGCTTTTGACCTATCTCAATCTGTTTCCCTGCTTCGACAAAACGCTCTGCATCTTCAATGACCAGATAATGTCCGTGGTCAGCAGTCACAATCACGGCGGTATAAGGCCAGGCATCGTTTTCATCGACCCAGTCCATCACGACTCGAAAAGCTTCATCTCCGCTGAACACGGAGCCGATTGCGTTGTCAGCGTTATTGGCGTGATTTGCCCAGTCAACATCCCCAGCCTCGACGAGCAACCAGAAGCCGTCGACTGCCTGTTCCAGGACTAGTAGAGCGGCCCGTGTCATTTCAGCGAGGGTGGGATTTTCCGTGATGTCGGCGGGTGTGTATGTTTCCTTGGCTTCCTTGTTGTCGATGGTTGGATTGTATTTGCCGTCTGCTGTTTGGAATGGCAAGTGGCCACCTTTGGTTCCGAAGAATCCTAGTAGTCTTTGATCCTTGTCGATGGCTTCCATGGCAGAGGTCATGAGAAGCGGTTTTCCGGCCTTTCCCGGAGTACGTTGCACGACGACATACTTGCCACCATTTTTAATGTCCACTCGTCGGATGTCTTCTTCATGCAAATAGGGATTACCAGACACAAAATTATCACCTTGAGTTGTGTCTGTTTCCTTTTTTTCACCCCATCCTCCACCTAGCAGAACATCTACTCCCTGCAGTGGTGTATTTCGATGCGCGGATGAAGGTAGGCCAATCATGTCACGGCCAATATCCTGATAGTCCTTTCTTGTCACGTTGTTGGCGTAGGCACAAGCAGGTGTTGCATGGGTGACGGGTACGCTTGTCACCACACCAACCTTGAATCCATCTTCAGCCTGAAGCGAGCGGCCAAGCGGAACGACTTGGCTGCCGTCTACTAGAACATTGATGGCTGCATTGTAGGTTTTGTAACCAGACATCATGCTGGTGGCGGAGGCGGCAGAATCAGTCACTGTATGCGGTTGTTCTCGATCTTCGCCTAGCAGGTAGTTCCTTTTGCTTTGTTCCAACCAGGGTGCTTCTCCGCCGCGGCTCGCATCGTATCCGCCTGTTGGTTCTCCAGCCCAGTCCAACACAGTTTGAGCATTGGTGTCGAACTTCAGAATGTCTGATTTTGGACTAGTGCAGATCAAGCCATAATCTGTCTCCACTCGGCGATCATCGAGAAAAGAGAGACCGGTTCCGCGACCACTTTCGTAACGGTTCTGTTTGTAAAGACTTGCAGCCCGGGTGGTTTGCCAGTCCATGCCGTCGAACACCATTAGGATGATGTTGGTGTATCCGGCATCGATGGCTGCCCGTTGGAGCCGGTAGATATCGGTTTGGTCGAAATAGAGAGCCGACGGATTGAGTGTCCCCTTGGGGACTTTGCCGTATATTTTCTTTAGACGTTCTGGATCAGTGTACGCACTTCCTTCGGCCCGAAGTTTATCGAGTGTGATTCCAAACGTATAAACAGGTATCAGTCGATTGCTGTGCTGGTCCCACGTCATGTATTTGTTCGGTCGGTGGCCCCAATGGCCCCATGATGCCACTTGATCTCTGGTTGCAATACGTTGCATTCGACGCATCAGATCATTGGCATCGTCCTGATCGAGATCGACCGCGATCTTGTCGGCCGGTTCCACGGTGTCGCTTGCAGCTACCGGTTTGCTTGCTGCAGTTTTCTCTGTTTCGAGCGTTTTGGCATCATCTTCTACACTAAAACCAGGTGGGATCGTTAGCGTTGAGAACACAAGAAGGGCGAAAAATCTGAGCATTGATGGCAATTCTCTTTGCGAGATAGACAAAAAAGTTGGATTCAAGGGCGAAGCTTGTGATTCCGACTTTGGCCTCTTCCTCATTGAATAGGTGCTCGACAGGATAGTCCAGTCTCACGAAAAGAAGGAGGCATCAGTCGTTGATTGGCAAACTTTCCATGGGATGTTTGTGATGTGGCGTTGGGGACTCGTCAACCTGATCAAAATTGCAACGAAGTACCATCACCGGAAAAGCTCGGATGAAACGTCCACGAACAAGATGTATTCTCGTTGAACCGTAGTGTTGAACAGTAGTGCTGTGGTCGATAGTACTGCGGTCGATTTTTTCAGTCAGGTTGGTTCGAAGGGCGACGCTGAGTTGGATTTCACTATCGATATGCTTTGTTCAGCGACCGATTGACGACTACTGCTGGCTGCGTTAATTCTCAACGGTGACCTCACCAGCTGCTACCAGATACTCCTTGCGAGCTTGCCCTTGTCCTTTGGCGTACCTGATGTAAAGCCGGTCATCGACTGCGACCGGGCTGGCGAAGATTGAATCACCCGTGTTGTTTTCTGCGAGCAAGTCAAAACGGTCGGGGACCGCAGAAATGACATATACAGTGCCATCCTGAGCCGCGATATAGATACGCTGATCCACTAATAGAGGTGAGGCACTGATGCGGCCAGCGAAAAGTCGCTTCTTCCACATTTCAACACCGTCTTGAGTGCGCCAACAGTAGGCCACGCCATTGTCAGCGATCGCGAAGGCATAGTTTCTGATGGTCAGCAGTGACTGCTCGTAGCACATCACCGGGTTCTGCCAAAGCAGTTTTTGAGAGCCGTCGCCGTTCACGCACCAAGTGCCAGCGACGGGATTGCCACCACTGAAAAGTACTCGTCGACCGTCCCAGGCTACGGTGCCACACATTGCTTCGGTACCGGCGTCAATGGTCCAGCGTGTTTGGCCATTTTGAGGATCGTAGGAGATAATCGTGTCAGCACCCGCGAGCAAAAGTTGTCTTTGACCGGTGATCGTTGCGATGATAGGTGATGAAAAATTGAGGTTTTCAGGTCGAGGTTGCATCCATACCTGTTTTCCCGTTCGGCGACTGAACGCGTAGATTCCACTTGCGGCACCATCGTATTCAGCAGCAACAATCACAAGGTCGTCCTCGATCAAGGGGCTCGCACCGTAGCCAAACTGGAATGCGCCTGGTTTAAAGTCACAGACACGGATGCTCCAGACCTTCTGCCCACTTGTTGTCACTGCTGTCAGCCAGATTGCATCATCAGTGTGAAATACAACGAACAGGTTCTCTCCATCAAAAACGGGTGTCGGTGAGGCATAAGAGTTGTTGGGGTGGATTCGTCGTGGCAAGGTGCCTCGATGCAGTACCCATTGGTCCATCATGCGGCCGCTTTCACGGTCAAATTTGAGTAGTGATTGGGTTTGTTTATCCGTTTCTGCTGTGGTGAGAAAAATCGAATCGTTGACCACTACTGGTGATGAATGACCGCGTCCAGGGATGGCTGTTTCCCAAATGATGTTGGTTCCGGACTCAATATTCCAACGGAGAGGAACATCTGTATCAGCTGGAGCGTGGTTGTTGCCTTCGGGGCCACGCCAACCTGGCCAGTCTTCGGCTTGGCCGACCGGGGTGATCATCAGCAGGGTTGTAAAGCACAGCACGGCGAATAACGGGCGGAATGTTCTTGAATTCATAGCAGTATCAATGGGAAGGGTTTTGTTCCGACGCCATCTTTCTTAGCGGCACAGGATCGACGATCATAGCCCCTGCAAATCAAAGTACTTGTTAGAGACCAAAAACAGGAGAATCGGCATGCGGGCTGGAATTGTCGGCGTTGGCTTCATGAGCTGGATTCATTATCTCGCGTATCAGCGAAGCGAAATTGCTGAGATGGGAGCATTTTCCAGTCGGGATCCTGGCAAGAGGTCGGGCGATTGGCGTGGTGTGAAGGGCAATTTTGGCCCACCCGGCGAACAAATTGATATTTCAGGAATGAATGTCTACGAATCGCTCGAGGCCATGCTCGAGGACGAAACGATCGATCTGATCGATATCTGCTTGCCTCCCAAATTGCATCCTGAAGCCATCGAAAAATGTTTGGCCGCCGGCAAGCGTGTGCTTGGCGAAAAGCCTCTCGCCCTGGATGCCACTACTGCCGAAACACTTGCCAAGGCAGCGGGGCCGGGGCAATTGATGGTTGCCCACATTCTTCCCTTGATGCCAGAGTTCAAGCTATTGGTCGATGCTGCTCAGGATGGGCGTTGGGGCAAGCCTGTCGCAGGGCGGTTCATGCGGACAATTGGCCCACCGGACTGGATACCAGATTTTTATGATCCGTCCAGTGTTGGTGGCCCATTGGTGGATTTGCACGTCCATGATGCTCATTTGATTCGGTTGCTGTTTGGAATGCCGTCGGCGGCGCACAGCGTTAGCCGCAAGAAAGATGGCGTGCCTATGTTTTATGAAACCGTATTCGAATTCGAACAGCAAGATTTGGCGGTCGCTTGTGGTGGTGGAGTCATTGATTCACCAGCAAGAAGTTTTACTCATGGCTATGAAGTCAGTTTTGAGAATGCAACCGTGCGTTTCGAGTTCGCAGCGTACGCCGATGGGTCAACCACTCTTTTGCCTGTCACTGTGATGAAACGTGATGGCAGTCTCGAGAGACCAGAATTAGGAGATGGAGATCCGGTCAACTCTTTTGTTGCTGAAATTGATGCCGCAGCACGGTGTGTCGATGATGGCGAATTGTCACCCATTCTTGATGCGCAGACTGCAGTCGATGCATTGAAAATTTGCGAAATGCAAATGTGATTTTGACGGAGGTATACCGTCGGCAGGATATTTGGTTTCTTACCAGCGAAAGATCTTGTCGAGACCTTTGTTCAATTGCTGCTGTAGATAATTCTCGGCTGTGCTTTGTACCGCCTGAGTCCCGAGTTGCGTGGCAATTTGACTGAAGCTGCGTGAGTCCAGGATCGGTCGCGAGATTGAACCATCGATGGGCAGGCTAACCACTTGACCGGCCAGTTGTTGAAGGTCCCGTCCTAGCCAACGAGTATCCAGTGGTACCTGGGCAATCATATTCAACTTTCCATCCAATGTGACACGTCCACTGGTGATGACTTGCGCTCGGTCAAGTTGCAGATAGAGACGCTGGTGGCTAACGATTCCCTGGCGCAAAGAAAAGTCGACCGTTTGAGGTGGTAGGGTGACAAGGTTGGTGGCTTTCGGTGGGGGGGCTGATTGAGGTCCCAGTTGAGGATTAAGGTCACGGGTTAGCGAGTTAAGATTCCCGATGCCCTGAATGATCTGTGATGCCAGCGGACCTGCAGTCATTTCCGCCTTGCTGATATTGATCCTGCCGATCACTTGCGTTTGCTCAGGCTGATCGAACACAATTGTTGCTTCATCAATTTCCGCTCCCAATGTCCCTTGAATCCTCGTTGCGTTCGCGATTAGGGGAGCAACGTATTTGAGCCATCGGTCTGTCATCTCGGGCGTCAGCTGAATCGCGCTGGCAGTAGCTCCGGGGTCAAGATGTACCCAGACTGGACCCGGTCGATAATGTAATTGACCCGCGAACGCCAGATTGCCCCGATTGACGGGGATTTCGGCTTGTTCAACTTCGAGGCTTGTCTCTGTCAGTCTTATGGGTACCAAAGCTTGGCCGATGTTCATGCCCGCAATGTGACCAGATTCCCAACCCAAATCGGTCGCCAGAGCAAACTCAAAATCGCCAATGTCGGTGATAGAAGCTCGCAGGTTTAGATCCGTCTCATGAATGCCTGTGGCTCGAATGTCGATCTCTGCCATCTTCGAAAAACGTTGGGCAACCTCATTCATTTTCAGTCTTGAAGCTCCTGTCAGCTCCATCTTTCTTAAACCGTTTGTCCACTGTGCATGACCGGACAGATTAGCTGCAAACCAATCTCCGGCAATTTGTACCTTTTCGGCAGTAATGGCACCTGACTCAGGCTGATGTTTCAGGCGAACTTCCAGTGTCAGATTGGGTTCAGACCAGACTACGGTTGCTTTCGGTTGTTGCCGGGCATCTTGTTGACGCCATGGTCCCACGGATTGCGCTGAAGCATGCTGTGCCGCCGGTTGAAGGCATGAAATGTTTTGTCCAACGGAACTCAAGTCAATGATCAAATCGTTTTCGACTGAGCGGAAGGAGATTTCTCCCTCACAGTCTCCCAGTATCATCCAAGCATCAGAGGATGGAACTGCGTTGGCCTGAAAAGTAACCGTTTGAATTACTTCGCTTGCTGCGAGCTGCTGCCCAAGATTCCGCTGAATGCGATCCAAATTTGCACGGTATTTCAGTTCCATGTCAATTTCGTCGGTACGCATGCTACCTTGGCCTGCGAGCGAGAAAGCATCACTTGCGATCGTTATCGAGCGTGCCCTCATGGACATGGCAGGCCACTTGTAGCTTCCGTCAAATTGGATCTTTACCAAAGGTTGTTGGAATCGGCGTTGCTTGTAGTTGAAACTCGGCTTGGTGAGTTCCATTGCGCCACTGGTAACGAGGGCTTGATTCAAACTAACGAGTGCTTTGGCCTCAGCCGAAAAATTTCCCGCGAGCTGATCGACATCCGCAGGAATCCATGGCTCCAAAATTCTTTCCATGGTATCCAAACGCCCTTCTCCCTTCAGAGTGAATGGCAGCTGGGAAGCTTGAGACAGATGATTGATGGGTTCAGTGAGAGTCGCGCTGAGATCCAAGCCAAGACTATTGATAATCAGGTTGGTTCGGGTAAGTTCCCGAAGTGTATTTTTGTGCCATCGCCCCTCGGCAATAATTGATGCACGCATAGCGTTTCGCTGAATATCGCGACCACCAGGGAGTTGGATGTGCAGATTCGTCGTTTGCCCGTTGCCCGTCAAACGCCAAATGTCCTGATCACCACTCGTCCATTGAATTTTACCGCGGGCATTGCCAGCGAATTGGGTGTCAGTCATGTCGAAGATTGGCAGCAACATGTTGGTCAGTTGCCCAAAATCGATATTGAAATCAGCACTGCCTGATTCAAGGTTTCCACTTCCAATGGCTGTGCCAAACGCGCTTCGCCATTCGAATTGCTCGGCGATGAGTTGACCATCATCACTTGACACGGTCGCGATCAAGGTGATCGGATCGATTGCAAATTCTTTCCCTCGGGATATCGCTCGAAAGGCGTCGCAATCAATGTGCAGTTTTTTCTGTTGTTGGCTGCCGTTGGGGATTGATGCCAGATGAGCAATCGCGCGTCCTGATTCCAAGGTCACATCCGAACGTAATGGAAGAAGTCCGGGTAATGCCTGTTCCAACGCTGCGATGTCAATCTCGGCAGAAGCATTGCCGTCAATGGCGTCCAGCCATTGAAGTGGATTGTCTTTGCTCCCAGTCAAGGAAAAACTTCGAGAGAAAACGCCATTGATCGTGGCGGAAGCAAAGTCTGTATGGGCACTGAGTGCTTCGCCAACAAGCCTGTCACCCTCCAAGGTCAGCTTTCCGTCCAGTAAGGCCCGCTCATTCTTCCAAACACGTGTGCCTGCCCCTGAAGCGGTGAGGTTGCGGATCTCGAAATTTTGCAAGCTGGCAGAGACAGATCCATTTGAGTTGCCGTTTGCGCGAATTTTCCCTGTTGCATCTCCATGGATCTTGGTTGGAACACCCAAAGCCATATCCGGGAATCGAGCTAGCAGTAGCTGAGAAATCGAGATTGGCAGCGACTCGCAACTGAGATTCAGTGACCACTGATCCCCAATTTTTTCATCCGCGATGTTCGTCAGCTTGAGGGAGCTCTGAAGTGATCCATGATCTCCGTCGGGTTCGCTCAATACCCCAGCTACGGAAAACTCCGTCGATCCTGTAGTGAGATGAAGGCTCGCGTTGGATTGCGTCAATGTCCAGCTTTGATTCGTTGCTGATTGGGTCATTGAAATGGTAACGTCATGCAGTTGCACATCTGCAAGAGTGGGCGACTCCGGCGATTCGGATTGAAGAAACGCTTCGAAATCATTTTCCAGGCTGCACTTGCCATCACTTATGGAACAAGCGACAGCCACCCCGCGCAGATTGATTTGCCCCAAGTCGTCAGATCGGGACATCAGATCACCGACTGTGAGACTGAGGTCCAATTGCTCAATTGCAATTTGGCTACCAGCTCTGCCATTGATCTTCAAATCTTCGAGTCGCAGTGGCGTGAGCCAGCCGATTCTCACCGAGCCAACATCAGCCTGCAGTCCTTGCCCGCCCAGATAGTCGATTAAGTAGGAACGCCCAATCGAGGAGTGACTGACCATGCTGGGAGCCAAAAACAGCAGCAGAACCACGCAGGCAAGGCCAGCAACGACAATCAGTCGGTGACGCTGGGCTCGTTGACTGCGTCGTTGATCGGTTTGTTGTCGTTGTGAACGTTCGTCCTGCGCCAAGATGAAGTCATCTGTTGTCACGGTCACATCCTCGCCACACCGGATTCGAAAATCACCACCACCGAGCGAGTCTAGCGATATGACGGTGTTCAGCGCAAGGTTGATTTGCCGATTCTGTGATTGAGATGTTCAGGCGGAGGGTTCAGGCGAGTTCCCAGCAGAGAGTGCTTTCGGCGTACAGCACCTGAGTTGCACAGCAGCCGAGTTGCACAGCAGCCGAGTTGCACAGCAGCCGAGGTGCACAGCGGCTTAGGTGCACAGCGGCTTAGGTGAGGCTTGGCAATGTTTTACGGCAAAAATGACAAAGTGGATGATTCGAAAACAACTTTTACTCATTGCAGCTGTGGAATTCCCAATATTCAGTTCTGCCATTTTTAGGGAGCCTTCTCTTTGGCAGGGCTGCCTGCTTGCTAGCAAAGCTTTTGCAGCGGTTTCGTTATCGGTGTTTCGGTCACGGATTGGGCTATCGAGGTGTTCGAGTGAGGTGTTTGAGTAATGCTGCTTCGATTCGGTGATCCTGCTATGAGGCAGGCGACCCACATAATATTCGCATGTCCTCTTATCCTCCTGACCATCATGAAACCGATTGCTGTTGCTCGTGTTTATCGTTTACTGATGCTCATTCGGTGTTGGCGTTGATTACTGTGAATTTCGTTTTCGGTGTTGACCGCTTCTCGAAATCGATGTTTTGTCGAGTTGGCGAAGCGTTGTCAGGCTTGTCGCGTCAAAATTTTGTAGTGATTGAGGTTTCCTGGCACCCGAGGAAGTACGCTATCTCCTGCTGCTTATTTCACGTTTTAGCTTGAGGGTATCGATGAGAGTCTTCGTGACCGGGGGAACCGGGTTACTTGGAAATGCGGTGTTGCGAGAGTTGAACGCAGCAGGCCATGATTCTGTGGCCCTGGTCCGTTCACCCTTCGATTCAGTTGTCTTTAAGGGAATTGATACAGAATTTGTTTCAGGTGATTTGCTTGACCGGGAACTGATCACAAACGAGATTCGTCAGTGCGATGCTGTGATCCACGCAGCAGGGTTGATTCATCTCGGCTGGAAGCGACTTCAGGAGTCACTGCGGGTCAACGGCGAGGGAACCCAAATTATGGTCGATGCCTGTCTGCGGCATGGCTGTAAACTTATCCATGTTGGAACTGTCAATACACTCGCAGTTGGAACGCGTGAGCAACCTGCGGATGAGTCAACGCCTTTTAGCAATGCCGGGGGGCAGATCCCTTGTAGTTATGTGCTGAGCAAAAAAGCCGGCGTTGAAGCTGTCAAGAAAGGCGTCGAGCAAGGATTGCAAGCAGTAATTCTTGCCCCTGGTTTCATGTTGGGGCCATGGGATTGGAAGCCTAGTAGCGGTCGAATGATGCTGGCGTTGAGTAAGGGATGGAAAGCAATTGCTCCTAGTGGAGGATGTAGCGTGTGTGATGTGCGGGATGTCGCTGCGGCGACCATCACGGCATTAGAGAAGGATCTATCGAGTGGTCGCGAGTTTATACTCGCTGGCGAGAATATGACCTACAAACAACTGTGGGCAGGCATGGCCGAGAGATTCGGTCAACGGGTGCCTCTGATGAGTGCGGGACCATTGCAGCGCAGAATCGTTGCGGCACTAGGCGATGCGATTGGGCACATCTATCGAGAGCCTGATTTCAATAGTGCTGCCATCGGCATGTCTTCTCAGTACCACTGGTACGATAGTTCAAGAGCTGAGCAGGAGTTGGGGTACAAACCTCGGGATGTCGAGCAAACCCTTGACGATGCTGCGGCATGGGTGCGAGACCAACACATGTGATGGAGACTCGAGGCAGGCTTTATTTGGCTGGCCCGGCGTTGAGCCAACCGTTGGAAAACGCTGAGCTCACGGTTGGAAAACGGGGAGTCCGCTGAGGCTGGGAAGTGTTGATTGGTGTCACATGCTGGGTGGGGGCGGAGGAACGCGGGGAAAATAGCGAAATTTAACGGAAGTTTAGGCACCCTTAGCGATCGGAAAATCGCCTGCATATGGCGTTAATATCGGCTAATAAGGCCAAGGAGCACCCCAAAGGCGTGCGATGCCTTGTCTCGGCGGAATTGACAAGCAGCACCCCTTGAGACCAACCTGTCACCCCGATTTGGTTCTGCTGTGGTCTGAGCTTTGCTCGCGAGGACCGCACAGGTTATCGAGACTCAATGAGATCAGCCTGCATGGCAACAGCCGCGTTACAAGCGATTCGAGATTCAGCTCCAGCAGTGCTGCCCAGCCTGTTGCTTTGTGATTTCGGAGATTTGAAAGGTGAAGTGGCTGAGTTATCTGCCGCGGGTGCACGTGTTTTGCACTTGGATGTCATGGATGGGAATTTTGTTCCCAACTTGACGTATGGCATGCCGATCGTGGAGGGACTGCGTCGACATACGGCTCTTCCTCTGGATGTTCACTTGATGATTAGTGATCCGTTGGCTTACGCGAAGCCGATGGTGGATGCCGGTGCAGACATGCTTACCTTCCATGTTGAAGCGGTTCGTGACCCCGTTGAAACTGCAGGTAAGCTCAAGGATTTGGGCGTTGGTGTAGGAATCGCATTCAATCCCGATACTCCGCTAGAACCGTGCAGGGAAGCCATGGCCCTGGTCGACATGGCTTTGGTCATGAGTGTCGAAGCAGGCTTTGGTGGGCAGGCCTTCAATCCAATTGCGTTGGAAAAATTACGTTCTCTGCGGCAGGACTATCCGGACCTGTTGCTTGAGATTGATGGGGGGATCGACGTCGATACCATCAGCTTGGCTCGTGCTGCGGGATGTGATTTGTTTGTTGTGGGTTCAGCGATTTTCCGCAAGGACAGCTATCTGGCAGCGATTGCCGACTTGAACGCCGGGATTCAGGCGGCTGCACACAGTGATTCAACACTGGGGTTGCAACGGGAGGATCACTCGTGATTGTCCGAACACCTCAAGCCGCCCGAGTTTTATTAATAAGACCGGGTGCGACTGACTTTGATGATCAGGGGCGTATCAAAGGTACCTTGGATATGCCAATGAGTGAGCGAGGCCGACGACAGGTCAGTTCTCTTGCTGAGCAACTTTCTGATTTTCCGGTCGGGACAATTTATACTGCTCCCTGTGAATCCGCTCGTGAAACTGCTCAGCAAATCGCTCAGGGTCGGGAGATACGGATCAAAGTCATCGAAGCGTTCCGAAATGTGGATCACGGACTTTGGCACGGGAAGCTGATCGAAGAGGTGCGGCGAAACCATCCCAAGGTCTATCGGCAGGGTCAGGATTCACCTTCGGATGTTTGTCCTCCGGGCGGTGAGTCAATTCGCGATGCTCGCGATCGTGTCGCTAAGGCGATTCGAAAGGTGCTTCGAAAGAGCGGTACCGAGGCGATCGCCATTGTGATTCCAGATCCCATGGCTTGGGTTGTTCAAAGTCTGATCAGCGGCGAAGAGTTGTCCGATCTTTGGAAGGCTGAAACTGACGGTGCCAGCTGGGACTTGCTGGAGTCGGTCAGTGATAAAGTTGCGGAATCCTGAAGTCGCCGAATGGGCAGTGCTTGCCATTCAGGGCTTCGTCTTGGGGAAATTCTTCGGACTTTTGAGTTTTCCGCCTCTGGTAAGGAAAAAAGAGGTGTTTTAGTCGCTGATCGCCGGTTGCCCTGCTGAAAGGGGCCTGTTTGGGCCGACTTACCGGAAAAGCCAGCATTTCCGGTGCTTTTATCAAACGTTCTATCCCAGTTATCTGTTTGAGGACCCCCAAGTCCTCGAATAGAATAAAGCCGGTTCTATTCCAGGTTGTGGGTACATGCTTCAACGTGGTTCGTTCAGCCTACAGACGATTAAAAAACACTGCTAAGGAATTTAGCGACGATGACGCGATATTCAAGAATCTTGCCCGCACTGCTGTTCCTTGGGTCTCTCCTGCCTCTTGGGACATCAGAGGCTGCCGAAACGGTCGTCCCAAGCCAAGTCACGATGATCAACGAGATGATCGAGCAGGGTTGGCGAGATTTCGAAATTCGGCCAGCTCCCGAAGTGGATGACTCTACTTGGTGCCGCCGCGTTTTTCTTGACGTGATCGGACGCGTGCCTAGTCAAGATGAGCTTTCTGAGTTTTTGACAGTCAAAGGCAAGGACAAGCGTGCGGCACTCATCGACACACTGCTGCACGATGACAAATACACTGAGGAGTATGCTAGCCATTGGTCGACGGTTTGGACCAACATTCTCATTGGGCAATCAGGCGGCAACGGTCGGGATTCGATGATTAGTCGCGCCGGGATGCAAAAGTATCTTCGTGATTCGTTTGCACGAAACAAACCTTACGACCGAATTGTCTTTGATTTGGTTACTGCAACGGGATCGACCAAGCCCGGTACAGAAAACTTCAATGGGGCTGTTAATTTTCTGGTCGACAAGGTGAATGAAGAAAAGGGCGTACTCGCGACCAGCAGTACCTCGCGGATCTTCCTTGGGCAGCAAGTGCAGTGCACTCAGTGCCACAATCACCCATTCAACCAGTGGAAGCAGCAGATGTTCTGGGAGTTCAATTCGTTCTTCCGACAGACTCGCTCGTTGCGGCGCTTTGTTGACGGCACGCGTGATATCGATCACGCAGAACTGATCGACGAAGATTTTGCTGGTGAGGCAAATGATCCCGAAGATGCGTTGGTTTTCTATGAGCTTCGGAACGGACTCACTCGTGTCGCTTACCCCGTTTTCACCGATGGAACTGCGATTGGTGTGAGTGGTTTCGTAAGCGATATCAAACGCCGAAGCGAACTTGGGCGGATGATGTTGGCCAGCGAGAACATGGACAAAATGGGCGTTAATCGAATGTGGTCGCTTTTTCTTGGATTCGGATTTACCAAACCGGTGGACGACCTCGGACCTCACAATCCCTCGTCGCATCCCGAGTTGCTGACCAAGCTGTCTGCTGAGTTTCGTAAGAACAGTTATGACCTCAAGCAATTGATCACTTGGATCACGTTGAGCCGACCTTACAATCTCGCTCCCGTCCTTGGATCGAATAATGAGATCGATGATCCTTCGATTGGAGAGATGCCAAAGTTCTCCCGTTTCTACTTGCGGCAGATGAGTGCTGAGCAACTTTATCAGTCTCTCGTGACTGCCACCAACGCGTCCTCGCAAGGGAGTTACGAGGAGCAGGAGCGGCAGCGGAATCGCTGGTTGCAGCAGTTTGTCGTAGCTTTTGGTACCGACGAGGGCGATGAAGCAACAACCTTCAACGGCTCAATTCCACAGGCATTGATGCTGTTCAACGGTGACCTGACGAAGAAAGCAATCAGTACCTCCGGAGGAAGTTTCATTGACCGACTATCGAAGACCGGAAAGTCACCTCGTGATCGGGTGAACGAACTGTTTATCGCCGGGCTTGCCCGACGACCTAGCAGGAACGAAATGACGATCGCGAGCAAACTACTGATCGCACGGAAGGGTAAAGAAAAAGAAATGTTGCAGGATATGTGGTGGGCAATCCTCAACAGCAATGAATTTATCATGCAGCACTAATGCTGCAGCGAGTCTCCATCTTTCAAATTATTCACACCGAAACAAAACCTCTCTTCCTCAAAGGCTATTTCTTATGTTCAACAACTGGCAAACTCCAAATGGCATGTCACGCCGCCATTTCATGCAGCACCTCGCTGGTTCTTCTGCAGTCGCAACTGCGTCTATGACCATGGGTGGTGCCATCAAGGCAAATGCTGATGAGATGAGAAAAAATGGCAAGTCCGCTATCTTGTTGTGGATGGGGGGTGGACCGGCAACGATCGATATCTGGGACCTCAAGCCCGGCGCGCCTACCGGTGGTCCGTTCAAACCAATCTCAACCACGGGTGACTTGCAAATTTGCGAGCACATGCCGATGGTTGCTCAGCAGATGAAGCATCTATCGGTCGTGCGAAGCATGTCGACGCGTGAGGCTGACCACAACCGTGGACGGTACTACATGCACACAGGTTATGTCCCGAATCCAAATATCGAGCACCCCAGCTATGGGTCGGTGATCGCGCATGAAGTGATGGACCAGCGTCCTAACCTTGAGATCCCTCCATTCGTTTCGGTTGGTGGGGCAAGTGCAGGCCCAGGATTTTTGGGCATGGCATGGTCACCGTTCTCAGTAACCAGTAATGGACAGATCCGAAATTTGAAAATGGATCTTGAGGACAATCGTCTGCTTCAGCGGATGGCAGCCTTGGATACGATTGAGACAGGTTTCTCCAAACGCACGCGAGATTTGCCTGCCAGCGAGCACGCCAAAGTACTGAAAAAGACCTTCGATCTGATGACGAGTGATCAGATGGAAGCCTTCCGGGTTGAGAAGGAGCCCGAGGAGGTGAAAGAGCGTTACGGTACGGACCGTTTCGGTCAGGGTTGTCTGCTGGCCAGACGGCTTGTCGAGGCTGGTGTGCCATTCGTCGAGGTTGACCTTGGTGGTTGGGACAATCATGGCGGTATCCATGCTTTATTCAAGGACACTAAGCTGCCACAACTTGACCGTGCCATGAGCGCCTTGGTTGAGGATCTCAACCAGCGTGAGCTGCTGAAAGACACCGTCGTCATCTGGATGGGTGAATTCGGCCGCACACCGCGGATCAACCAGAATGCTGGTCGTGATCACTGGGCACGTTCATGGTCATGTGTTGTCGGTGGAGGTGACATCAATGGTGGTCTCGCCGTTGGTGAGACTAGTAGTGATGGTACGGCAGTCGAAAGCGAGCCATTCAGCAGTGAGGATTTGATGACTACTGTCTGTAAAGGTCTTGGTATTTCTACTGAGAAGACGTTTACCAGTAAGAATGGCCGACCAATGAAAATTGCGGGTGGCGGAAAGATCATTAGCGAGTTGGTGGCGTAATAATAGTGGCGTCGCCGCAGAGTTCGCAAAGTCAAACACCGGATACGGGCTTCGACTCAGTTACACCTGGGCAGCAGGATGCAAGTGCATGCAATGCTGCGGTTGAGTTGGGGCCAGCGGAGTTAATTGCGCGACACCAGAATGGCATTTGGCGATACCTTCGGATGTTGGGATGTGATGCCTCGACTGCAGACGATCTAACGCAGGAAACATTCTTGCGGGTTTTACGGCGCGATAGTTTCGTGCAGCACAGTGATGCCGCAACCTCCAGCTACCTCAGACGGACGGCGTATAACCTGTTGGTGTCCATGCACCGTAAACAGCGAAAGGTGCAGACGCTGAGTGAGCCAGGTCTACTGGATGAGATTTGGGATCGCTGGGCTGGCAAGGATCTGTCCGGGGATACTGCGGTTGAGTCGCTGCGCAATTGTCTCGCGACATTGACAGAAAGAGCACAGACTGCGCTGAGGATGCGTTTCGCTGAGCAGGCGAGCCGCGTTGAGATTGGTGAGGCATTGAGTATTACGGATCACGGGGCTCGGAATCTTATGCAGCGGGCCAAACAGCAACTACGCAGGTGCGTAGAAGAGAAAACTTTGGCAGAATGAAAATGAGTGAAAATAACGACATAGCGGAGGAAGAGCGAGCGTTCAACGCCATGCTCCACGAAGCATTTGGCGGTTCACAACCTCCAGATCTATCGGATCAGATACTTTTTCGATTTTATAATTCCGCTACCGATTCTGACAGCGAAGTTCAGCAGGTCCAGCAAAGGAAATCGTCTCGCGAGAACCGTTCACGAGCCAAGCACGTCACCGTGGTGGCAGCTGCGATCGTAACGCTAGCGGCCATGGTGGCAGGGGTGATCGCACTGCAGCCTGACCTTAACTTCACCGGCAGCGTCACCGAACTCGTCGAGGATGCTGAGCGTGAAGATGGCGGAGGCAATGGACCAGCCACCGCCGAGTCTGGGAACGATAGTCAAACTCCAAAATCGGTGAAAAAGAAGAATCCCAAGCGGAAACCTCTCAAAGGGATTCCAATGATCGTGCAAACGCCTGAGTCTGAGCTGACTGAGTCAGAGCTTGACCAAGGTGATTTGCCCGACCCTCCAAATTCCGATGGAAGCGAAACCGCTGATTTAGCATTCGTGTCGGCTCAAGTTGATGCGGAAATGCAGGGCTACTGGGAGGCTGTTGGCATCACCCCGACAGCAGAGGCGACAGCAGAGGAGACGGCGGGGCGACTTGCTAATGCACTTGGGATGGAAGTCTCTGTAGATGCCGTCGCTGACGTCGAGCAACTGCAGGCAGAGTTGGCACAGAGTTTGAATGCAGAGGCGATTGCGAGAAGGTGGCTGCGTCAAATTACCAACCAACGCAGTGGCCGAATGGATGCGGAAGCCCGAGATCAGCTGGTAAGCGAAATAGCCCATTGCATTCAGACAGGAAGCAGCTTTGACAAGATTGTGGCAGGATGGTTGAACGGTGAAAGTAAGAACACCGGAGCTTTCTTCTCTGCTTTGGCCGCTGGGTCACGGTCCGTGGGTGGTGAACACGGCATGGTAAGAAGTCTTGCTGCCCTGACTCTCAATGTGGATGTCAGATGCACGCGTTGCCACGACGCGTATATCGAAGGTAATGGGCAACAGAGTGACTACTGGAACTTCGTTGCATTTTTGAAACGTGGTGTGCGGAAAGATGTTGATGGACAGTTCGAGGTGGACCTTGGTAATGGCTCCGCAGCCCCAGTTTTCTACGAGTTGTCCGATGGTCGTCAGAGAGTGGCTGACGCGCGAGTGTCTGCTAACTGGACGAGCCGCTCTGCTTCGGACGGCTACCAAAGTATCAAGGAATTCGCGAAGGGCCTCGAAGGTTCTCCCGAGCTGGCAAGTGGCGTTGTCAATTCGTTGTGGCAGTTGGTTCATGGTCAACCCCTGCGAGGTCGTGTGGTTGATCCAATTAGTGCGCCTCACAATGAAGCTTTGCAGCGTTTGGAAGAGCAGTTGACTGAAGATGTGATTGAATCCCGTTTCAACTTGGCACGCACGCTCGCTTTGATCATTGCTTCACCCGCGACTCGCCGGGCGGTCCCTGAAACGTTGCTCCCTGAAAATCTATGGGTAGCTAGTCAGGAAGATACTAGTGCAGCAATGAGTGCCGTTGACGCATTCGCAGCAGTGCTACCTCCTCGAGTTTCCCTACCTGCAGCTCAGCGCACTGACCAAGTTCTGAGATCCATCGGAGCGAGAATTGGTAGCACTGGGAGAGCTTCACTCGCTCAGATTGGCGAGGGTGGCAAGGTCAGTAAAGCCCCGAGTGCCAAGCCGCTGGCTCCTGATTTTCCGCGGAAAGCAGAGTTGTTACCAGTGCAATGGTTGGAATTAATCAAGGATAGGGATAGCCAAATCAACCATCTTGGTTACCTCGCGGGTCAAAACGAAATTCCAGTGCATGTCCAGGAATCAGTGAAGGCCCTGAAAGATGCCGACGTCGATACCAAATTGTTGCTGCACTTGGCGTGGTGGTTGGTGAAGCCCTAAGCTCGTGAACCTGCGATTCAGTAGAAGGTGTTGTGGTTTTGGATCGGTGCCTTATCCGCCGATCGCATACATCGGTCGGTCGGGCGGTTGAAAACCGTCTTGATCGATCCCGTGGGCCTTAGATTTTCCAGCGATGCAACCACGAATTGCTGACATCAAGTCCTCATCTGAGGCTCCGGCTCGGATCAAACCTCGTAGGGGTGCTTCACTCGTAGCAAAGAGGCAATTGCGAACTGCTCCATCTGCGGTGATACGGATGCGATTGCATGCCTCGCAGAATGGAGCTGTGATAGAGCGTATGATGCCCACGCGCCCGTGCTCAACTTGGAATTCTTCTGCTGGCTGTGATGGCTCAGGGCGTGAGAGCGGCACAACACTATCAAACTCTTTTTGCAGAGTCACTAATAGCTGATCACCAGTAAATACCTGATCTTGCTGCCAGGCTCGATCGGTATCCAGTGGCATGAATTCAATGAACCGCAGCATGACGTCGCGCTCGAGCGCGTAGCGGACCAATTCTGCTACTTCCGGTTCAGTCACGCCTTTGATCGCGAGTGTGTTGAGTTTGATGGATTTAAATCCACATTTGATGGCAGCATCAATTCCTTGCAGGGTTCTTTCCAGTCCGTCTCTTCTGGCAATTTTCTCAAAGACCTCCTTGTTCAGCGTATCAAGGCTGATATTCAGTCTTTGTAACCCGGCTGCGTGAAGTGCTTGGGCATGTTCTGCAAGCAACATTCCATTTGTTGTCAGGGATAGGTCTTCCAACAGTTCAATACCTGCCAGCATTTCGATTAAACGCGGAATCTGTTGTCGGACTAGGGGTTCACCACCCGTGATGCGAATATCCCTCACTCCCCCTTCTTCAACAAGCAATCTCGCAAGTCGATAGATTTCTTCAAAAGAGAGGATATGGTCTTTGGGAACAAATTCAGCACCCTTTTCCGGCATGCAGTAGAAACAGCGGATGTTGCAGCGATCAGTGACACTTAGACGCAAACTGGTGTGTACACGTCCAAATGAGTCAATCAGCGGTGGAGATGATGTTTGGCTCATACTCGAAATGATAGCTGTTAACGCTTCGCTCTCCGAGTCATGCAAATCGTGTTTGACTCGATAATTTCGGATCCGCGAGTCCAAGACACAAGCACCTGATATTGAGTGGCTCCAATTTGGAGAGTGCGATCCGATGATCAGCGGGTCAGGATGAATCGGTTAGTGATCGGATGACATGTCCGTGAACATCAGTTAATCGGAATGGGCGACCGGCGTAGGTGAAAGTGAGTTTTTCGTGGTTGATACCAAGTTGGTGCAGGATAGTCGCTTGGATATCATGTACGTGGACGGGATTTTCAATCGGTCGGAACCCGAGTTCGTCGGTTTTTCCGATCGTCTGACCGCTGCGAATCCCACCACCGGCCATCCACATTGAAAAGGCCTGTGGGTGATGGTCGCGGCCGAGCTGTCTTCCGAGGGCTGCACTGGCCTCCACCATGGGGGTCCGTCCGAATTCTCCGCCCCAGACAACCAGCGTATCTTCCAGCATGCCTCTTTGCTTCAAATCCTTGATCAGAGCTGTGCATGCTTGATCTGTTTGCATGCATTGCTTTTTGATTCCATTCTCGACATTGCTGTGATGATCCCAGCCAGAGTGGTAAAGCTGAATGAATCGCACACCTCTTTCGGCAAGTCGTCTGGCCAGAAGGCAGTTCTTTGCAAAGGATCCGGAATCTTTGGTCGACGTGCCATACAGGCGAAGAGTAGCGTTATCTTCGCTCTTCAGGTCCATCAGTTCGGGCGCTCGTGTTTGCATCCGATAGGCCAGCTCATAACTCTCCATGCGGGTGGTTATTTCTTTCAGGCCGTTCTGATCAAGTTGTTGTTGATTGAGTTTGCCAATTAGATCAAGTGTATCCCGTTGGGTTTGCCGTGTGATTCCTTGCGGATTTGAAACATTAAGAATCGGTTCACCGCTGGAGCGAAATGGAACACCTTGATGTTCTCCCGGCAAGAAACCTGAGCTCCACATGGCGGCACCGCCGGATAAGTTGCCACCGCTCTTAAGAACGACAAACCCCGGCAGGTCAGCTGCATCGCTACCGATACCGTAAGTCAACCATGAACCCATGGCAGGGCGCCCGGGAATCGGGCTGCCGGTGTTTATGAAAAGTTGTGCTGGTGAGTGATTGAACTGATCTGTGTGAACCGTCTTGATGATTGCAAGATCATCAGCAATGGTGGCCAAGTGGGGGAGAGCTTCTGAAAGCTCCGTTCCTGATTCGCCGTATTTATTAAATTTAAAGCGAGGCGCAAGAACAGCGGCGTCTGGTTGGATAAATGCATATCTCTGGCCGGCAATTATCGAAGCTGGTAAAGGTTGCCCCTCTAGTTCAGTGAGCCTTGGTTTGTGATCAAATAGATCAAGTTGGCTCGGCGCCCCCGCCATGAACAGGTAGATCACACGCTTGACGCGTGGTGGGTGGTGATGACCGCGGGGTGTGGCCTCCGAAGCCTGCAGAGAGTTTGCTCCGAACTCTTCAGCGAACATTGACGCAAGGGCGACTTTGCCAAGTCCCACGCCACATGTCTGGAACAATTGCCTTCGGGTGCTCCGTTTCACGTGTTTGGACAAACTCGATTGCATGACTTCTTCAGTTCCTTTGCTCTGTTCAAACTCTTTTACCGTAAACATCCGTGATACTGAAGATAAACGGCATGAACTGTCTCTTGCTAGGATAGCTTACACCGTTGTGGATTCTGTGGCACATCAGAAAGATTTTCCATCTCAAGGAAGCGTTGTGAAGAAGCAATATTATGCCATTGGATTAATTGTCGCTGCGATGTGGCTTGTATTTGCAGTCAACTGGATTTTGCCGATTGATTTGCGGCGTCTGGGTTTGTACCCAAGATCGCCTAGCGGAATATTCGGTATTCCACTGATGCCCTTTTTGCATGCCAATTTTGATCATCTGCTGGGAAATACAATTCCCTTGATTGTGTTATTGTTTCTTCTCGTTAGTTCGCGCGAGGATTCTTGGCTGGTTGTCGGTTGTATTGTTGTGGTGAGTGGAGCTCTGCTGTGGGTTTTTGGACGTTCGGCTGTGCACGTTGGCGCCAGCGGTCTGACATTTGGTCTCTGCTCTTTTCTGATTACAGTGGGGGCTCGGGAACGCCGCTTGATACCGGTCGGCATCGCGATTCTGGTTGGTCTGATTTACGGTGGAACGTTATTGATTGGAGTGATTCCAGGGTGGCAGTCGGATGTTTCTTGGGACGGACACCTGTGTGGTTTGATTGCTGGTGGCTTCGCCGGAATCTGGTTCTCAAAATCCAACCAGAGGTATTTGAAAGATCGCGGTTGAACCTGATGATTAAAGAAACTGTCAACTTGCTTCTCGAATACTAAATGCCGAGGTGCTAGGCTGTTAAACCGATCTGGTGGGGGCTGAGGGCGAAATCATGGATTTCGCGCTGATACCTTCTTCCAAACGAATGATCAGATCTGTTTGTTGGTCATGATTGCTGGCAGTGGTTATTCTGTGCTCCACATTCCTGCAACCTGCCTCGCTCGAATCTGAAGCCAGTTGGCTCTATGAGCGAGCCCGCATCTGAATGCGATCAGAAGTAGAATTAGTTGAATAGTATTGGTGACGAGTAGTATTTAGTACAGCGACAAGATATTTACCTTCAAGAGTTAAGCAGCACGCGAATGTCCAAATCAAAATCCAAGAAAAGCAAATCTGGCAAGCCCACCATGGCATCGGTTGCCGATCGATTTGACTGTTATCAAAAGTCGGTGCAAACACCGGATCATGAAGTCGTATTTTTTGAACAGGCCTATCGGGATGCGTACGGTTCTGCTCCGACGGATTTGCGTGAGGACTTTTGTGGCACGTTCGCTATTTGTTGTGACTGGGTCGCATCGAAATCAAAGCGAACAGCCATAGGCGTCGACTTGTGCTCAGAGACCTTGCAGTGGGGGCGTGACAATAACCTCGCGAAGCTGAAAAAATCGCAACAAAAACGTGTGCGGCTAATCGAACAGGATGTGCGAAAGCGGAATCGACCAACTGTGGATGTGCTCGCGGCTCAAAATTTCTCGTTCTGGATTTTCAAGACACGTGAAGAAGTGATTGAGTATTTCAAAATTGCTCATTCCAACCTCAGATCGAAAGGTGTGATGGTGATGGACATGATGGGCGGTGGTGAATGTTACGAAGAAGGTCTGGTTGATAAACGTAAAATCGTTAAGGGAAAAAAAGGTTTCAAGTACCATTGGGAGCAGGTCAGTTTCAACCCGATTACTGCAGATGCAAGTTTTGCGATCAGCTTTAAGTTTGCTGACGGCAGTAAACTGAAAAGGGCCTTTGAGTATCATTGGCGTTTCTGGACCATCCCTGAGGTGCGGGAAATGCTGGTAGAGGCCGGTTTTGGTGAGAGTCACGTCTACTGGGAAAAAGACGGTGAGGACATCGACGAAGACGAGTACAGCACCTGGGAGCGTCGGGAAACAGCACCTAGTGACGCAAGCTGGATCTGTTACATCGTTGCTGTGAAGTGAACATGGATTTCGAGGTCGTGACGATGGACAATGATTCTAAGTTGACGGTGATTCGCTGCCTGGCAATGGCGGGAGTTTATTCTTTGCTGATGCCGGCTGCGCATATGATGGCGGAGAATCCTGAGGCAACGAAGATCTTCCAGCGTGATCGTTTGGTGGCTTGGTGTATCGTGCCATTTGATGCTCGCAAGCGAACGCCATCGCAACGGGCTGAGATGATCGATAAGCTAGGGATGGCACGTGTTGCGTATGATTGGCGTGGCGAACATGTGCCAACCTTTGAAGAAGAAATTCAAGAGTACAAAAAGCATGGCATTGAGTTCTTTGCTTTTTGGAGTTGGCATGATGCTTTGGAACCGTTGATCGCCAAGCATGAAGTAAGGCCTCAGATTTGGCTGATGGTACCAGGCGTTGATGGCAAGCCCGATACTGAAAAGGTGCAAGCCGCTGCTGAAGCACTCCGTCCCATGGTAGAGAAAACAGCTAAGCTTGGCCTTCGCCTAGGCCTTTATAATCATGGTGGTTGGGGCGGTGAACCGGAGAACCTTGCGGCTGTTTGCAAGTATCTGCGCCAGCATCAAGACGCGGAACATGTTGGTGTTGTTTATAATTTTCACCATGGGCACGATCATATTGTGCGATTTCGAGAGGCTTTTGCCGCAGTGAAACCGTATCTGCTCTGCCTAAACTTGAATGGCATGGTGGATCCTTCTAGCTTGGCTGGTAATCAAAATAAAATTCTTCCCATTGGGCAGGGCGTGCATGAACGTGACATGATCAAGGAAGTCTTGCGACAGGGTTATCAGGGGCCGATCGGAATTCTTGATCATCGTAGCGAATTGGATGCTGAATTATCGCTGAAGCAAAATCTAGATGGCTTGGATGTGTTGGTGAATGAATTGAAGTGAGACGCATATTTTTGTCATTCGACAATCAGCATTGGTGGGAGAAATTTGGATGCGCTATCTGCTTGGTCTTTATGCTGCCTTGATAGTGGGTACGGCTCACGCTGAGATACCGACGGTGTTTGAGAATAGGCCGCCGGAAGATCACCGGCTGGGTAATTTGAAAACTCTCAATGGTTTTTTTCCGTTCGAGACCATGACCAGCCTCGCGGTTTGGAAACAGCGACAGATCGAGATCAAGCGTCGGGTCCTCATATCACAGGGATTGTGGCCAATTCCAACTCGAACACCCTTGAATGCAGTGATTCATGGGCGTGTCGAACGGGATGATTATGTGGTTGATCGTGTTTTCTTTGAGTCGATCCCAGGTCACTATGTCACGGGAAGTTTGTACCGGCCCAAAGAAGGACAAGGGCCGTTCCCGGTGATCCTTTCTCCGCATGGGCACTGGCAAGATGGACGTTTTTACGATGCCGGTGCGGATATCATCCGTAAGCAGATTGAAACTGGCGCCGAACAATTTGAAAAAGGTGGACGGTTTCCACTGCAGGCACGGGCAGTCCAATTGGCAAGGATGGGCTGCATGGTGTTTCACTATGATATGACTGGATACGCCGATGCCATTCAATTGGGTCACCGACCTGATCAGTGGGAACATCTTGATCGCTCAGACAATTGGGGATTCATGAGTGTCCAAGCCGATCTTCGACTTCAGAACATGATGGGATTGCAAACTTGGAATTCGATGCGGGCCGTCGACTTTGTGCTGCAACTTGAAAGCGTTGATCCGTCTCGCATTGGCGTGACGGGAGCGAGTGGTGGTGGTACTCAGTCAATGATCCTTGGTGCTATTGATGAACGTATAGCTGCCTCCATGCCTTGTGTCATGGTTTCGACTTCCATGCAGGGTGGTTGCACGTGTGAAAATGCACCGCTTTTGCGAATCAATCAGGGCAACATTGATATCGCAGCAGCAACTGCGCCCAGGCCGTTGGGGCTGACTGCCGCCGATGACTGGACGGTCGATCTGAAAACGAGTGGTTTTCCCGATCTTCAGAACGTCTATCAAATGATGGGGGTCGCGGACAGACTTACTGCCGTATTTCATACGCAATTTCCCCACAACTACAATCAGGTCAACAGGCGGGCCATGTATGCTTTTTTTAATCAGCACTTTTCACTCGGACATGAATCGATAGTGGAAAGAGATTTCTTGCCTTTAAGTCAAAGTGAGTCGACTGTCTGGAGTAACACTTACCCTGCGCCTTCGGGTAACCAAGTCGGAGATTTGCATGAGACCCGATTGCTTGCTTTGGCGTCGCAGGATTCAGATCGTAAAATCGTTGGTTTGGTGCCCGAATCGCGTGAGGGTTTGCAGTCTTATCAGGATGCGATCGGAACGGCGTGGGAGACACTGCTTGGCCGCCGTGTTGATCAGGTGGGGAAAGTGGTCTACCAAAAAACTGCATCTACCAAAAAATCACAGTTGGTGATTCAAGTGGGTGCGATCAGGAACGTTGATCACAAAGAAGAATTTCCCATCCTAAGATTTGTTCCCCAACAAAAGTTAGATAAGAAGATCAGCGTAATTTGGGTTGCGGATGATGGGAAATTGAACGCGTTCGATGATGGCAAAATTGCTAATGAAATTATGTTGTTGGTGAATGCTGGCTATAACGTGATTGTTCCGGACCTTTTTGGGCAGGGTGAACTCGCAGCAACCGTGGTGAAAAATCAATCACAGAGGTTGTGGTTTCAGCGCGGTGGGGACAAGGGATGGCACAAGTTCTCTGGGTACACCTATGGCTTCAATCATTGTCTATTTGTTCAACGTACGCACGACCTGCTATCGCTGATTGCGTATCTAGGAGAGCAACATGAAATCTTCATGATTGGTCGCGGTGAAGTGGCTGCTCCTTTGGTCGCTGCTGCCTGCAGTCAGGCTGGTAGTTCCGTAAAACGATGTATTGTCGATCCCAAAGGATTCAGGTTCGCTTCGATCGATCGCCATGATGACCCGATGTTTGTCCCGGGCGCCGTAAAATATCTTGACCTTGATGGGTTGCTGTCGCTTGTCGCTCCGACACGACTCGTGATTTGTGGCGAAAACTACCCTGTTACGCGAAAAGTTTATGCAGCGAGTGGATCTTCCAGTCGGCTGAGGTTTTCCACTGTTGGGATTCAAGGAACTCACTTGCTGTCTGCGTTTCAGGGCGAAAACTAGGCAGGATGTCGCTTGATTTGCTGTTCCCGTGCTGCCGCGACACGGTTGATCTCTTCGCGGTCGTCCGCAGAGGCGTTCGCCCATTGGGATATTTCCTCCAAATCCCGATGGCAACCAATGCACGTTTTGTCGGCATTCAATGTGCAAACTCCAACACAGCGAGAACGCACGATGCGTTTTGATGAATCATTCATTGAAATTTTTCCTCGAGTGCGTCCTTTGTAGAACACTGCTCTTTCGACTAAAAACTGCCCGTTCGACCACCGGCACATCCATTAAACTATCTAGCCAAGTCAAGATGGCGGATCGGTGCGGTTGCAGACATAGGTTTTGTTTGAGATGCAGAACCGCTGTTTGGCTTGGTGAATCAAAGAAAACTGTGATGCTCCATTCGCTTGCCGTGGCGGATCCGTCGTAGCAATCGATGTTCATACTTCGGTTGTCAGTTCACATTTTCGGTTTGTTTAAACAGTTCCCGCCTCAATTTCCCGTCAAAAGTAATGATGCCTAATCGCTTGATCATTTCAATGTTGGTATTCGTCGGTGCATTCTCGTCGTCTTTAACGGCCGACGACTGGCCAAGTTTTCGTGGTCCCCAAGGTGATGGTGTGATCGATCAATCCTTGCCCACGGAATGGGGTACCGACAAAAATATAGCTTGGCGTACCGAAATTCCAGGTGAGGGGTGGTCATCACCTGTGACCGCTGGTGATCGTATTTATCTGACGTCAGCCATCCCCATCGTTGGAACCGATGAAAATCAAGAGAAGCAGTCCTATACGCTGTCCGTGATCATCATTGATGCAGTTTCAGGAAGGCTCTTGAAGACGATCCCGGTCTTGGAGCAGACAGGAGGAAGACCTGCTCGTATCCACCGAAAAAATAGTCACGCCAGTCCCACACCTATCATTGATGGGGACAAAATCTATGTTCACTTTGGATATCAAGGAACAGCGTGCTTGACTTTGTCTGGTGAAGTTGTGTGGACGAACCGCGAGTTGTATTTCAAGCCCACACATGGTAACGGCGGTAGTCCTGTTTTGGTTTCCGGGAATTTGATCTTCACTTGTGATGGTGATGTAGAGCCCAAGGTCGTTGCGTTAAATGCATCAAACGGTCAGGTAGCATGGTCGACTCCGCGACCAGTTTCAGCGAAGAAAACTTTTTCGTTTTGTACCCCGACCGTGATTGAAGTAGATGGCCAACTTCAAGTCATCACACCAGGTAGTGATTGTGTATTAGCACTGAATCCGGTGACCGGAGAAACAATCTGGGATGTGCGATATGTTGGCTATTCTGTGGTACCGAAGCCGATTTATCATGGTGGTCTGGTTTTTATTTCAACGAGTTTTGATAGCAGTAAAATGCTGGCCATACGTCCTACGGGCAGTGGGGTGGTTACCGATACCCATGTCGCATGGCAGCTTGACAGGAATGTTCCAAAGACACCCTCGATGGTTGCCCATCAGGGGTTGGTCTATTTGATTAGTGATGATGGAATCGCCACATGTGTTGAAGCCAAGACAGGAGACCTCGTTTACCGCAAGCGAATCGGTGGGAACTATTCTTCATCACCACTCTTGGCTGGTGGCAAGCTGTACTTCACCAGTGAAGAGGGTGTAACCACGGTTGTAGGGGCGGGTGAAGAGTTTGAAGAACTGGGGTCAAATTCTCTTGAAGAACGCACGCTTGCATCGCTTGGCGTGATTGATGATTCGATTCTGATAAGAACCGCAGCCGCGCTATATCGTATTCAGGAATGATCTCTACTTTTTTTCACTGATCAGCTCCTTGTCAATCGGTACTCACCCGGTGACGTTCCCGTTAATTTCTTGAATTGTCGATAGAAGGTAGAGAGGTCACGGAAACCACATTCAAAAGCGATGGATGTGATCGGGAGGTCTGTGTGGCAAAGTCTTTGCTGAGCATATTCGACTGCAAGGCGTCGTGTGTGGGAGAGCCATGTCTCACCAGTTAATTCATGAAACAGTTGAGTAAAAGTTCGTCTGGGGATACCGAGCCGCTGACTGGTGGAATCGATCGATGATTCCTCAAGAAAGTGATTGGGAAGCTCGGAGATGTAACGTTTCAGAACGGTACGTTCATTTTCGTGGGGTGGAAGCTTTGCTTGTGGATCTGGTTCAAGTTCCAGTACGAGTTGCAAAAGCCGTAAAGCGTTGGCAACCATTGAGATTGAACTGGTGGCGATTGGCTTCTGTTGAGAGTGAATCAAACATCGAAGCAATGATGTGATCCGATTCGTGAACCCATGTCGTTGTTTTTGTAAGCGTACACTGAGTGATTCAACCATCTTGGGTTCAAAGCTGAGCAGTTGGGTGGAAATGCAGCAGATGTATAGGCTGGGTGTGGCAGAGATATCATCAATGATGCGGTTACGGGTGTGGGGTGGAATGACGATCACATCATTGGCATTGAAATTGTGAATCTCGTCACCGAGATGGAACTCTCCCCTGCCCTTCCATATGTAGACAATTTTGACAAACTCATGGGTGCGCCAGTTCATCGCAAATTTCGGGCTGTGATGACTTTCCAGCACAAGCACACCCCATGGGGGTAAGTTTTCTGGGAGGGGCTGGTCCGTGAGTTGATGATCCAAGGGTGATCCCATTGCCTGCTTTGCAAGGTGTTGATGTGCCCAATTTGCCAAGACAGAGAGTGCAATGCAACTTACAGTTGGAATGAATAGGTTTTATTAGGTTTGAGAGGCTATGACTGAAGTGATCGATCCCACAAAGCTGTTGCAAACTCGTCGCAAGATTATGGGTATTTCCGCCATCTTACTGCCATACCATGTCGGTGGAGAAGTTGATTGGCAAGGCTTCGATGAGCATCTGCATCGCACTCTGGATGCTGGATTGATCCCAGCGGTCAATATGGATACAGGTTACGGTAATCTTATTGACGATGCAGTCCGTGAGGAGGTTTTATTGCGTGCTCAACGAATCGCTGGTGGGCGCGCATTCATTGCGGGTGTTTTTGTTGGCGATCATCCGGGTTCGCCCTTTGGCAGAGACTTGTATCGGGTTGGAATTGAGCAAATCCAGCGACATGGAGGCACACCCATTTTTTTTCAGTCGTATGGGCTGATCGAATTACCTGATGACGAATTGGTCGAAGCCCACCACACACTGGCGCGTGAGTGTGAGGAATTTCTGTTTTTTGAGTTAGGACAGATTTTTGCTCCCTTTGGCAGGATTTACTCGCTGGATGTCTATCAGCAGTTGATGATGATTCCAAATGCTCTCGGTGCGAAGCACTCGTCACTGCATCGCTTACCGGAGTGGCAGCGTCTTGAGCTTCGAAATCGAGTTCGACCCGATTTTAGGGTGTTTACCGGAAATGACCTTGCCATTGATATGGTGATGTATGGCAGTGATTATCTGCTTGGGTTGAGTACCTTTGCCCCAGATGCATTCGCGCGACGGGATGCTATGTGGGAAGCGGGTGATCCGTCTTTCCATGAGCTGAATGATTTGTTGCAGTATTTAGGCACCTTCGCCTTCCGCGATCCCACGCCTGCATACAAACACTCCGCTGCAATGTTTTTGAAAATTCGAGGCATGCTTGTGA
The DNA here is from genome assembly GCA_002690925.1 of Rhodopirellula sp. GTDB lineage: Bacteria > Planctomycetota > Planctomycetia > Pirellulales > Pirellulaceae > Rubripirellula. The sequence goes on from NZGD01000108.1 coordinate 31,548, forward strand.
GTGAGCAAACTCACCCTGATTCGCTCCGTCGACCTGACTCCGATGTAACAGTGTTGGAATTGATTGCGAGCGATATTCAGAGAATCATGAAGGAGGATAATTGATGGTTTACCCGCGCGTGGCAAGTTTCAAGAAACATGATGCTTTCGTGAGCCATCTTGCCAATTTGGGAATTGAATTTCCCTGTGATGAGCAGATCGTCGTCAGCAGCAATCCTCTTGGTGATTCCCTGTATCTCGATGGATTGACAATTGGAAATCGATTTTGCATTCTGCCAATGGAGGGCTGGGACGGAACGCTTGATGGTAAGCCTACCGAGTTGACGAAGAGACGTTGGCGAAACTTTGGTCTCAGTGGTGCAAAGTTGGTGTGGGGTGGGGAAGCGGTTGCAGTCCGACCTGATGGTCGCGCTAACCCCAATCAGTTGATGATTTCGAGGGAAAATCTTAAAGATATTGAGTCTTTGAGATTGGAGTTGTCCGAGGCTCACCGGGCTAATTTTGGTGTGGACGATGATTTGTTGGTCGGCTTACAGTTGACCCACTCGGGGAGATACGCACGTCCCAATCAGAAAAGTGTCAGTGAACCGCGGACGGTGCAGTGCAATCCAGCACTGGATGCTCGGTTGGGGATTGATGGTGGAGTCGCAGTTTTTTCGGACGATGAATTACAGGAATTGGTAAATGATTTCGTTGATGCTGCCGTGCTCGCTCAGCAGGCTGGTTTCCAGTTTGTTGACATCAAACATTGCCATGGTTATTTGGGACATGAATTATTGAGTGGAGTCGATCGACCTGGGAGGTTTGGCGGTAGTTTTGAAAATCGAACGCGTTTTCTATGCGATATTGTTGAGGGGATTCAGTCTCGCGCTCGAGGCTTGATGATTGGAGTAAGAATCAGCATTTTTGATTTCCTGCCGTTCCAACCAGGGGCAGATCAAATTGGTGTCGCTGACCCGCTTGGGGATCAACGTTTAGCATTCGGTAGTGATGTATCGGGCTGCGAAGTCGATTTGAGTGAGCCCTCACGATTTATGGAGCTTCTGGGAAGTCTTGGCATCAAGCTCGTTTGCACGACAGCAGGAAGTCCGTATTACAATCCACACATCCAACGACCAGCGTATTTTCCACCAAGTGATGGATACCAACTTCCGGAAGATCCGCTGGTGGGTGTGGCACGTCAGTTACGCGCAACTGCTGAGTTAAAACAGAGGCACCCAGAGTTGATATTTGTTGGCTCAGGCTACAGCTACCTCCAGGATTGGTTACCGCACACTGCGCAAGCCCTTGTTCGAGAAAATTGGGTGGATTCAGTCGGGTTGGGACGAATGGTTTTGTCTTATCCAGATTTGCCTGCTGACGTCTTGTCAGGAGCGCCACTGACTCGGAAAAAAGTATGTCGTACCTTCAGTGATTGTACGACCGCACCGCGCAAGGGTATTGTTAGTGGCTGTTACCCGCTCGACCCTTATTACAAGGTTCGCGAGGAGTATGATCGCTTGAAGCAGGCCAAAAAAGTGACCTGATCGAATGGCAAGTCAGACGTTGAGCTTCTTTGCGAGTGGTCGACCCCGTCACAACGATCGGCTTATCGGAGATTGCGGGTAGAGCAGGAGAGTGCCGTCTGTCATCATACTGCGTTGACTCTAATCTTCCATCCAACTGTGAGTGCGCTGTGATTCACCTGCGAAATGTGCTTTGTGTGGTTGCATCTCTTTTCGCTTGTCCGGTTTCAAGTATTCATGCTGAGCCTGCCGGACCAGGCGAGGGAAAATCGATTTCAAGTAAGCGGGAGCCGATTGTCGTCACAGATAAGGCGATTCGAATTCATGAATCGGCGCCGGTCTTTGATGGGCATAATGATTTGCCGTGGGCGCTGCGGAAGATGGGTAGTGCAGTGGGTAACATCGACTTGCGCGAGAATCAGCCAGATCTTCATACTGATATTCCGCGATTGCGCTCGGGCGGTGTTGGTGCCCAGTTCTGGTCAGTGTATGTGCCCGTCTCTACTGCGACACACAACAATGCACTTACGGCGACACTTGAACAGATAGCAATGGTGAGGGAGTTAACAAAAAAATACAGCGATATTTTTGAGTTGGCGTTGACCGCTGAGGATATCACGAGGATCCGCGGTAATGGCAAGATTGCATCATTGATTGGTGTTGAGGGAGGCCACTCGATTGAGAACTCGTTGAATGTCCTTCGTCAACTGTACCGTGAGGGGGCTAGGTACATGACCTTGACCCATTCGATGTCTCTTGATTGGGCGGATTCCTGCAGCGATGATTCCATTTCTGGAGGGCTGTCTGCTTTTGGTGAGGAGATCGTTCATGAAATGAACCGACTGGGGATGATTGTGGATCTCTCTCATGTTTCGCCTGCCTGCATGAGAAAGGCCTTGGAGACGACCCAAGCGCCAGTGATTTTCTCGCATTCATCAGCCCGGGCTGTTGCTGACCATCCTCGAAATGTTCCCGATGATGTGCTGCTGCTGACAAAAAAGAATGGTGGCGTGGTGATGGTGAACTTCTTTTCTGATTTCGTGAATTCTGTTGACGCGGCGCGATCACGAAAACGGACTGGCTACCGTGAAAAGTTGAATGAGCGTTATTCAGAAGATGAGGAGAAAGTGGCGTCTGAGCTAAAGCAATGGGAACTCAAGAATCCCCGATCGAAGAGGTGCACTGTGCACGATCTGCTGGATCACATTGACCAGATTGTCAAAGTTGCTGGTATTGAACATGTGGGATTGGGTTCTGATTACGATGGCGTTCCAGCACTTCCAATGCAACTTGAGGATGTCAGTACTTATCCGGTAATCACTCAGGGTCTGCTGAATCGTGGCTATACCGAAGCTGATATTCGAAAAGTGCTAGGTGGTAATGTGATGCGAGTTTTCCAGCAGGTGGAGCAGGTTTCCCGCAGATTGTCACTGGAAAAGTAGCCTGGTAACTCGGAAACGAACGAATTGGACCAATGTGAGTCCCACCCAAGTGGCAAAATTTCCGTTATGATTGACGGAGGTTTCACTGCTCTTGGCTCTGCAGTTTTCACCACCCGCGCGTTTGCGGCCACAGCGGCAGATTACAGCGCATGGTCACCAACCCATTGATAAATGCAGATGAGTAATACAGTAGATTCGATGCAGGCAGAAGCAGAAGAGTTCGGGCAGCGTTACAACGCGGTTCGTGAAATGATTGGGCGGGTCATCGTTGGTCACGACGACATCGTCCATGGTGTGCTGACAGCGATTTTCTGTGGCGGACACTGCTTGTTGGAAGGTGTTCCCGGGCTCGGAAAAACAATGCTCGTTAGAACATTGTCTGATGTCATGGACTTGAATTATAGTCGCATCCAATTCACGCCCGACTTGATGCCTGCCGACATCCTCGGGACCAACATGATTGTGGAAGATGAGAATGGTCGTCGGGGATTTGAATTTCAACAAGGCCCGGTGTTCACGCAGATTCTGCTGGCGGACGAGATTAATCGCGCGACACCCAAAACGCAGTCCGCAATGTTGGAAACCATGCAGGAAGGAACAGTGACCGCTGGGGGAACACGCTTTGTGTTGGATAAGCCCTTCTTCGTGCTTGCTACGCAGAACCCAATCGAGCAGGAGGGAACTTATCCGCTGCCCGAAGCACAGTTAGACCGTTTCCTTTTTAAATTGGTGGTTGGATACAGTAGCCGTGAAGATTTGAATTTGATCGTCGAACGAACAACTCAGGAGCACCAAGCTGATCTCGAGAGAGTGATGGATGGGGAAGAGATTCAAAAGTGGCAACAGATGGTTCGTAAGGTTATTCTTGCACCGCATGTTCGAGATTATTTGGTTCGTTTGAACCTTGGGACACATCCCGATGGGCCACATTCAGTCGCGGCAACCAACAATTATGTACGTTGGGGTGCCAGCCCGCGGGGAGCGCAGACGCTTGCATTGGCGTCCAAGGTTCGAGCTCTGCTCGAAGGACGTTATAACGTGAGTTTCGAGGATGTGCGGCGAGTGTTCTTGCCAGCAATGCGGCACAGGGTGCTGCTGAATTTTGAAGCTCAAGCCGAAGGCATTGAAGCTGATCAGATCTTGCTGGACATTCTCGAAAACGTTCCGGAAAAAGGTGAGTGAGCGTTTTCACGCCTCATGAAGTGAAACCCAAGGGTGCTACGAACAGTGCCTTTTGTTACAGCGCTGTTCAGGGCGGTTGATTGCTTACTAAGTTTCCGTCGACTGCTTATCGGCGATTCTTAGAATCAAGGTTGGCGTTGAGCTGTTCCGTTGAAACAGTGGAATCGACACCGTCTTTCGGAAATGTTCACTTTCGCAATCCAAAGGATCGCATTGAGAACCACTCGGCGATAGTTGTCATTTGCCCAATGGTCATGAAAGTGGCCACCAGTCAAGCCAGGGCCGCCATCTCCGTCAGTTCGTCTAAGGTCAATATGATTGCTTCGGCTCTTGCGGTTGACGCTTGATAGGTCGATAGGGGGTGTTTTGATAAACATGGGGTCCATCGCGAACTTCGTCAGACGGCACAGCGGTCAGGAAGGAAACAAAATTGAGCCCATCAATCTCGGTTAATTTTTCACCCGGCATGTCGCCAATAAAACGCATGTTGAAATACCGTTCGTCCTTGGCCTGAAACGGTTTTACACCACGGCTGATTCACTAATCGAATCGAACCATTGCCAATTTCAAACTGGCCCAGATTACTCCACTGCCCACGTGAGGGATTTCACTCTGGATTGGATATCATCCAAATGGGTATTGATCTGTTCGACGGATCATTTCTTCAGCTTCAAGCGGGCGACGTAGGCAAAAGTGGTCACATAAAGATACTCCTCGTTCTCATCAAAACAGCAATTGGTAACTGGGTCTGGAAGCCTGATTGTCGCCATGTTCTTCCCCTCTGGGGAAATCACAAGCACTCCACCAGGCCCTGTTGCGAAAAGGTTGCCGCTTTTGTGCATCTTCATTCCATCAAACCAACCGGCGTCACTCTCCTCGAAAGGTCCTTTGAAGAAGACATCACCAGTACCATCCTCAGTAGAGAAACGCCATATCTTTGGGTCCTGCATATCTGAGCTCCCGACGTAGATCCATTTCTGATCCGGAGAGAGGGCAATTCCATTGGGCAGTTTCATGTCGTCACTTACCAGTGAAACTTTGCCAGTAGCCGCTTCATAGCGATAGATCCCGCAGTAAGGGATCTCTCGTTTGTCATCGACAAACACCATTGCCTCGCCTGGAAAGCTGTTTGCAATATCACAGTGTCCATAAGGAGGATCGGTAAAGTAGATATCACCATTCGCCGCAAGGGTCAGATCATTTGGACTATTTAATCGTTTGCCTTCATAGGTCGCAATGAGCGTTGAGAGACCTTCTTGATTGAGGTTGCCAAGGGACAACTTGGCAAGTCTCCGGTCTCCATGCTGGCAGATGATGAGATCCCCTGCAGGATCCAGAGCAAGACCATTGGATCCCAGGATTCCACCTTCGAAGAAAGGAACCGTTCCTGTATGTCCACTCGGAGACAGGAACACGCCCAAGCCATTTTTCTCGGACCACTGATAAATCTTATTTCCCTTCACATCCGAAAAGAGAAGTGTCTTCGTGGAAGGAATCCAGAGGGGGCCCTCCGCAATTTCGATCTCCTCTGTTTCAGTGATGACCTCGAACTGGATCGACTCGTCGAGAATTACGTCCAGGCTCCGGTCATGAAGCTCGATCTGGCAGATCTGGTTTGCTCGGATCGCCGCTCGATCGTTGGCTTTGGGAGACTTGATTTCAGTCTCTTGGCAGAGTCCGAAGGTCGGGAGAAGGACCGCTATAAAAAGTGGGATGAAATGCTTATGCATTCTAGTAACCTTTTTAAAATCAATAATGAAAGCTTCTAAGCGTAACAAAATAGTCTTTTTTCTAAAGCAAAAAGAATCGTCTTTACCGCAGAATCACGTGCACGATCGTTTTCATTGTTAATGAATCATGCGTCCATTGTCCAACGATTGAGCATACCCTTGGGCAACTCGGAAATAATTCAACTAGCTCAGCTCGCTTGGATGACCATTCATTGGACAATTTCAAGTACTACGCATTTTTTTCAACCGATTTGTGTCGGCGCTCTTAATCCATGAAGCAACAGCAGCACGGACATCATCACAGATAGATTCTTCTTTTGGCCAGGCGTTAAACACAAACTTAACAACAGCGCTCGGTGCGTCCATCCGACATGCATTCATCAGTCGAACGCCATTATTTCATTCATGCATTTGTGGTGGATGCGGTGGCTTTGCTTCTATCAATAAAGTTTCGTTTCCTGCGCATCAACTACATTTTCGTGAAATCCAGTGCAAAGCCTGGTGGCAATGAACAGCAGGACAGAAAATCTCACGGTTTGTTGTCGCTGAAAGTATGGTAGTCGTGGGCTTGTGTTTTGATGCATGCACGACCATTCACCTGTATTGCCAGCGCAAGTGGTTTTTAGCGATGAATGGCATCGATAAAGCGACTCCGGCAAGGCACAGGTCGATGTGCTGCGGATGCTTATTGGCTTGCGATTCCTGCGTGCATGCTAGCCAGCTGTACCGTCATCCCATGAATGGACACGATGTCTTTCACATCAGGCGCATATCCCCCTGCCATGGCAATGGCCAAAGGAATATCGCGTTCGTGACACCATTGCATGACAGTTCGATCCCGCTCTGCCAATCCTTTCTTTGACAAGTCGAGTCTGCCAAGGCGATCGTGTTTGTAGGGATCTGCGCCAGCGAGAAAAATAGCAAGGTCAAATGGCTGTTCGCTGTCAAGTTGCTCGAGTGCACTGTTGAGCGCAGTCATGTATTGTTCATCAGTCGTCCCGTCATCAAGATCGATATCAAGATCGCTGGGTGATTTTCGTATGGGAAAGTTTTTGACTCCATGAAGTGACAATGTGAATGCGGTGTGGTCGCCGCCGAGTATTTCGGCAGTTCCATTTCCTTGGTGCACATCAAGATCGATCACACAAGCGCGTTGGATTAACTTCTCTTGCTGCAAAGTACGAATCGCAACTGCGGCATCATTGAAGACGCAGTAGCCTTCCCCTGCATCACGCATAGCGTGGTGGGTGCCACCTGCCAGATTCACCGCAATGCCATCAGTCAGTGCGGCACGACTTGCGGCTAGCGTTGCCCCCGTGCTGCGGCGTGATCGTTCCACCATCTTTGGCGACCATGGAAACCCGATTCTGCGTATTTCGCTGTTGCTGAGCGTCCCGTTGCGGACCGCCGTTACGTACCGTTCGGTGTGACAGGATAGTAGTTGTTCATCTGTAGCCGCAGGTGGGACGATCAGCAAATCCTGCAGGTGATGATGGCTGCGTACGACATGCTGGCGAAGGTGGCGGTATTTGACCATCGGAAAACGATGGCCCTCTGGCAGTGGCAGGTCGAAATGATCGGTGTAATAAATTTTCATGGACAACGATCACATCGTGTCGTAGAAGCGAATGAGACAGACAGATTCAACGTAATTGTAGAGGGTTAGCAACGTAGCACTGGACTTGTATTGTGCTTCAGAGAATCATCAGTGGATGTAACCATTTCAAGGATCCACCTAGAATAGTGCCGTGGTCCTGATCATAAGATCACACCACGTTTCGTGGAGATCGGTTGATGACTTGCCCGGTAATCGTTGCCGACTAACTCTTGTCTGGAAAGACTGTGAATCACGGAAGAGGTGCAGTGAAGTTGACCTCAATTTCATCCTTGTCTTTGATGATCCGTCCCAAAACCACGACTTTCTCCGCCAGAGGCAGACTCAATTTGCCACTGATGTTTAGAATGCGACCTGAATCCAGGGTGAGGATTTGGTTTTTGGCTGTAGTCCCCGGTTTGCCAATCAGCACAATGCCTTGTGCTGAGCGCTGAGGGTAGTCCAGCCACGTTACTGCCGCTTCCTGAAGTTGCTTCAGTGCTTTTGATTGGGTAACTGCATTGGCCAATGCTGGAAGTGCAGCAGGGTAGTTCTGTGTCGTTTCACAAGCTTGCGCGATTTTCTCGTAGGCTACTGCCAAGGTGTCTGTATCAATGGTTTGGTGACCCGCATCAAGTCTTTTGATTGCTTGAATCGCAGCTGTAACCTCGCGCATGGCTTGTGCAGGTACCGAGTCCATCGATTTTGCTTCTGCAGTGTCAGCGTTTAATTGTTCAGATCGTTTTATTTGACTTGCGGCAATGATGGTGGCTGGTGAATCGGTATTGTTGCTGTTGGTTTTGGAAACTACTGGCTCAGGTTCCTTCAGCAGTCCGGATTCAGTATTTGTATTCGCTAAGGTGTTTGGTAGTTCAAGCGGATTTGTATTTTCGCTGGACAGCGAAGTCTCGAGGGTGGTCTCGGTTTCTTCACTGGCAGCAGTTGGAGTCGAAGTGGTGGGTGTCGTTTGATTCAGATTACTTTGATCAGCAGATTTCGGTGAGTTGTCGGGAGCAAAAATCTGATCGAGCGCAGATTGACTTGGGTCGTCAGCTTCCTGCATTGCCTCATCGAAGTCCGTTGTGTCAAGTTGCTGGCCGTCGAAGCTCTGGGGTGTATTACCGTTGTCAGTATTTGCATCATCCTGGAACGGAAGTAGTTCCCGTAGTGATCTTGTCTGCCCATCGAATGGCCAGAAACCCAAGTCAGGGGCACGCCCAGCAGCCAAGAGAATTGCAAGGGCGATTGGCACTGAAAGCAATCCACCGACAACGACTTGCACTATCGATCGAATACCCGACCCACCTTTTTTTCTGCGGTTGGGGCGTGGGGATACGGTCGTCGGTGCCGCTTGGGGTCCGCCGCTGGCACTCCACGCGACATCCGTTTGTCCACTTTCAGCACCAAAGTTCAGTGCTGTTGGATCCCACTGTTGGCCGTTGCCGGAAGCCTCATGCGTCTGAAGCTGATCCAAAGCCCCGGTTGATGCATCAGGAAGCGATTGAATTCCAGCTGCATAATAACTGTCAACGGGTTCCATGATCGTCATGGGTTCGCCATCGGCCGTCAGGATTTGTAACGCGGGTGGAAGATGATTGAGCACTTCCGCGAGTGGAAACGTCTCGTGACACCAAGGACACATCGCATAGGCGTCGTCTGGCAGTGTCCCCAGGGGAACACGAAACCCTTCCTGGCACCGTGGGCAATTCGAGATAATCATGGTGACCTTTGAGAAGCAGTGGAGGAATACGAAAGTGTAACGGAACGACCGAAAAAAATCAGGTCGATCTGGGAGCTGAGCTCTGCTGTCAACTTTCAACGATTCCGTAGAGAGGTTCCAGTTTCGACTTGAGGTATTTGACCAGATGGGTGGCGTTAAGTGGTTCTCCGGTTGCTCTCTCGATCAGCTCAGAACCACTGTAACAGCGACCATCGAAGTGGATTCGTTCACGTAGCCAATCCAGTAGCAGTCGGAATTCACCTTGCGAAAATAGTTCGTCGAGGTCACCAATCTGTTTACTGGCGGCATCGAAAAGTTGTGCTGCCGCTGCATTTCCCAGCGTGTAGGTTGGGAAATAACCGATCAAGCCAGCACTCCAGTGAACATCCTGCAAAACTCCATTGGCATCAGAGGAAGGGCAAATTCCCAAGTCACTCTGGTAACGAGCATTCCATGCTTCAGGCAGGTCCTTGACTTTCAGGGAACCATCAATCAATTGCTGTTCGAGATCAAAACGAATGATGATATGCAAGTTGTAGGTTGCTTCGTCCGCTTCAACTCGAATTAAACTTGGGCGCACTGTATTGATCGCAAAGTGAAAGGTATCAAGTGAGATGCCATCAAGTTGTGACTGGAACGCCTCGTTGGTCTGTGGATAAAGCCATTCCCAAAACGGGCGACTGCGACCTACCTGATTCTCCCACAACCTCGACTGGGACTCATGAATCCCCAATGAGACATAAGATCCTGGAGGTAGTCCAAACCAATCGGGTCGCAACCCCTGCTCATACATGCCGTGGCCCGCTTCATGCATTGTTCCGAACAAACCTGCGGGCAGCCAATGAGGATCGTACCGAGTCAGGATGCGGCAATCATTTGGACCAAGCGTAGTGCAAAATGGATGAGAGGTTTCATCTAATCGGCCTCGCTCAAAGTCAAACCCGATCTGTTCAGCGACATAATGGCTTAAATCCCTTTGGTCATCAATGCAGTAGGTTCGCTCTAGAATACTTGTGTCTGGTTGCTGGGGGGACTCTTTGATCGCAGCGATTAATTGGACTAGTGGCGCTCGCAGATCATCAAATACCTGCTGTATGTCGTCTACTTTTGCATCGGGTTCGTATTCGTCCAGCAACGCTTCATAGACGCTTCGATCCGTTCCTTCACTAAGTCGTTGGCCTGCTTCACGTTTCAAGTCGATGACATGCTCGAGTGTCTCTTCAAAGATTGAAAAATCATCGGCTTGCCGAGCAGCATCCCATGTTTGTTGTCCACGTACTGTTGCTTGTGAGATGCGTTCGACGAGTTCTGTAGGTAATTTGCAATCACGTTGCCAGTCCCGATGCAATTGCTGCGCAGTAGCGGCCACCGCGTCGTGTGGGTCTTCGTTTTCGCATTCCTGAATCAGTTGCTGCAGGTCATCTCCGTAACCGGAATCTGTGCGCCGTTCATGTACGAGGGCCCGCAGGGTTGAGATTTGTTGAGCACGATACTCCCCAGCAGCTATCGGCATACCGGTCCGCTCATCCCATTCAAGCGTGTCAGCCGTGGAGTGCAGTAACATGGCCTCACGGGCTCTTGCACATACCGAGTCGAAACGTTCCTGGCTGACTGACATTTTGTGGTGTTTCCTTGATGTACAGCTGATTGAATGAAGTTAAAAGCGTAACGTGTGTGAGTCCGTGCGCCATCACCGGATGATACGAATAGGAACCGGTATAAGTGTGGGGCACTGACCTCGCGTGGGTTACTGGTGTGCTGGGCCAAGTACAGATTGGCGAGAATCTTGCTGTCACTCAGTAGTGCCCAGATGTGGGTTTCTCCGCGTCCTATTGACAGAACTAAGTTCGGTCACCGGCACGTTCCTTGTGGGAACGCCTGGTGAGGTGCGACGACTTTTAAAGTCCTGCTGCGGCGTTGATTTACGAGAGTAAAAGTGGCCCGCCCTCAGACGGTCCGCGTTCCCACTCACGGCGTACTTCCCGCAGTCCGTATGCGCACATTTCAAACTCACTGCTGAGTTGATGAAGTAGATCGCTGGATGGTCGATGTGCATCTCCTTCGATCTCGGCAGCGATTGCATAGGCTCTCTTGCCTTGCTTGCAGTAGTCCAGAAACCCATCGGGCGATTGCTCAGGTTTTAGACGCCTCAGTCGCTCGGGATACATCCCGGACCAAAACAGTGTGACATCACCGATGTGTCGGTGAACATCCCGTTTGGCAAGACCCATCCGTTTTTCGGCCTCGCTCAACATTTGGAAAAGTTCGGTCGCAGGACGTCCGTTCGAACGCCGGACACGATGGAGTGAATCGAGTCTGATAAACCTCAGCATCATGTCGCTGAGGTAGTCGATTAGTTGGACATCTGCGACGCCCAGTTTTGACTGGAAAATATATTCGCTTAGACCACTGAAGAACCGTTCGATGGTTGACCGGTTGGGCGAATTGTCTGAGGTCTTCTCGGGCTTCATGTTCAGCCTCCTAAGTTCAGCCTCCATGCCGGCGTTGTTTATCACTCGCCATGCCTCTTACTTCTACAATTAATACGGCAATCGGCGCCGGTCAAGGCTGTTTTACGCTTAACTGCACAAACCCGGCATTTTTAGTCCCGCAGTATGGGGGTTGGAACTCTGCGGAAATCAGTGGTTGCTCAGTAGAATCCGCAATTCGGTCTCATTTGTAAACCTGCGGAGTTGAGTTTCAGAAACCCAGGTTTCCCCACTCAAATAATGCGTGGTCAAGCAGCAGGAAATGAAAGCTTGAACTATGCTGTGAGAAGGTTTTTGTAGCTCCTAGTTTAAAAGTTGAATGTCCATGCGGCACACACCCTTGCTGATGATTTTGTGCAGTTTAATACTGCCAACTGCCCTGCAGGCCCAATCGGATACTCAGGCCACGCCCATTGTTGGTTTGCGTGAAAATCCAATCTCCGGCTTCGCTTTTGTGAATGCGGAGGTGGTGGTTTCGCCGAGTCGAACACTCAGTGATGCAACCGTACTTGTCGAAGGTGCTTCCATTACTGCGGTGGGACAGCAGCAGCCGATTCCCGCGGGTTATCAAGTCATCGATTGTGAAGGGAAGCGAATCTACTCAGGTTTGATTGACGCATGGAGTGAAAGCGATGCTACTGTCAACCAGTCGTTGCCAGGCTATTGGAATGCTAATGTTTCGCCGCAGGTAAATGTGTCTGATTCAATTGAGGAAACCATACCTGATGCAGCGAAACTCAGGTCACAGGGTATTGCAGTTCGATTGATTGCTCCTAAGGGTGGTATCGTGAAAGGTAGCAGTTGCGTGATGCTGACTGGAGCGGCATCCAAAGGGCGTAATTTGTTATCCGAAAATGTATGGCAGCATCTGAATTTAACGGTACCACGGGGTGGTTCACGTGCCAGATATCCGAATTCACCGATGGGTGCTGTCGCACTGCTTCGGCAGGCATTTCTGGATGCAGCATGGTACAAGCAGGTATGGAGTGCGTATAAAGCGACTCCGCAGCTTGATCGTCCTGATCAAAACATTGCCCTGCAAGTGCTGGGGGACGCGATCGATTCACAGCCATTTTTGATTGATGCAGCAAACGATCGTATGGCTGTCCGGGCTGATAGGTTTGCTCGTGAATTTTCGATAGACGCAATCATCCGAGGATCCGGACGTGAGTACCGACAAATCGATGAGATCGTAGCAACGAAGAGACCATATCTGTTGCCGGTCGCATTCCCAGATGCGCCTGATGTGAAAACGGTTGATGCGGCTCGGGACGTGACTTTGCAGGAACTCATGCATTGGGAATTGGCACCCGAGAATCCAGCGAGGCTTGCAGCAGCCGGTGTGGAATTCTGCTTGACCAGTGATGGGCTGGATGATGTGAGCCAGTTTTTGAAACAGGTGCGAGTTGCTGTTGCTCGTGGTCTGACGGAGGCGGAGGCCTTGGCCGCGTTGACTGTATTTCCGGCTGAATTGCTGGGAATACAAGAGCAGGTTGGGCGTGTTGAATCTGGCATGATTGCCAACCTCATGATCACCGATGGCAATCTGTTCTCTGACAAAACAAAAGTGCTTGAATGCTGGGTTGCAGGAGAAAGGTTTGTGATGAGTGCGGGTGCCAAAGTTGAGTACCCAGCCATTTCGGGTAAATGGGAGCTTTCTGTTCGCAATGCAGATGGTCGAAATGTCAAAGTCAGACTGGAACTCGAAGGGGCTGATGGAAAAATCAGTGGTTCAGCTTCTTCAGTTCCTATTACTGCGAACGAACGTAAGCCGAAGAACAAACGAAAGAAGGACAAGCCAAAGGTGGCATCAGCCAAACTGCAAAACGTAGTTCAGCAAAGGGATCGTTTGACGGCTAATCTGGATCTGGGTGAGGTGGATCAACGATTGCCATCAGGCATATCGCAGCTGACGATCATCACACTGGAAAACGACAGTGACCGACCTGACCTTGTGGGCGCCCTGAGACTGCCTGGGGGTGATTCCCAGAGCCTTGGCATGAAACGTCTTTCTGCTGCTGCCGAGGATGTCGCGCAGGCTAAAACTGCCGCAAGTGACGGTGATTCATCTGAGAAATTCAAAGACGCTAATGCAACTCCTGCTAATTCAGAGAAGGACAAAGCAGACGTTGAATCTCGTGATGGAACCTACTCACAGGTCCGTTTTCCTTTTGGTGCATTCGGCTCTGATACCAGAATCACTGAACAGTCGACTGTATTGTTCAGCAACGCGACCGTTTGGACTTGTGAAAAAGCTGGCAAAATTGAGAACGCTGATATCCTGATTCGTGATGGGATAATTGTTGAAATTGGCTCTGGAATCAAGCCACCTCGGGGGTGCCGTGTGATTGATGCCAGTGGAAAGCACATCACGCCCGGCCTCATCGATTGCCACTCTCACATGGGAACTGATGGAGGCGTGAATGAGTCGGGCCAAGCAGTCACGTCTGAAGTTCGCATTGGCGATTTCATTGACAATAGTGATATCCAAATCTATCGACAGCTTGCAGGTGGATTGACAACCTCGAACATTCTGCATGGTTCGGCTAATCCAATCGGGGGTCAGAATCAGGTCATCAAGCTGCGTTGGAGTCAGACTATGGATGGGTTGAGGATGAAAGAAGCACCAAAGGGGATTAAGTTTGCTTTGGGTGAAAACGTGAAACGGAACCAGAGCCGATACCCTAACACACGGATGGGTGTGGAACAGATTATTCGTGATCAACTGCTTGCGGCACGCGAGTACCAAGCCAAGTGGAGGCGTTGGAACAGTGGAGAGCACGATACCTTACCGCCGCGTGTTGACCTGCAGTTGGAAGCGTTGAGCGAAGTCCAAAATGGTGAACGCTGGATACATTGTCACAGCTATCGACAAGATGAGATTGTGGCCACCTTGGATGTTCTGGAGGAGTTTGGCGTTCAAATCGGAACGTTACAGCATATTCTTGAGGGCTATAAAGTGGCTGACCGCATGGCTCGCCATGGCGCAATGGGATCTTCTTTCTCTGATTGGTGGGCCTACAAATTTGAAGTCCTCGACGCAATTCCTTACAACGGAGCCTTGATGCACGACCGTGGTGTGGTTGTGTCCTTCAATAGCGATGATCGTGAACTCGCTCGACATCTCAATACGGAGGCAGCAAAAGCAACCAAGTATGGTGGAGTGCCTGAAATTGAGGCGTTGAAGTTTGTAACGTTGAACCCTGCCAAGCAATTGAGAATTGACCAATACGTTGGTTCGCTCCGCAAGGGTAAACACGCAGATTTGGTGGTTTGGAGTGGTCGACCGTTGTCAACGTTGACCAGATGTGAGCAGACGTGGGTCGATGGACGCTGTTATTTTGATCTTCGTAACGATCAGGAGTTGCAGGTTCGTGATCAGGCACTGCGGGCCCGACTAATACAAAAAGCACTTGGTGCTGGACGTGCTGCAACCAATGTGACACCCAAAGAAGTCGCCGAAGAAGATCGTTGGGTAAAGCATGATGTGCATTGTGCCGCCCATGGTAGTCATGAGTACGATTACACCGGAAACCTCAAGAAGAACTGAACAGAACATGAAGCGGTGTAAGCAAATCAAACAATCGATTGGAAGTAGTTCAAGAATCATGAGTGGATTAAGACTGACCACAGTTGCTTGTGTAGTCTTCGCAATGTTGTCCAACATCGAAGCTCACGACCAAGTTCCCGGCGCTCCCCAAACCAGGCCCGTCGTGGTCCGCAATGCCACTGTTCATGTGGTGGATGGTGCTGATATCAGGAATGGGGATGTGCTATTTGAAGCAGGTAAAATTACCAGTGTTGGCAAAGACGTTGAAGTTCCCAAGCAAACAGTGGAAATTGATGGTTCAGGGAAACACCTGTACCCGGGCCTGATTGAATCAATGACGGACCTTGGTTTGCGTGAAATAAGTGCTGTCGAGGAAACAGATGACCGTACCGAGTACGGTTCAGTGAATCCAAATGCGAGAGCATGGGTGGCTGTGAATCCTGATAGTGAATTGATTCCAGTGGCCCGTGCCGGTGGCGTCCTGACCGTCATGACAGCACCTCGTGGAAGGTACATTCGCGGGCAGACAGCGGTGATCAATCTTGATGGGTGGACAGTTTCAGAAATGAAACTCAAAGCACCAGCTGGCATGTACATTGACTGGGGGGCAATGCAGCCTCGTGGCAATGGTGCTGCTGATCAGCGGCAGAAGCGTGAGCAGAAATTTACTGAATTGGATGAGTTGTTGGACTCCGTACGCCGATACAAGACGGCGCGTGAGACGGCACCAGATACAACGCCGACTGACATCAGGCTGGAGAGTCTCATTCCTGTAGTTGGCGGAGAACTGCCGGTGTTTGCCGATGCTGATCGACAATTGGAAATCGAATCTGCTGTTGCCTATGGTCAGGCTCAAGGCTTGTCGATGGTTATTTATGGTGGGTATGACGCTGAACAATGTGCTGATCTGCTAAAGAAATACGATGTTCCTGTCATCATTGCCTCCACGTACCGTCTTCCGCTCCGCCGTGATGAAGCTTACGACACGGCATATACATTGCCAGAGCGGTTGCGTGCCGCAGGCGTCAAGTTTGCGATTTGTGGTGAGGGAGCCGGGTCTCCTGGGGGTGCAGCGAATGCACGAAATCTTCCTTATCATGCTGGTGTTGCTGTCGCGTACGGCTTGCCTCACTCCGACGGCGTACGGGCAATCACGCTGTCTGCTGCCGAGATTCTTGGAGTCGCAGATCGTGTGGGTTCCATCAGCATTGGAAAGGATGCGACTTTGATCCTGGCTGATGGTGATATCCTTGAGACCGAAACGAATGTAGAGGCCGCGTTCATTCAAGGCCGCGCCGTGGATCTCGGTAGTCGACACAAAATGCTTTATGAAAAGTACAAGCTGAAGTATTTGAGAAGTCAATCATCGCGCTAGACACGAGAATTCAAGTGTTGTGCGTTCAAGGTGGGCCCGTGGTAGATAAATTCGTGTTATCAACGACGCTTTGAGCTGGGTTGGATTTGCTCTGGTTTTTATTGGGGCTTCCTGCTTGGCTTGTGTGGGGTAACAAAAGCCATGTCAGAATCAACAGCGCGATGGTGAATAGAAACGTTGCAATCCTGACGGTCCATCGGTCTTGGATTGTGAGGGTACGGTCCGTCCGCATTCCGCGTGCCCAGAGTACAAATGCGGAACCGCCCATGATCATCAGAACATTGACTAGGACCAACAGAATGGGGCCAAGAATTGGTACGCCTACCGGCGTGGTATCCCAAGTCCAAACGTGAAAGGCAAGCTGCAGACCCGCTGTCGATATAGGTGGTACCAGTGCTGCGGCGATGGCTGCACCTGCTAATGCAGCGGATAGGTGCCTGCGAGTTCTGGCGTAGGTTGCAGCAAAGCCACCCACCAAGCCGACACAGAAATCAATCGGAGATGGGCTGCATCTGGCGCGCATTTCAGATGTCATGACTGGTTCTTGAAAAATCAGTACCAACCAGCCAAATAGCATGCTGGCGGTCAAAGCACACAAGAATCCGAGTACGATTGTGGTAGCGGCAGAGCGAAAAAGAGGTCGATTGCCTTGTGCTAACGCTAAGCCCGCCCCGATGATCGGTGTCATTAATGGAGCGATCAGCATCGCCCCGATGATGACGGCAGCAGAATCCTGAATGAGTCCAAAGGCAGCAAGCATCGCAGCCGCTGAGATCAACCCAAAAAACTCAAGATTAGGGGCAGATCCGGACTGTAGGTCCTGTGATAGATCGATGCGTTCCTGACGGTCCATTGGGGGTGCAACATCGGCCGCCCATTGATACACCTGACTCGCAATTTTTTCCGGTAATGTATAACCATCGTGCAAAAGACCGACCGACGTGGTTGTCTTCGAATCAATCTGTAGCAGTGCTGTTTTGTAAACACGATCTGAAGAATCGGGGTCATCGATACCAAATAAAAGCAATTCATCGTCAGTGATACTGTCTTCACTGATGGCTGTCTTGATTGCTTCAGTAAGATTGTCGCGCTGCAGATCGACATCACTGCACAAGGTTCTGCCAGGCGCGAATCCAAGCAGTTTTTCTGTGACTATTGATGTAA
The DNA here is from genome assembly GCA_002690925.1 of Rhodopirellula sp. GTDB lineage: Bacteria > Planctomycetota > Planctomycetia > Pirellulales > Pirellulaceae > Rubripirellula. The sequence goes on from NZGD01000108.1 coordinate 49,298, forward strand.
CATGGCTGGGCTTCTGGAATGCCGCGACAATTTGTGTTTCTGAGCTTGGGGGTTTCCCAATGATGCGGAGCCATAGAGTGGGATACTTGGAGGTCTGGAAGACCTCCTTATGCAAATCGGATAAGTTCCCGCTGTGAAGCAGAACCAGGCTTCTGCAATGTTGGTCTTCGACATGAGTGAGAATCGCATTTGCGTTCGCTTCGATCGTGGCCACATTGAGGTCTGCGGGTTCGCAATTCAGTTCGGCCGCCAGTGTTTTGCGGCCATATTCGGCTAATGCCTTGCGGTCAGAGCCGAGAATGGCAATTTCGAGGTTTTCAGCAGAGACTCCGTCAATGGAAGCGCACCATGCAGCGCCCGTGTTAATTTGCTCTTCAGATCCTACTGCAACCAGAATTCGCATTCGATTTCATTCCCAAAACAGGTTTACCTCCGCGATATATACTCAAGTCATTGAGCCGGGAGTTGGATAAACTATAACGGGCATCGCATTCGCGATACGATGCGGTAGGTTATTTATCCTCGAAGTCTTACGGAAGCTGATGGGTCAATTCAAGCAGCAAATGCAGCATGCGTGTCGGCGAGCATTGCAGCCCGTGGCACGACGGGTCCGGTCGCTTTTGACACCACCGACACCGCCGGTCGAATTCGGTTGGCATCAGATTGAAGCGGGCCCAGCATGTGGGGCGCACGTGATGTTGCCTCGCAATACACCCATTGCTCGAGCGATTACCGCCGGAAATTATGATCAAAAAATCCTCGAGGTGGTGGAATCGTTAGTGGGAAAGCACGATGTCTGTTTTGATATTGGGGGTCATTATGGTTGCTATACACTTTCGCTTGCCAAATTGGTTACCCACGGACAGGTACACACTTTCGAGCCCGTGCCGGCTCATGCGGACAGAATTCGCGCAGCAGCAAAAAAATCCGAGCTTGGACATGTTCAAGTACACCAAGTTGCGATGGCCGGCGAGATCGGTGAGATGACGCTGCAGTTCGCAGAGGCAGAAGGTAGTGATGACTCCATGGCCTTTCTTGACGCCTACGGTGGGGTTGATACACAGGCTGCTCATGAACATTATCGAAATTTCTCGCGTACAGTCGTACAAGCACAAACTCTCGATTCATTGCTCGTTGAACTGCCTGTTGTGCATTTCATGAAGATTGATGCCGAAGGCGCTGAGGCCGCGATTCTTGGTGCAGGACGCAAATTGATTGCCAATAGTAAGCCCCGGTTATTAGTCGAGTTACACGGGATCTATGAGGCGTTGGCCTGTGCTGAGATTCTCTGCAAATTAAACTACCAGGCGATTCTGTTGACTGATCAAAAGACAACACTTCCAATTCTGTGGGCGTCTCGTGATGACGTTGCTGCTGTAAATGCAGTGAAAGAGGTGCTTGGCCATGAACCGGTAGTGATGTTTGACTCGCTCGCGGAACCTGACAGCTTTGCTGATTCTGGACCGGGTGTGTGATGATGGCTGCTGTAATTCGTGTTGATCCCGTGACCGTTGTGATCCCTGCGTACAATTTGGATGCGTATCTTCAGGATGCAATCGAGAGCGTTCTCAAGCAGCAATATGATGGTCCGCTTTCGATTATCGTGTTGGATGATGGGTCGACGGATCATTCATTGGAAGTTGCCAGTCGGATGGCTGAGAAGGTAACGAACTTGAAAGTCGTTACGCAAACAAATCAGGGACGGGCCAAAACACGTAATCGAATGCTGGAACTGGCGGAAACCGATTTGGTCGCCTGGTTGGATGGCGATGACCTTGCGGCACCCTGCTGGCTTGCTGATCAAATCGGATACTTACGTAGTAACCCTGAGTGTGTGGCAGTGGGCGGCCAGGGATATTCCATGACGGCCAATGGTAAAGCGATTGGGCCCATTACGCATCCGCTCGATAGCGATGAAATTGATCAACGCCACTTGTCTGGAGAAGCAAACGCATTCTTTCAGTCGTGCGTTCTGGTCCGGAAGTCTGCGGTCTTGAAAGCGGGTGGCTATGACGAGCGATATCCCTGCGCTGAAGATTACTCACTGTGGTTACGTTTGGCAGAAATCGGAAAACTCGCCAATCTTTCAGCCTGCCACCTTTGTTATCGAGTTCATGCAACTTCGGCGAATTGGACTCTGAACATTGATCAGAGAACGCAAGGACATGAGATCCAACAAGAAGCTCTGAAGCGGCGTGGCTTGCGACAAGATGCGAAGGCCATGTACGAAATTCCTCCAGTGAAAAAAGATGATTGGAATCGGCGCTTGTTCTGGATCAATATTGCGCTGAAGTCGGGCAATCCTGTTTCGGCACTTCAGATGTTGGGACCTGCTTTGAAAAAACATCCGCTGTCGTTGATCTTGTGGCTGGCAGCGATGGTTTCAGTTGCTGATGCCATCATTTTTTTCGGTAACCGAACCGCTAAATTTGCTCCTGGCAAGCCATTGCAGATTCACTCGTTACCGAGTTTGTCTTTTTACCGTTTTGGACGCGGGCTCGTGCGTGCTCGACGTCGTTGGCGAGGAGGCGCGGATGATGGGCAATGACAGCACATGGTGGGTAGCTGATCTGCAACTGAAGCTCGAATGCTCCAGCCGCAATGACGAAAATCAGCCTTTGTCACGCTTACTGCAAAGCGATTACCATGCTTGAAAATCTTCGGGCGCGGTTGCAACTGGATAGGCCGCTCGTCTATGCGCTCATGACCCGCGTGTGGCAGGCGGCATCTGGTCCAATTACGATTGTGCTGCTGATTCGGTCACTCGATCTGTCAGAACAGGGCGTTTACTACGGCATCATTGGAATTGTCGGAATTCAGGCTTATTTTGAACTTGGCTTGCTGAATGTGTTGGTCAGTCAGTCAGGTCATGAAACAGCTGCCATGAAAAAGGTCGTGACTCCATCAGATGATGGAGCACTGCAGGAATCGGATCCTGAGTGGCTTGCAGCTGCAGCACGGATGCGAGACCTGATTCGTGACTCTTTTCGATGGTTCAGTGGAGCAAGTCTGTTTTATGTCGTAGCAGCTTTAGTTTTTGGATGGTATTCACTTGCTGATTCTGAGGTTGCCTGGCAAGGCCCGTTGCTGGCGCTTGTACCCATCGCAGCGATTTCGGTTTGTTTGTCACCGGGACTGTCAATTCTTGAAGGTGCGGGTTTTCGTGATGTCATTTTCCGATTTCGATTCCTGCAGATGACGATCGGCAGTCTTGTGATGTGGATTTCCTTGGAATGCGGATTGAAATTGTGGGCGCTCGTGCTCAGTTCTTCTGTTCAGGCCTCGATGTTCATGTACATCACGTTTGTCAGCCAAGCTGATTTTTTCAAAAAGTTTCGCGGCCTTAAGGATCTGCCGTCCAACTTTGATTGGGTTCATCAAGTACTGCCCGTCCAATGGCGAGTTGCATTGATTGGTGCTTCTTTCCATTTTGCAACTCAGTTTTTCACGGTGATTGTATTGTGGTTCCACAGTGATGCTGATGCCGCGCCGTTGGGAATGACTATGAGTGTGACTACTGCAATCCAGATGTTGGCTCTGGCATGGGTCCAAACGCAGTATCCTGTGGTTTCCCTGCACCATGGTTCTGGTGAACGGGAAAGAGCTGGAACCATTTGGCGTCGTACCACGATAATTTCTACCTTGCTGCTTGTGGCTGGCTTTGTGGTTTTGACTGCCGGTGTCGCCTGCTTGCCATGGTTAGGTAAAAATATCGAAGACCGCTTCCTCGAACCATGGCAGGTTGCTGTGCTTGGTCTCGGATGTCTGGCAAGTCACATCGCGACAGTTCAGGGATACTACGTACTCGCGCGACGCGCGAATCCTCTTCTGGTGGCTTCGTTGGTGGGGTCGGTCGCAACAGCAGCAGCCGTTTGGCTGGGTGGATACTTTTATTCAACCGATGGTGTGGTGCTTGGCTATGCACTTGCCATGTGTCTGGTTCTGGCTCCTGTACATACTTTCGCTTATGCAAGGTTCAGGCGAAAAATCCAGATCTGAGGACACGTTCCATTCGGTGAATCACGCAGAGTTTGTGCGTGGGTTTGATCAACACAGTGGTTTACCACACCGGAGATGTGGGCTCACTGGAGATGTGGACAGAGGAGTGCGAAGATCAACAGGCTAACCGCCACAGCGTCCCCAACTTGCAAACGGTCACTGGTCGCGGTTCGTTTCAAATAATCCAGCAGGCGTCCTGTGGGGCAACCAAACCGACAGTACCCCATTGGAAGTACTGCTGAAACTGCAAGGGTCGCAAAAGCGAACACGAGCGAACTCCAACTTGCAATGCGAAACAGGTAGGCATGAAAAGGTTCCCATGACGCAAGGTCGATGGTGGGCAGCAATATTAGGCCGATATACGCAGCGCAAAGAGTAAGACCAGGGATGCTGCGTAGCATGCGACTCAACGCTGGCGTTAACTTCCTGTAACGCAATGATTTCGGTTTGGGTCGAACCAGTTGTTGGATTGCACCATGGGGGCATATGTGATTGCAGTACGGATTACCTTTGGTCAGCGGTGGTCCAAGCATGGCGACACACATGATCGCCGCTAATCCAGGGGCTAAACGCCATGCGATGCCTTCCGCAGACCATCCGGCAATCAATGCCACCGAAAGCAGATTTCCAGCCCAACAACCGATGATGATGACTACCCACGTCAGCCACATTCGACGGAATGATCGCCGCCGGTAAACGCCTGAGTATTTCAGTATCGCAGCTAAAATAAGTGTTGAAACGGTAAGGATGTCCGCGGTTGTCCAACGAACGGCACTGAACCAGGCAGCCGTTCTTGTTTTTGGCGACCTTTGTGTTTCTTTAAACTCCTTCGCGGCAGTGACAAGGGTGTCAGCAACAATCAAGCTCGTCATCGTGGCACCGGAAACACCTTCGACTCCGGCAGCCTGTGGATCAAATTCAGACAACTCGGTAACCGTCTTGCCTTGAAAAATGGCCCAGAATCCGGCCTCTGTTCTGACGTAGTCCACGTAAGGCTCATTATCGAACGAGTTGCGAATTCGTATCGCCTCGACTATTCCAGTAGGTGAGATTTTCAGGAGCATTTCGGTTGGACCTTGGTATCCACTCAGGTCATCCGAAAGTGGCCCGGTTCGTATCACGCTGCCAATGATTTCATCACGTGAATTCTTTATCTCGCCACTTGCGTCGTCCAGTTCAACAGCTTCCGGAAACCAATCCTGAATTTCCTGCATCGTGATGGGTTGATTGAAAATAAGAGAGGGACGTTCGCCTCCGATCCGTTTGAGAACACCTTCTGCGAGTGCCAATGAGGTAAGCGTTGCACCTGATACAGCATCAATTTGCGTGTTTGCAGCAGGACCGCCCCACGCCCATGTTTCAAATTGCTTGAAAAAGTCTGATGCGGCTTTGACCGCAGTTACGTGCTCTTCTGTATCAGCACTCTGTAGCAGTGTCACCGAAGTAAGGTTCAGGTCAGGACTAAAGAGAAGAATTGATTCAGTGGGGCCCCGGTAACCAATAACATCATTGGCGATTGGAAGTGTACGGGCAACGAGACCCACAGTTTCCTGATTTTCATCGGCCAGGGGCCACATGCCGTTGGCGTCTTGCTGCGGATCCAAATAGAGATCCTTTTGCGCCAAGTCAGCAGGCAATTCAATGACTTCGATGGGTGGTGCCTTCACCGTTTCGCCTTCGGGACGAAGTGTCGGTCTGGGTATGGCCAGCAGCAATGAAATGACCACGCATGTACGAAGGACATGAGTGGCTTTCGCCTGCCAGGGACGCATGAGATTTGGCTTCGTCACCATGGAAGACGGTTTACTCGATTTCCAAAAGACGAACGGCATCAACGTGGATCGTGCCATCTGCTCCCTTGGTCCCGATCGTCACGATCACTTCATCCTGTTCTGCTAACGTGAGATCAGTGATGCTAACCACATCATCTTTGCTCTTAAGGCGTTGATTGATGATGTGTTCGCTTGTGGTTTCATTGTGGCGAACGGTCACGGGAGTTTTTGTGGAACGGTTGGGGTGTGCTTGGCTGAATGCCTGGATTGAATATCGTCCTGATTTCGGAACTTTGAATTTGAAGGTTGCTGTGGCATTGGTATTCGGTCCGGTGTACTTGTAGCTGTAGCGGACGTAATTCGGTAATCCGGTTCCGTTTGTCCAGTTCCCTTGGAATTTTGCAAGTTCATCGTCGATGACGATGCCATCCAGTTTGCTGATGTCCATGCCATTGGCTGGTCCTCGTGGTCCTGCCAGTGGCAGAGCATCAGACGGAATAATGATGTCCGCTGAGGGTGTGCTGCGGTGAGCTTTGCCTGGAAGTTTCAATAACGTCAGCAGTTCATCTAGATGTGATTCATAGACGTCGCGTGGTTGGCAATCATTCAGTGCGCATATGGATGCAGCTTTTCCTACCACCTCGCCCATCATTCCACAGGTTTTCATAACGCGTACTGTGCCCAGTGCTTCGTGAGTGACGCTGATGCAGCGACCAGCCATGAACAGATTGTCGATATTGCGACTGTAGAAGCAGCGGTAGGGAACAGGATATCCATAAGACCGATCGACACCCTTGCCGTGTACGGCTTTGGAGATGAAGGGATTATCGGCATATTTCTTGGCATACTGTTCTTTTGGGTAATGGAGGTCGATCGACCAAGTGCTGGGTACGCAGCCATCCGGAAACTCCTTTTTGGCCACGATATCGTCTTCGGTCAGAACCACATCACCCATCAGCCGTCGGCTTTCGCGTGGCCCACCAACGTACGCAACCCAAGTGAGGATCGCGTTGGGATGCTTTTCTGCTCCGTCGCGATTTTTCATTGCATTGAATGCACCATAAACTGCGCGAAGATTCCAGTCTCGGATTCCTTCAGCATCACCAATCGCATCTTTGTCGAAGCCGCTTTCCCAGAACCACTGGCCATGGTGGTCACGTGGATAGGGGAAATCAGCCATTTCCAAATCGAGAGCCCACGGGGTTTCAGGAAACGTTGTGGGCGTGTTCTGTTCGTCCCATGCCCACATGTTGCTCATGCCCATTCGCCCATCAGGTGACATATCAAGATCCGCTTTTGCCCAGGTTCCAATCCAGCCATGACCGGTGCAGTCGGCAAAGTAGTCGCCAATGATTTTGACTTCGCTTCCTGTACGCGTATCCAAAGCATGAACTGCGACAATGCGATTCCCATCCATATCAACGCGGTGAGCGTGATGATTCAACAACAGGTCGATGTTTGGTTCATCACGAATGACCTTTTCCTTCAGTGCATCCCCAAATTCTTCATAAGTGCCAGGAGACTTTTTGGCGTTGTCGGAGATCTCCTCGATGATCTCACCAATCCGCGGAAACTTACCACGACGGATATTTCCTTTGGCCCACACGCGCACTTCGCTTGATCCATTGCCACCAAGAACAGATCTGTCTTGAACCAGGGCGACGCGGCATCCCATACGGGCCGCTGACAGAGCGCTGCCCATGCCTGCGTACCCTCCCCCAATTACGACCAGATCATACGGACCGCGATTTTCAGGGGTCGCCGCCAGTCCCAGTTGTTCACGCCGCCACTCAGAAAGTACTGTGTCAGCTCGAGGCGGTGCTTGTTCGGTTTCCGTGGTCAGGTAAATGCAATCACACCGTCCATCGAAACCAGTTAGATCTTTCAGTCGTAGCTCGTTGGTTCCTTTCCTGAGTGCGATGATACCTCCATCGTGCCAACCCCATTCAGCGCCTTTCGTGCCAAATGTTACCTTCGCAGGTTTTCCGTCAATGATGACCTGAAACTTGCCCGGGGAAACCTTGGAGTTCCACCGAGCTACCCAGTCTTTGGTTCGTACCCAAAGACGGTAGTTTCCAGCTTCGGCAACATCGATTGTGGTAACCGCATCATCGACTGGTCGTCCCAGTCCATGTGCCAGCAAATAGGGAGATCCCATTTGTTGTATAAACTGAGTGTCAAGCTTCCAGCCTCCGCGCTTTTGAAAACTCTCGGCCTCAACAAACACCTCTGTGGTTGAACCAATCAGCGGCGTCAAGCAAAAGTAAAGTGGCAGTAATGCACGGAGGTTGCAATTTAAAATCGAGCGAGTCAAAGAGGACCTCGTTAGGATTCAGTCGGCTCATCGAACCGATCATTTCTTGGGTGGGAAGTAGTCGACGGTGTGGCTCTGCCAATCACGCAAAATTCGACACGCTCGATATTAACGAGCAGTCGATAGTTTAGCCTAAACTAGATCGTAAATCACATGGTGTTACATTTCCGCTGACTGAACAGCGTCGTCAAGAAAATGCTTTGCAGGATACGTTTTTAATCGACATGGCACACCCAATTCGAAATGCTGCCAAAAAAATAGTTCACACACAGCACCATCAAATGTTCTTATCGCAGCGGAAGGCGACCGTGGTGTTGACGGATCTGGTTCAGAAACACGAAAGCGCTGGGATGTGATTTGATCAGACGTACAAGAGCACTCGTGGATGTTTTCCAGAAAGGTCCAGCCGCGCTGGGTTGGCCACCACACGCGTGTAGGTCATTCAGAAGTAAGGCCAGCACTGCGGGTTTGTCACTGTTGCGATCACTGATCTTAAGGGACTGGCTCTGATATTGTTTTCTCAATCGATTTTCTTCGGACGACATTTCATGTCCATCGATGGGAGATGGACTGCGTACTTCAACAGCCAGGCGAAATCGCAGTCGTTCCAGTGCAATCTTGCGATTGTCCGCTTGACTTCTTCGTTCAGTGGCTTCTGCCGTGGTATTGGTCGGAGGATAATGCAGAAAGGCTCCGCTGCTGGTTTTGTTTCGGTGCTGTCCTCCGGGGCCGCTTCGACGCTGAGTACGCAAGTCACACGTTTCCAGTAACTGATCAGGATGCAGAAGGGCTGGGTGAGGGTTATTCACTAACGCAACCGGCAGGCGTTGATCTGGGGCAGGGATCTCTGGTGCCTCATGTGTGTGTGAGGAAGAATCAGCCATAGTGTCAGTTAGGTAACTCGAGTCAAAAAATACGTTGGGTAACTAGCAGGCAACATGCAGATATGAATTTTGGTAGTAAATGAATTTTCCAAAAATCATTCTGCTCCCAGCCATGTGGCGAGGCTGATCAAGTTAGTAGCGAAGGTATCGCTACGGATGACTTGTGTCGTCGGATCATTCGGTCCGTGGTATCGGAGTCGCCCTGTTTCCACCCATGCGCCGCGGGTATCAAGATTTTTCAGAATCCCCATTACTTTGGTGTCCAGAACCTTCGTACGTTTTGTTTGGGTATTGGGTGTGGACTGAGGTAGTTCTGATTTCAAAAGTGATCGAATTGTTTTGAATTCTCGCTCGATGGATTTCAGCTTTGAACTCACCATAAAAGCGTAATGAGTGGGCATGTCTTCGGAGGAGTAAGTGAGTTGGTATTCTTTTGTAAAGAACAGTGGTCGATTCGTTTGCAATTCATAGAAGCGTGCAAGTTTTCCATTTGCAAGTTCGGAGCGTTGATAAAAAGGAATTGCTGTATTAAGGGGTTCCAGAAAACGCTCGGAGTTCTCAGTGTGTCCCATGTTACGACGATACAGACGCATCAGCGTCATCATCACACGCTGGGATTCTCCACCAGTAATTGCAGGGGGCTCAAATTTTCTTGCCCACGCGGGTTGCATGTTTTTGTCGTACTGTTGCGACCAACCTGGCTGTGGTTCGGGTAACTGTGCCAAAATCAGGAAGTCGCCGCCGCGACATGCAGCATCCCGGTAGTCAGAACGCTGGTAAATGTCCGCAGCATCAAGAAGTAAGTCGATCAAATCGCAAATCGTATTGTCATTGAGCGTATAAAAATCACCGTACTTTTTCCCGGGATACTTTCTTGACCACTGTTCAGGAACTGTTGCTTTTATCACAGGATAAAGATCAGGGTCCGGAAACTTACTGAATCGTTGCGGCCATGCTCCGTTGGGATATTGGGATTTGAGTACCGAGTTCAATGCAAACTGAACTGCTTCGTGGATTGGCTGTTTGACATGGTTCAGCTCGAGATCGAGTTCCATCAGGAACCGGATGGCTGATTGTGACTTGTTGTCATCAAAAGTCGTGGTGTTTCGACGTTTGTTTTGGCGTGTTACTTGAGTCTCGGTGCGATATGCGTATTTGACTCGTTCCTGACTGTCAAATTCGATGCGGTTGTCCCAGCCTCCAGATTCCAATTGCCCGTGCCGTAGAGCTTCAGCAGTTTCTTCGGCGGCTTCGAGGAGGACTGGATCTTTGCAAAGGCGGTATGCCTGTAGGAATGCGAGACCTACTGCTGGTGTACCGGGCGGTTCAATCCATGCGGTTTTCGCTGTAACTCTGCCCTCTCCTTCTCGTTTGGTGAGGTCGGCGCTAATTTGGAAGACATAGCCACCGTGCGATGAGGCATGGTTTCTGAAAAAGCTGACGGCACGGTGCATGGCTTTTGTGACTGACGGACGCGTGAGGAGTGACTGCGAATCACTCTCTACGCCGCGAGCTATCGAGAGGTTGGCCAAAGCAAAAATGATGCAAACCAGTGAAACCTGATATTGTTGAAATCGGGACTTGGTAATGCGTCGATGGCCACGAGTCACTGCTGCACCGTGTCATCTGAGTTTTTTTCCGGTGTTTTCGAGGTATGGTCATGGATGATTCTCCAGCCCTCAGGAAATTGGCGCAGCACCAATGTAAAACGACCTGTCATCGGCTGGTTGTCTCTCGCAAGTTTCCAGATACCGAGTACCTGCATGGCATCATTGCCAAGTGCTTGGAACTCAAGGCCTTCAAAGGCCAGCGTTCCCATTGTTTTGGCATCCGGGTATCGCTCTTTATAGCCTAGTAATGTTTTTGCATGACCGCGTGTGACCTTTCCACCCGATGAAAATGTCAACTGTTCACTATTCCAGTAGGGTTCCATGAATGCATCGATGTCACCTTGGTTCCAGTCTTTCACCTGTTGCAGAAGTAATTCCGTGATTTCAGTCTCGGCCTTGGATGGTTTTCTAGCATCGGTGGTTACACGTCGCTGGGGAGATCCACCGTCCTTGAGTGCCAAGTGAGTTTCAAATTTTCCTGAGCTGTCTGCAGCTCCGCAACTCATCCCGGGAGTGTTGTGCTGCATCACGATTTTTCCATCCTTGGAAAGTGCGATGATTCCACCCACGCCAGCTTGCAAAGTTTGCTGCATGATGATGGTGACGGCGTCTTCAATACTTTCGTTGGCATAACGCATTCTCGCTGCGACGTCATAGGCAATTGAGTTGCGGATGTACTCTTCACCAACACCTGTGCCGGAAACAGCGCACGTATCATTCGCTGCATAGGTTCCAGCTCCGACAATTGGCGAGTCACCTACTCTGCCGGGGAGTTTTTTTGCCGTGCCGCCGGTGCTGGTTCCCGCAGCAAGGTTGCCATCTGAATCCAAAACGGCACATCCAACAGTACCAAAGTGCGGTTCGCTCTCAGGGAATCTTGCCTTGCTCAGAAAGTAATCAGGCGCAACGAGCGGTACTTTCTGTTGTTCAGCAAATTGATTTGCACCTTTTCCAGCGAGCAGCACGTGTGGTGTTTCAGTCATCACAAGGCGAGCCAGATTGATGGGATTTCTGGTGGCCGTCACCCCTGCGACCGCACCGCACGCGCGAGTTTTCCCATCCATAATCGATGCATCCAATTCGACTTGACCTTCCTTGGTAAGAACGGCGCCTCGCCCTGCATTGAAAGCGGCATCATCTTCAAGGATCCGGATGACCAGTTCAACAGTATCCAGTGCATTACGACCATTTGCCAAAGCGTCGCGACCAGCCGTCAAAGCACGAAGAAGTCCTGCCTCCCGAATTTTGGTTTTGTCCTCGTTCCACTTTGTTGGATCACTGCCCGCACCGCCATGGATCACGATTGCCCAATTCGGTTTTTCGTCTCCGGAACTTGTTAGGTGCGGCATGAAAATGGATCCCAGGAAAGTTACCGATAGTAGGAGTGTTCGAATCATGTTGTCTTACCCATGGTTGTGACCTATCAAGTGTCCCAAAAGCTCAGATATCTGTTCTGAAGAATCCGCGCGTGAGCTTTGGTTCATGATTTCCCATTGCCGCTCATTGAGCAGTGCCGGTTTACCAGCATCAGGCAGGTTCTTGCCAAGCCGTGCACCAATTGTAACCATCAATTCTGCCAAGCCTTCACCAGTTAGAGCATTTGTGCCGACATCAAATTGGTGGTCCAGATGATCTGGTAGTTGGGGGGCATCGAATTGTTGATCAATTTTATTCAGTACGCGAATTTGTGGTATTTCAAGTGATGGTGATGCCATTTTACTGTAGCCACCCTCGGGCAGTGGTTCGCCAACGAGCAGCAGCAGGTCGGCTTTTCCAGCAGCAAGTTGGGCTTGCCGCATACCTTCTCGTTCGATTGTCTCTACGGCGGCGTGGTCACGGATGCCGGCTGTATCACTGAATTGAATCGGGAGCCCGGCGATGACCGTGTTGGCATGTAGGACATCCCGGGTGGTTCCGGCCATATCGAGGGTGATGCTGCGGTCAAAGCCAACTAACGCATTTAGAAGGCTGCTCTTGCCAACATTGGGTGGGCCCGTAAGAACCACGCGAAATGAATCAGCTAATCTCACTGTGGTCGCTGCCGCGCTGAGGAGGGACTCCAGCTCTACTCGAAATTCCGGAACTTTGGCCGAGGTAACCGATGTTCGCCACTCTGTAGCCCAATCAAGTAGGGCACCCCGGACTTGGTCCATTGCGATTCCGGCGGTCCTGGGAGTATTGCATTTTACCAGGACTGCTTCGGCTTCACGGATCAGAACCGAGTGTTCTGATGACTTTGACGCAGGTGTTTTTGTGGCAGAGACCGCACAACAGGCTCGCATATCCGCCTCAAGTCGAGCGACGGCAGCAGGCCCACCATGGCAGTGAATTTCGAACGTTTGGCCTGCCATGGGTGTGATTACCACGGATTCAGCAGGTTGTTCCATGGATCGTGCTGATATTCCGGAGTCTCCGGTGCCTTTGAATTCAGGTCCAATCCAAAGACCGTAACGGATCTGCCCTTCCTCGAATGGGATGTGATTTGCCGGCTTAAAACAGCTTTGAATGATAGACTCGGCACCATCTCCTTCAAGCATCAGCACAGCAATGGCACTCCTTCCAGAGCCAGTCAATCTTGTGAATGAGGCTATCGGGATGCGTGAACGAATTACGGGATTCCCACGCTTAGATGAAATGCTTTTGTCCACTTCGTGGTTTTTGTGTAAAGACATTGGTCGTTTGTTGAATAAACTGTCGCGATCGCTTCGGCTGTAATTCCCAAGTTTTTAGTTTTTTAATCGCAATATGTCGACGAAAAAACCAGATCTGAATTCGATGACTGATGAAGAGTTACTTGATGCGCGGATTTGCGATTTGAAGCTAACGATTCGTGGAACTCCTCTGGAAGACAGGATCCAGCAGCTTAACCACGAATTGGCACACCGCGGGCTCAAGTTCTCACCGCATTGTTGGTTGAGTGATGAATGGTTTTCACCCGATGGAATTCCGGGGATCGCGATTCCCTTCTATTTGGCCCATCCAAGGTTGATGCGTCTGGAGCGGAAGCAGTTGCTTGAAGTTGAGGGAGGCACGAAAGCTTGGTGCATGAAAATTTTGAGGCACGAGGCAGGTCACGCGATTGACACAGCCTATCGTCTCAGGCGACGTGTCCGCTACCGGAATGCTTTTGGCAAACCTTCCCAGCCTTACCCAGATTATTATCACCCCAAGCCTTCCAGTCGAAACTTCGTGCAGCACCTCGAGATGTGGTACGCTCAGGCACATCCATTGGAAGATTTTGCAGAGACGTTCGCTGTTTGGCTTCGTCCTGGATCGCGATGGCGGACGCGTTATCGCAACTGGCCGGCGATCGATAAGCTGAACATGGTCGACGATCTGATGAAGTCGATTCATGGAAAAAGCGCGCATGTCAAATCACGAGCCAAAGCGGAACCAATTTCAAAAATTCGGAAAACTCTTCGCTCCCATTACGAACGCAAACGGGAGCGATACGGATTCGACTTTCCAAGTATCTATGACAATGATTTGCGCAAACTGTTTTCGAGCGATCCCGCACATCGGCGAAATCCAACAGCCGCCGCCTTTTTGGTGCGCGTTCGTGGTGAATTGCGCCGAGCCGTTGCACGTTGGACCGGCGAGTACACCTACACGATTGATCAAGTGGTGCAGGAAATGATTCAGCGATGTCGTGAACTCAAGTTGCGGTTGGGAGCATCGGCTGAGGATGCAAAACGTGATGCGATGATTTTGGTCGCCGTCCGGACGACGAGTTTTATACATGAGGGAAGGCACCGCTTTGCCATTTAACTTCTTTCGCACGGCTCATGCTTATCAGTCGGAATATTGTCAGCCGGTATTTACGCTGGCTCTGTCATGCGATTTTGCAACGAACCGAATCATTCGCCACCAACCCCGAGTCAAGCGATGAGCAAATTGCGTGTGCTAGTGCTTGTACGTGATGGCCATGTGCCGCCTCAAAATCTCGATGGGGTTTCAGAAGCCGAGATGGACCCTTGGAAAGCAGAGTTTGATGTTTGTGAGACGCTGCGCCGTTTGGGGCACGAGGTGTTGCCTTTGGGGGTCTACGATGATCTGGCACCAATCCGAGAGGCTTTGCGAGATTTTAAGCCCAATATCACATTCATGATGCTCGAGGAATTTCATGGGGTCGTGACTTACGATTTTGCAGTGATTAGTTATTTGGAACTCATGCAACAGCCTTATACGGGCTGTAATCCACGCGGATTACTGCTGACTAAAGATAAGGCTTTGTCGAAGAAGGTCCTGACTTACCATCGAATCCCTACTCCAAGGTTCACCGTTTTTCCGGTGGGACGGACGGTTCATCGACCAAAAAAATTATCGTTTCCACTGTTTGTAAAATCGACTGTCGAAGACGCCTCCTATGGAATCGCACAAGCCTCAATCGTCCACACCGATGAAGCTTTGGCAGAGAGGGTCAAGTTTATTCATGAGAAAACGAATGATGATGCGATCGCGGAGCAGTACATCGAGGGACGGGAACTGTACGTGGGCGTGTTGGGTAATACTCGACTGCGGACATTCCCTGCTTGGGAGATGAGCTTTGGGAGTATGCCTGATGATCTTGCTCGCATTGCTACCAGTCGAGTCAAGTGGGATCGCAAGTACCAGGAGAAGCACCAGATCACGACGCATGCTGCGAAGAATCTGGATGAAGCGACACAAGATCGCATCTCGAAACTTTGCAAAAGGGTTTACAGAGCACTCAGTATGAGCGGCTATGGACGGATGGATTTGCGGATGACAGAAAAGGGAGAAATCTATGTCATTGAAGCAAATGCAAATCCAAATATTGAGTTCGGTGAAGACCTCGCAGAATCAGCTGAATCGGTGGGGATTACCTATGAGGCACTTCTGCAGCGAATTCTCAATCTTGGTCTGAACTATAAAGCTGCTTGGATGACGGTTTAAAAAAGCATGGCTACTCTTCAAACAGTCAAACCACTGTACCGTGGAATCGTACCTCCACTGGTCACACCTTTGGTGGATCGTGACAAGCTTGATTACGTCGGGACGCAAAGATTGCTTGAACATGTGATCAAAGGAGGCGTCCATGGAGTTTTCATTCTGGGAACTACCGGTGAGGCTCCCAGCCTCAGCTATCGGTTGCGTCGTGAGTTTATAAAGCTTGTCAGCGAGACTGTAGATCATCGGGTGCCTGTGTTTGTAGGGGTCACTGACACTTCACTTGTTGAGTCTCTGAGGCTGGCAGAGTCTGCCAAGGATTCAGGAGCCGATGCGGTTGTTCTTTCGACGCCCTACTACTTTCCTGCAGGTCAGACGGAGTTGATTCAGTACATCGCCGACATTGTGCAAGAGGTGCCACTTCCGATGATGCTGTACAATATGCCCAGCTTGACAAAGGTCTGGTTTGAAATTGATACACTGCGATCGCTGGCTCAGCATCGAGAGATTATTGGTGTCAAAGACAGTAGTGGCGATATGAAGTACTTTCAGCAGATGCTGAGTTTGAAAGAGGTTCGACCCGACTGGTCGATGTTCATCGGACCAGAGCACCTGACTGCCGAGGCCATTGCCATGGGGGGAGATGGGGGAGTCAATGGTGGCGCCAATATTTATCCGCAACTTTTTGTCGATTTGTACAATGCAGCCATGACGCAGAAATCTCAGCAGGTAGAAGTACTTAGTCAGCGCGTCAATCGGCTGCAGCAGATCTACAGTGTTGGTAAATATGCCAGTCGATTCATCAAGGCAACAAAGTGTGCTCTTTCAATCAACGGCATCTGCAGCGACCACATGGCTGAGCCCTTCAACCACTTCATGCCGCCGCAGCGGGCCGAAGTCAGTGATATCTTAAGCCGGATGTAAACCGAGTTGCCACAGTTCAGACTGCACTGTAACTGTTCTATGGAGATGCAGGGTGAATGCGTTTCCGCAACTTGGCGACTCGTTGTAATTAATTACCGGGCGACGTCTCGTCCTTGGGTCCCCTTGGCGTCTGGTTGAGATACAGATTCACATCGTGTGTGGCCCGCCCGCCCGCCAATATGTCTACCCTGCCATCGCCATTGAAGTCGTCACACCAAAGGTCCTCGCATGCCATGGGAGCATCCAAACGAGTGCGTTCCCAACTTTCCCCGCTTGCGTCATTCGCGTGATACAAATAGATGCCGGGGGGAGTGCCATCGGCTTTTGGTTGTCGGTGAGCTGCGACAACTTCGTCTTTCCCATCACCATCAAAGTCGGCGCACCAGATGGCATGCCCTTGTGCAAACGAATCATCCAACACGATTCGTTGCATTTGGCTATTCAATACATTGCCAAGGTAAACCACGACCTGGTTGCCGTGCATGGGCTCGATGGTGGCCAGCATGATCTGATGCCCGAATGTTCCTTTTTTCACTTCTCCTGATCCGCGCTGGTTTGGATTTTCGCTGGTGGCACCTTTGGAGATCCCGGTGACTGAAAAACTGCCATCCACCGCGCGCTGCACCAAGCTTAAGCCTTCTTGACTGGCAATGATGGTGTCCATGGATTGATGCGAATTCGTGTTGCTGATGTGCCAATGATTGTGAGCGCGATTGAGGGAACGAGCCATGATTTTGGGCGCCCAATTTGCCGTGGCAGGCCGTTCGGGAATCGGATAAGCCAACAAGCGAATACCGTTCTTGGTATCACCGTTTAGCGGTGTGACAATGATTTGATCCCGACCTGTTCCCAGAACATCAGCAAATCGCATCCGATGTGTCCAAGCTTCGGCACCAATTGGATGCACCTTCCAGGGTTCCTGAAGTGATTTACCCCGGTTGATCCAGAAAATCTCTCCACCGCTCGTCGGCCATCCTGCTCCCATCGCGAAGTCGACTTTTCCATCTTTGTCGATGTCGCCGGCGGCGATACAGACATGATCTTTTGTAACAGCATCACTGATCATGATGTGTTTTTTCCAGTCAGGATTCCGATACCACATCGCTTCCCGTTCGCTGATGGCGACAATATCCAGCCGACCATCGTCATCAACATCGGCAGCGGTGACTGCGTAACAGACCTTTCCTAAATTGGGATCAATTACGCTCTTTTCGAAGGTCAACTGTTCAGCTGATGAGTTTTCGGAAGGAAGTACCAGAGGCAACGTCATCAAAAAAGAGAGCGCTAACGCGTTTGAACGATGCATGAGGTGGGCTCCGAGAAGACAGGGTATTGGTGTGGTCCAGTATTATGATTGGAATCGTCAGTCTAGCGATTTTTTCAGCAGTCAGTAGCGAATAGTGTTGAAGCAGTTTTTTGATCACTCGGTTGTAAGCACAAAAAAAGGGCGTCCCGTTTCCGGGACACCCTTGGCTTGGAACTTACCTTCCAGCAGTTCTTTGTCTTGACGAATATTCCTATTCGTTTGTCTCTCGTCCAAGCATCATCATGATCGGCCCTGAAGCAGCTGCAGCGTTGTAGGTGTAGCCAGCTTCTAAAGCACGGTCGATCCGCTCCTTGGTCTCTGTGAGGTGAGCCTTGGTGTAGGCGTCCATCTTCTTGCCACACTTATCAAGAGAACCTTGGATTTTGGTGGAAAGTCCTCGCAATTCCATTCTGGCGAGATTGCTGATGGGTTTGTGTGCCGCTGTGTCGTCAGATGATCCGAGGATCAGGTCGACAAGCCGTTGCATGTGCTCACGTTGAAGATTTCTTCTCAGTGATGAAATCATTGGCTCGCGATCATTGCGTCCATCAGGGCACTCCGCGTCCAGTTCACTCCAGACCGTTTCATTGATCGATGAAAGCAGCTCAGGAAGCGTCAGCGTGTCAACGTCAGCAGGCAGTCGCAACTCGTTGTCATAAACCCTTCGCAACGTGGTGGGGTTCATCAACAGTGTCAGAGCGGATGCTTGGACACCCAAAATTCGATCGTGGATTGGCCACGTGGCTTCATTGGACATTCCACCGCGCGAGCCACCATCCAACCATTTGTCAACACTCATTCGTTCGAGCAACTTTGGTGTCAGACCGTACGCATCGTCATTGAACGACGTATCGATCACGAATTGCAATGCAGCTCGCTGCTGGGCAGCAGGAACGACCTCCACTGGTGGGCGATTGCCCGGATCGCCTTTCTTGTCGCGGTTGATGAATGCGCCACCGATCCAGTTCGCCATCATATTCACGGAACGTGTTTGCAAGCTGAGTGTCAGCTCATAACCACGACGGGCTTTCGCCCAACTATCACCGTCTTTGACAAACTTATCAAGAATGCGTTCTCGGTAAAGTTTGATCAGCTTTCGCTGTTCATTGGCATAGTCGAGAGGATCCTTTGAGAAGTCGTAGCGGCGAGCCAGCGGGTCAGGACCGTTCGTGTCTTCATCAGTTGCGTACTGCAGTTCAGGTTCGTTGCAACGCTTCAAGATGTCTCCGAGCTTCTTGTCGTCGGCTGTGTAGCCGTACTCAATCGCCCAGTAATCGTAGGGTCCGATGTCAATCATCCCGTAGTCACCTTGGACTTCACCGGACTCGAGTCGATAGTTGATGGGTGTGTAATCCATCACTGACGCGGTGAATGTCTTGTTGCCTTTGACGTCTTTGCTGTTGATCTCGTCAAGAGTCAGCAGGCCGGAGGCTTTGAAGTTGTGACGAAGGCCAAGGGTGTGTCCCACTTCGTGAGCAACCAGATCAGCAAGCAGGGGACCGACGAACCATTCAGGCATGCCATCGAGCATTGGATCAGCGGGTGCTGCTGGCTTCTTGGCCGCAGTTTCACTGTCTTCCTTTTTCTCGTTGTCTTCCTCAGTGGCCTCTGCGTCCTTGTCGTCTTTTTTGTCCTCTTTCTTGTCCTCGTCAGCTTTCTTGTCGTCTCCCTCTTCCTTGGGCTGATTCTTTTTCTTCCGTTTCTTTTGCTTCTCGGCTTCTTCGGTTGCCATCAGCGACAGGGCCCAATCCATTCTGGCCAAAGCGAGGTCCAAATTGCGACCGCTTGCAGCCATGCACAGACCATTTTTTTGACTGACATGTCCATACAAGCCATCGAACTCATCGTCACCCAGCAAAGCAGGATCTGCTTGGGCAAACTGATATCCTGCCATTGGCAATTGAGATTGCCGTTGAAACTCACTTCGGAGGTAGTTTGCTTTTTCCGCTGGAGCCAAGCGAACGCGTGGGTCCCAGCGTGGGTTCTTGCCAAGCCACGCCACTGTCTCTGCTGCCATACCTTCCATTGCCAGCTTGGGCATCAGATCTTCGTAGTTGTAATTGAAGTGACGGATCCAACCGTCGGTCAGAATGATATCAGCGTCGAGGATTTCTCCTGTGGATGGATGTACTCGGCTGGGTCCAATCGCTGTCCCAACATCGTTGTTCAACCAGCGAATGAAGTTGTAGCGAACATCCTCAGGATCCTTTTCCATGTGAACACCGCTTTGGGCGTCTTGGTACTCGATCACGATTGCGTCGATCAAACCCACTTTTTCGAACGCCTTGTTCCAGTAATCCACGCCCGCCTTGATCCATCGGCGATAGCGGACAGGTGCGGTGTGTTCTACGTAGAAGCGGATGGGCTCTTTTGGAGGGCTGAGTTGAAGGCTTGCGTCTCGTTTCTGCAGTTTCCAGCGATTGATGTACCGGACGCGAGTGTCGTCATCCTCGTAACGGCTCAAATCGGAAAACGATGTAGTGAAGTAACCGATTCGCTCATCAGCTTCTCGGGGTTTGTACCCAGCCGTGGCACTGGGAACTTCACTGAAGGAGTAATGAATCGTTTGCAGGCGACCACTGCCTCCGACAATCTCAAAGGCGACCTCGACATTACCCGGGAAGACTTTTGCGGATGCCAGTTTGGTGATTCGGCTGTTGCTGATGCGAACCGACGAGCCGAAGAAACGGCTCGCGTTGCCCACGAGCAGTGAGTCCAAATCGATCACAGGACCACCAGATGGCCCCAGAGCCAAGATGGCTACATCCAACAGAACACGGTCGGTGAACAAACGCTTTACAGATGCTTTGCTTTCCGCATCTCCTGTCGCTCTGATGTCCAAATTGGGAGCAATCAGGGCCAAACGATCCCCATAGCGGCGCCATTGAACGACCCAGTCACCCGACTGCAGGCCGGCGTACTTGTCACCGCTGCTGACAGTCAGAGCGATGAAATAATTCTTCCCCATGAAGTTTTTGGGCAATTCGCCCAGTAACTGAGCATCCTTGTCTTTTTTCCAAAGAGAGAAGAGTCCCTTTGGGTTGTTCTGGTCATTAACGGCCAGTTTGGTATATCCCTCAGAGACTTTGTCAAAAGGGGCTAGAACTGCCTCAGCATTCGCCCAAGGGGCGAAAGCGAGGGCGAGAGCAATGAGTTTGTAGTGGTATTTCATTCCGGACACTTGAGATGATTAAGGATTGGATTCCTTGGAAAGGTTAGGTCACAGCAAAGCGTTGCAAGGAAAAGCAACGCCTTTTTGAGTCGAAATTGGAGCGGACGGGAGATGTCTACTACGTTCAACGCGCAGGAGGGGTGCTTAGTTCAGCACAACTTACCGTTTTATCCGATAAAGTAGGGGGAATCCAAACATTCTTTCCCACTTCTTCGCATTGTTTCGACAGAAGTTGCCCTAAAACTAGTTCACTTCGGTCCTCCGAAGTGATCGCGCGGCGGACATTGACGGTCTGCCTAATGCCGTCGACAATCCATAGACAGGCGTTTTTTCCTGTACCGATGCCGGGCCCACCCGGTACACCATCCTCATCTAACCACCCTCATCATTGAGAATAGGCCGAATGAATCCTTTGCAGCAGCAAGATCCAGCAGTCTGGGACGCGATTGAAGCCGAAGCGATCCGTCAGCAGGATGGCTTGGAAATGATCGCCAGTGAAAATTACACCAG